>JBDGPL010000016.1:0-2507 GCA_042219705.1 Halobacteriales archaeon | reverse complement strand
CGTGCCGCGCACCTGGGACATGCGGAGGTCGAGGGTTCGAACCCCTCCCCGGGCACTTCTCAACCGTCGCGAACGAAGATAGGCGACATGTCCCCGACCGGGCGACCTACCAATCCTTATACCACCACCGGGCCAGCGCCCGGACGATGAATGGGGGCACAGCAGACGACGTCGCCATCGGCGAGGACGGCCCGGTGCTGGGCATCATCGGCGGCGGCCAGCTCGGGCGGATGCTCGCGGAGGCGGCCGCGCCCCTCGGCGTCGAGGTGGTCGTCGCCGACCCCACCCCGGATTGCCCGGCCGCCGCCGTCGCTCGTGAGCAGGTGGCGGGCGGCTTCCAGGACCGCGAGGCGATCGCCGCCGTCGCCGAGCGCGCCGACGTGCTGACCTACGAGATCGAGCTGGTGGATCCGGACGCGCTCGCGTCGGTCGCCGAGGCGGCGGGCGTCGCCGTCCAGCCGTCGCCCGAGGCGCTCCGAATCACCGGTGACAAGCTGGCCGAGAAACGCCACCTCGAGGCCGCCGGCGTGCCGGTCCCCGCCTTCCGGGCCGTGGACGAGGAAGCCGACCTCGAGGCCGCCTTCGACGCCCTCGGCCGGCCGCTGATGCTCAAGGCCCGCCGGGGTGGCTACGACGGCCGCGGCAACGTCCCGGTCGGGGACGTGGACGAGGCGGCGGACGAACTCGGCGGGCTGTCGGGCCTCATCGCCGAGGAGCTCGTCGGGTTCGACCGGGAGCTCTCGGTCATCGGCGTCCGCGGCGCCAGCGAGATCGCGACGTTCCCCGCCGGCGAGAACCGCCACGAGGCCGAGATCCTCCGGGAGACCGTCGCGCCCGCCAGCGGCGACGCGGTGGTGGAGCGGGCCGACTCGGTCGCCCGGAGCGTCCTCGAGGTGCTGGACGGCCGCGGGGTGTTCGGCGTCGAACTGTTCGAGGTCGACGGCGAGGTGCTGGTCAACGAGATCGCCCCCCGGCCCCACAACTCGGGCCACTACACCATCGAGGGGGCCCTGACCTCCCAGTTCGCCCAGCACGTCCGGGCCGTGCTGGGCTGGCCGCTGGGGTCGACCGCCCTGCGGGGGCCGGCCGTCACGGCGAACGTCCTCGGCAACGGGTCGGCGCGGCCGGCCCGGCTCAACGGCGTCGGCGCGGTCCTGCGGACCCCCGGCGCCTCGCTTCACTGGTACGGCAAGCGCGAGGTCCGCCCGCTCCGCAAGATGGGCCACGTCACCTGCGTACCCGCCGAGGACGAGGAACGCGACGAGCTCCTCGCGTCCGCCCGGGAACTCGTCGAGGGGCTGTCGTTCGCCTGAGACGGGAGCTCGGTCGCCGCCCTCGCCCGGACCCGGAAGGCTCAACTGGGCGCCGCGGTATCGGGAGCGCATGACCAACACGCCGGCGCTGGCGGCGCTGCTCGAGCGGTTCCGGGAGGAGGCCGCCGCGGACCGCGACCCGGGGGCGACGCCGGACGTCGGGGTCGTCATGGGGAGCGACTCCGACCTCCCGGTCATGCGGGGGGCCCACGACGCCCTCGTCGAGCTGGGCTTCGAGGAGGACACGGGCGACGGGACCGACGCCCGGTTCTCCTTCGAGAGCTACGTGGTCTCCGCCCACCGGACGCCGGACCTGATGGACGTCTACGCCCGGACCGCCGAGGACCGGGGGCTCGAGGTCATCATCGCCGGGGCCGGAGGCAAGTCCGCCGACCTGCCGAACATGACCGCGTCCATCGCCTACCCGCTCCCCGTCATCGGCGTTCCGGTCCAGGAGAAGTCCGTCGACTCGGTGCTCGGCATGCCCACGGGGGCGCCCATCGTGGCGGTGGACGCCGGCAAGTCGTACAACGCTGCGCTCTCGGCCGTCCAGCTCCTCGCCAGGAAGCATCCGGAGCTTCGCGAACGCCTGGTCGAACAGCACGAACGCCTCCGCGAGGAGGTGGCCGAGGTCTCCGACCGCCTGCACCGGACCGGGACGCCGGCGTTCCTCGACGAGGAGTGAACGGCGTGAGAGACGTCGGCAGGCCGGTCGGGCGTTGGCACGCTGGCCGACGAACGGGCCGGCCCGGGGCGTCCCGACGGACACGGTTCTCGAGCGGCCCGCCGGCCGGACGACGACAGGGCTATGGTGGGGGGCCGGAAACGCCCGCGTGAGGATGGGGCCACCAGGCTTTGTTCGGACCGGCGGCGACCGGGAGCGAACCGCGCCACACCGCCCGCCGGGACCGGGGAACCGGCCTCGATGACGGCGACGTCGACCCCCACCGTCGACGCCGCTGCCGAGGGCCTCGGCCGGGACCTCACGCCCGCCGAGGCCGCGTTGTTCGAGAACCTCTGGAGCGAGCACTGCGCCTACTGCTCCTCGGCGCCGCTGCTGGCCGCCTTCGACAGCGAGGCCGAGCCGGTGGTGGTGGGGCCCGGCGACGACGCCGCCGTCGTCGCCCTCGACGACGACACCTACCTCGCGCTCGGCATCGAGAGCCACAACCACCCCTCGTACGTCGACCCGTA
>JBDGPL010000159.1:0-3633 GCA_042219705.1 Halobacteriales archaeon | reverse complement strand
GAGCCCCGCACCCAGTTCATGAACTTGTCGAACTTGGTGAGGATGAACGGCGAGGCCCCGAACACCTCCCGGAGCTTCGAGTTGAACCGGTCGTCCAGGCCGGCCCCCGACCGGGCCTCCCGGGTCTTCGTACTGGGCGATGCGTCGTCGGTGGCGTCGGTTGGCGCGTCAGAGCTCACTCGTTGATCCCTCCTTCGACCCGCCGGGGGCTCCGGGCCCACGAGACGGCGCCGTTGCGCCAGGCCCAGACCAGGCCGACGACGAGCACCCCGATGAAGACGAGCATCGGCACCAGGGTCGCGACCAGCCCGGCGGACGCGACCGCGTCGCGGTAGATGACCGTCCACGGGAAGATGAGGACGGTCTCGATGTCGAAGACGACGAACAACAGCGCGACCATGTAGTACTGGATGTTGTACCGGATCCGGGTGTTCCCCGTCGGGACCTCGCCGCTCTCGTAGGTGGCCCGCTTGCCCTGCTCCGGCACGGACGGCCGGAGCAGCGCGGACAGCGCTACCATGCCGATCGGGATTCCGATCGCGACCACGGCCAGCGCCGCGACGGCAATCCATGGGTTCATGCCTGCATCTCCGTGGTCGCGGGGTTGGGAGGGGACCCCCATAAGCATTGATTTGTGCGCCGGCGGCGGTGAAATCCCGGGGCAGACCGTCGATCAGCCCCGAACGAAGACGACCGTCTCGACGCCGGTGGTGCGGAGGTAGTGGGTCCGCACCTCGTACCCCGGGCCCAGCGCGTCGGCCAGGACCTCGCGATCGTCGGCCCGGGCGATGACCACCGGCGGGCGGTCGCCGCCCGATCCCAGCTCGTCGGTCGAGGTCGAACAGGAGACCGACACGTCGGTCTTCTCGAAGTACCAGGGCAATGGCAGCGCGTTGAACCACTTCACGCAGGCCGGGGTGCGCGTGGCGTTGGTCGCGCCGTCGACGAAGTGGTCGCCGAAGACCAGGACGTCGGTCCCGTCGTTGGTCCGCGCGAGCCGGTCCATATCCGCCAGCGTACCCCGCCACGCCTGCTCGGGCTGGGCGTACTGCACGAGGCCGTTTTCGGGAGCGGTCGGTTCGAGGTACGACGAGACGAGGCCAACCGCGGCGAACTGGGCCACGACGAGCAGGAGCATGACGGCGACGATCCCGGTGCTCACCCGGTCGTCGTCCCGATACGCGTCGACGCCCCACCGGTAGAGCAGGGCCAGCCCCACCCCGGCGGGAACGGCCAAGGGCACCAGGGCGTTGACCATGATCCAGGCGCCGAAGACGTCGGTGCCGAGGGGGTAGCCGAGCACGGAGACGAACCCCCAGTAGGTCGCGACCAGCACGAGCCAGCGGGGTCGCTTCGTGGCGAAGTGCTCGACGAGCGCGCCAACCAGCGCGAGCCCGAGCAGCGGGGCGGCGTAGCCGGCGAGCACCTCGAGCGACCGCCCGAGGAAGCAGGCGTAGGCGGCGATGAGGTTGTCCTTGTGACAGCCGGGATCGGTGCTGTGGCCGAACCAGTACCGGTAGCCGGCCTCGATGGAGTCCACCATCGAGCCGAGGGTCGCCGGCAGCCTGGCAGGGTCGAGGAGGGCCTGGTACAGCCCGTTGGGGCCGCCGCGCGGCGCGTAGAAGAACACGATGACGACCAGGAAGAGGGCGACCGCCAGGACGACGTGCCCGGCGGCGCGGGCGAGGGTCCGCCGGTCCGGGATGTCGAGGTCGGCGAGGGCCGTCGCGACCCGCTCGGCGCCGGTCCGGCCGTCCGGCCGGGCGTAGAGCGACAGGGCCACGACGAGCGCCCCGGCCCCGAGCCAGCAGAGCAGGTAGACGACGGCGTTCTCCTTGGCCGTAAAGCCCAGCGCCGTGAAGGCGACCGCGAGGTGGGCGTACCGGGGCCGTCGGGTGTCGGCGAACCGGACCAGGAACCCGAACGCGGCCGTCATGAACGCCGCCACGAGGACGGTGCTGCGGAAGAACCGGGAGTAGTACAGGAGGACGGGGTTGAACGCGAGGAAGGCGCCGACGCCCACCAGCTCCGCGTCGCGGAGGTGCTCGCGGAACAGCAGCGCGACCAGCGGGAGCAGCCCGCCGACGATGGCGACCACCAGCCGCGAGGAGAAGTCCGTGGCGCCGATGACGCTGAACAGCCACGTGTTGACGTGCTGGATGAACGGCCCGTGGATGATGTAGCGGTACTCGAACTGGCCCGTCCGCATGAAGTGTAGGACCCACCAGCCGACACGGCCCTCGTCGAAGTGCTGGACGCGCGCGCCGAGCAGCACCAGCCGGGCGAGCAGCGAGGCGGCGGTGAGGCCGAGGAGGGCGATGAGCGCTCCGTCGCGCCCGTCGAGGCGGGCACGGAACGACCGGGCGACGCGGCCGGCACGACCCGAGCGGCTCATTGGCGCAGGGACCGGGCCGGCCGGTTACAACTCTTGTCATACCGGACGACGGCCAGCCCGGCGAACGGAAGCCCTATGGCCCGGCCTCGTCTCGCCCGAACCATGGTTTCGCTCGGACTGGTGGTCGCGTCCTACCACGGCCCGATCACCGAGCGGATGGAGGCGTCGGCGCTGGCGGCGGCCGACGACCGGGACGCGTCGGTAACCGAGACGGTGCGCGTGCCCGGTACGTACGACGCGCCGCTGGCGGCCGACCGGCTGGCCCGCCGCGACGACGTCGACGCGGTGGCGGTGCTCGGCGCCATCGTCACCGGCGACACGGACCACGACCAGGTCATCGGCGACGCGGCGGCCGGGGGCCTGACCCGGGTGAGCCTCGACCGGGACACGCCGGTGACGTTCGGCGTCTCGGGCCCGGGCCAGACCGCCGAGGAGGCAGCCGACCGCGTCGACAAGGGCGCCGAGGCCGTCGAGAGCGCCTGCAACCTCGTGGAGGACCTGCCGTGAGGTTCGCCGACCGGGTCACCCGCATCGAGCCCAGCGCGACCATCGCCATCAGCAACCGGGCCGCCGAGCTGACCGAGCAGGGCGTCGACGTGGTGGACCTGAGCGTCGGCGAACCCGACTTCGAGACCCCCGAGAACGTCGTTCGGGCCGCCCGGGAGTCCATGGCCGCGGGCGACCACGGCTACACGCCCGCCAGCGGCATCCCCGAGCTGCGGGCGGCCATCAGCGACGACTTCGCCGACGACGGGCTCGACTACGCGCCGGAGCAGGTCGTCGTGACCCCCGGTGCCAAGCAGGCCCTGTTCGAGGTCGTCATGGCGACGGTCGACGCCGGCGACGAGGTCGTCCTGCTCGACCCCGCCTGGGTCTCCTACGAGGCCATGGTGAAGGTCGCCGGCGGCGACCCGGTCCGGGTCGACCTCGCCCCCCACGACTTCCAGCTCGAGCCCGCGCTCGACGCGCTGGCCGACGCCGTCACCGACGAGACCCAGCTGGTACTCCTGAACTCGCCCGCGAACCCCTCCGGCGCCGTCTTCTCCCGGGCCGCCCTCGAGGGGCTTCGCGACCTCGCGGTCGAACACGACGTCACGGTCGTCGCCGACGAGATCTACCGGGCCATCACCTACGGCGGCGAGTACCCCAGCGTGGGGACCCTCGACGGGATGGCCGACCGAACCGTGACGGTCAACGGCTTCTCGAAGGCCTACGCGATGACGGGCTGGCGGCTGGGC
>JBDGPL010000158.1:0-6742 GCA_042219705.1 Halobacteriales archaeon | reverse complement strand
GTGCATCACGATCTCCTCGGGCTGGACGTCCTCGGCGACGAGGACGAGCTCGGCGTTGCCGCGCTCGATGGCCTTGGTCGTCTCGTTGGTCCCCTTCTTCACGGTCCCGGTGTCCCGGGCGACCTCGAGGGCCGCGATGGCGTCCTCCTGGAGGTCGGCCGGCACGTCGTAGGTTACGTAGACTGGCATGGTAGGGCGGTCCCACGCGTCGGCTCGCCCGGCCCCGCCGGCGTCGGTCCCTCACGGCGGGGCGGTTCATCGACCGCACGCGGGTCGTGGACCCTCCTTTTGCTCGGCCGCATAAAAGGGCTTTCAAACGCCCGAGGGCGTGCGAGTCACGGACACGGCTCCGGCGCCCCTCAGGCGGGCGTGGAGACCCGCACCAGCTGCTTGCCGACGTTGGCCCCGTCGAAGAGGCCGAGGAAGGCGTCGGGGGCGCTGGTCAACCCCTCGGCGACCGTCTCCCGGTAGGCCAGGGTGCCGTCGGCCACCCAACCGGCGAGCTCGTCGGTGACCGACTGCCGCCGGTGGTCGAAGTCGCTGACGAGGAAGCCCTCGACGCGAGCCCGCCTGCCGAGGACCTGCGGGAACGGCCGAGGACCCGTCGGAACTCCCTCGTCGTTGTAGAGCGCGATCTGGCCACAGACCGCCACCCGGGCCCCGACCGCCAGCTGGCCGACGACCGCGTCGGTGATGGGCCCGCCCACGTTGTCGAAGTAGCCGTCGACGCCCGCCGGGCACGCGTCCGCGAGGGCCGACCCGACGTCCGCCTCCCGGTAGTTGATGCCGGCGTCGAAGCCGCACGCCTCGACGACGAAGTCGAGCTTCTCGTCGCGCCCGGCGATGCCGACGACCCTGGCCCCGGCCAGCCCGGCCAGCTGGCCGGCGACGGAACCCACGGCCCCGCCGGCGGCCGACACGACGACCGTATCGCCGGGACGGGGTTCGACGACGTCGAACACCCCGTGGTACGCGGTCCGACCCGGGGTGCCGAGGACGCCCAGCGCGGTCGAAGCCGGCGCCGGACCGGTATCGACGGCCTCGAGCCGGTGGCCGGCCGCGACGGCGTAATCGGCCCAGTGGAGCATGCCGACGACCAGGTCGCCGGGCTCGTAGTCGGGGTGATTCGAGGCCACGACCTCGCCGACGACGCGGCCCTCGAGCACCTGACCCACGTCCCACGGCTCGGCGTAGGACTCCCGGTCCCGCATGCGACCCCGCATGTAGGGGTCGACCGAGAGGTAGGCCGTGCGCACGAGCACCTCGTCGTCGCCCGGCTCTGGCACCGGTTCCTCGACGAGCTCGAAGGCGTCCCGGTCCGGCCGTCCTGACGGCCGGCGGGCCAGCCGGTACTGGCGGTTGACGTCGTCCATACGGTCCTTCCCGCCGGCCGCCTTGAGAACCTGCCGACCCCGGAACCGCCACACCCTTGCCGGTCCCGGGCCTGCCCGGCGCCATGGCTACGGACGTGGCCGACGTGGCCGCCGCGCTCCGCGAGGAGGCCCAGGCGGCGAACGAGCGCCGGCTGCTCGTCCTGGCCGGGAGCCACGAGGCCACCCTCGACGCCGCCGAGACCGCCCTCGAGGCCGCCGGGATCGACCGGACGGACGCGGTCGCCGTCGGCGAAGGTGGCCTGGCCGTCGGCGAGCAGGTCGCGATGGACCGGGCGGGAGACCTCCTCGGGACGACCAACGTCGCGGTGGTCTTCGACGCCCACGCGGGGCTGCGCCCGACGGCCCTCGGCCGGGTCGTCGGCGCGGTCGACGGCGGCGGCCTGCTCCTGCTGTGCTGTCCGCCCCTGGCCGACTGGCCCGAGCGCCGGGACCCCGCCGACGAGCGGCTGGCGGTCCCGCCGTTCGAGGTCGCCGACGTCACCGGCCGGTTTCGCCGCCGGTTCGTCCGCACGCTCTACGCCCACCGGGGGGTGGCCGTCGTCGACGTCGACGCCGGCGTCGTCGAGGCCGACGGCCTGACCGACCCCGCGCCCCGCGCCGAGCCGTTCGCGCCCGAGCCACCCCCGGGGCACGCGTTCCCGGCCGCCGCGTACGAGGCCTGTCTGACGGCCGACCAGGTCGACGCCCTCCGCGCCCTCGAAGCCCTCCGCGAGCCGGGTCAGGCCGTGGTGGTCGAGTCCGACCGCGGCCGGGGCAAGTCGAGCGTCGCCGGCCTCGCCGCGGCGTGCCTCGCCGCCGCTGGCGAGGACGTCGGGGTGACGGCCCCCCGGTACCGGAGTGCCCGGGAGCTCTTTGTCCGGGCGGGCGCCCTGCTCGAGTCGCTCGATGCCCGCGAGGGGACCGACGGCGACGAGCCCCGGGAGCTGTCCGCGATTGGCGGCGGGCGGGTGAGATACGTCGAGCCGACGGCCCTGGCCAGCGCGGACGTGGACGTCCTCATCGTCGACGAGGCGGCCGGCCTCGGCGTCCCGGTGCTCGCGGACTGCCTGGCGGTCGACCGCGTGGCGTTCGCGACGACGGTCCACGGCTACGAGGGGGCCGGCCGGGGGTTCTCGGTCCGGTTCCGGGACCGGCTCGAGGCGGGCCATCACGCCGTGACCGACGCGACCCTCGAGGAGCCAATCCGGTACGCCGCCGGCGACCCGGTCGAGGTCTGGGCGTTCCGGGCCCTGCTGCTCGACGCCCGGCCGGCGGTCGACGCCGTCGTGGCCGACGCCCGACCGGCGTCGGTGGCGTATCGCCACCCCACGCCCGAGGCGCTCCTGGAGGACGAGGCGCTCCTCCGGGAGCTGTTCGGCCTGCTCGTCCTCGCCCACTACCGGACCGAGCCCGACGACCTCGCCCGGCTGCTCGACGCGCCGAACGTGACCGTCCGGGCGCTCCTCGCCGACGGCCACGTGGTCTCGGTGGCGCTGCTGGCCCGGGAGGGGGGCCTGCCAGCGGAGCTCCGCGAGCACCTCTACGAGGGAGGTCGGGTCCGGGGCAACATGCTGCCGGACGTGCTGACGAGCCAGCTCCGCGACGAGGCCGCCGGCGAACCCGTCGGCTGGCGGGTGCTCCGCATCGCGACCCACGACGCCGTCCGCTCCCGGGGGCTCGGGTCCAGGCTGCTCGAGGAACTGGAGGCCGAGGTCGGCGACGGGGTCGACTGGTTCGGCACAGGGTACGGCGCCACGCCCGAGCTGGTGTCGTTCTGGGCGGACGCCGGCTACGAGACCGTCCACCTCGCGACGACCCGGAACGCCGAGAGCGGCGAGCACTCCGCGCTGATGCTCCGGCCGGCGAGCGACGACGGCCGGGCCCTGGCCGACCGTCACGGCGCGTGGTTCGCCCGCCGGGTGGTCGACCAGCTGACGGACGCCCTGCGGGACCTCGACCCCGACGTGGTGCGCGGGGCCCTCCGGGCCGCCGACGCCGCCGTCGAACCCGACCTCGACGACCGCGACTGGCGGCTCGTGGCGGGCATGGCGTACGGCCCGGGCCTGCTCGACGTCGATCCGGGGCCGTTCCGGGAGCTGGCGGCGGCCCACCTGCTGGACCCCGACGACCCCGACCGGCTCGACGCCGACGCCGAGCGGCTGCTCGTCCGGCGGGTGCTCCAGGGCCGGCGTTGGGGGACCGTCGCCGACGAGCTCGGCTTTCACTCCCGGGCCGAGTGCATGCGGGCGACCGGCATGGCGTTCCGGCCCCTCGTCGAGGCCTACGGCACCGAGGCAGCCCTGGCCGAGCGCGAGCGCTACGGGACCTGACCGGTCGGCCAGACGGCTCATCCTCCTGGCTTCGACAGCCCCCGACGCCATGCCCTCCACCCCGCTCGACCGCCGACCGACGATCGACCCCGGCGATCTGCGTCCCGTCGCCCGCCAGGCGGCCGTCCTCGCCGTCCTGTCGCTCCTGGTGGGGCTGGGCACGCTGCTTCCCGGTGTCGACCGAACCTTCCCGGGAACCGCCGTGCCCCTCCGGGCGGTCGTGCTCGCCCTGGGCACCCTCGCCGCCGTGACCGTGCTCGCCCGATCGGCCCGCACGGTCGCGGGGCTGGTCCGGACGGTCCTCGCCGGACCCGACCGCCTCGTGGCCGACGCCGGGAGGGCCGCCGGCGCCCTCGTCGCCTTCGCGTCCGTCACCGCGGCGTACCGCGGCTTCGCGGGCGTGGCCGTGCCGTGGCTCGTCGCCGCCGGGGCCGCCTGGCCCGACGACGCCGGCTTCCTGGCGCTGGCGCTCGTCCCCCTGGCCATCGTCGGTTCCGCCGAACCTCCGACGTGGTGGCCGAGGGGCTGGTGGTCGCGGTGGCCAGCCGGGCCGACCGGTCCGGGGGGCGGACCGAGGCCTGATCGTCGGCCGAGGGACCCGCCCTCGGCTCGGGGGCTGGCGAGCCGGCCGGGGTGAGCCCTCGTCGATAGCCAGAAGTATGCCCGGATGAATGCGTCCGGTAGACCGCACACCGCGGTTGGCCGACCCATGCCGCTCGAAGCGTCGTTGCTCGGCTACGTCGGGGTCTTCGGAGCGGCGGCCCTCGCCTGCTTCCTGAGCGTGCCACGGGCCCGGCAGATCGAGGACCCGGACACCCGGCGGGGCATCGTCTGGTTGCTGCTCACGAGCGGCGGCTGGGCCAGCGCCCACCTCGGCTTTCTCGTGGTGCCGACGGTCGCGCTGCAGACGGCGTTCTACGTCGCCGGACTCGTCGTCGGGTTGGCCGCGGTCGGGGCGTGGCTCTACTTCTGCTCGGCGTTCACGGGCCGGGCGCTCCACCGGAACCGGTCCATCCGCCTGGCGGCAGTCGCCGCCTTCGTCGGGATCGTGCTGGTGAAGGTCACGAACCCGCTGCACGGCCTGTATTTCTCCGCGACGGTCGTCGCGGCGCCGTTTCCCCACCTGGCCGTCGAGAACCACCTCCTTCACTGGTTGGTCATGGGGCTCTCCTACGCGCTCGCCGCGGTCGGCTACTTCATGCTCCTCGAGCACTTCCTGCAGGTCGGCTACGATACGCGACCCTTCGTCGTCCTCGTCTCGATCACCGGCCTGCCGGTCGTGTTGGACGTCATCGGCATGGCGAGCCCGCAGCTCATCGAGATCACCTACGAACCCATCGGCGTGGCCATCTTCGCCGTCGGCGTCTTCTACGCCTACGTCGACCGGTTCCAGGCCATCCAGTTGGCCGGCGAGCGCGACGATGCCGTGATCGTCCTGAACCGGGAGAACCAGGTCCGTGACTACAATACCGCCGCGACCGACCTGTTCCCGGCGCTCGACGCGTCGGGGGCCATCGGCCGGCCGCTCTCGGCGGTCCTCCCGGCCGTCGCGGACACGATGGGCGCCGGGTCGTCGATCATCGAGCTCGAGCGGGACGGTTCCAATCACTACTATCGGGTGACCGAGAGCCCGTTCGGCGCCGAGCAGGCCCAGCTGGGCCGGCTCGTCACGCTGACCGACGTCACCGAACGGGAGGGCTATCGCCGGGAGCTCGAACGGCAGAACGAGCGTCTCGACCAGTTCGCGACGATGGTCTCCCACGACCTCCGGAACCCGCTTTCCGTGGCCATGGGCCGGCTGGAACTCGAGCGGGAGGAGCACGACAGCGAGAACCTCGAGGCCGTGGCGCGGGCGCTCGACCGGATGGAGGCCCTCATCGACGACGTCCTGCAGCTGGCCCGCCAGGGCCAACCGATCAGCGACACCGAGACGGTGCAGCTGTCCGCGGTGGCCACCCGGTGTTGGGACGTCGTCGACACCGGCGAGGCGGACCTGGTCGTCGAGGACGACCTCACGTTTTCGGCGGACCCGGACCGGCTTCAGCAGCTCCTCGAGAACCTCTACCGGAACGCCGTCGAGCACGGCGGCCCCGGCGTGACCGTTCGCGTCGGCGCCCTCGACCGCAGGAGGGGGTTCTACGTGGCCGACGACGGCCCGGGCATCCCGGAAGCCGACCGGGCGGAGGTATTCGACGCCGGCTACACGACCGACGAGTCCGGCACCGGATTCGGGCTCGCCATCGTCGAGGAGATCGTGGAGGCCCACGGCTGGACCGTGCGGGTGACCGAGAGCGCCGATGGCGGGGCCCAATTCGAGATCACGGGCGTCGACGCGCCGCGGACTTCCGGGTAGCGCCGACGGAACCCGTCCACCCGAAGCGTGCCAACGGACGGCCAGCGGGCGCCGCCCCGATCGCCAGTCGGTGGGGAAGCCGAATCAGGGATGGGCGAAGTAGGCGACCGTCTCGCGCCCGGATTGAGCGTCGACCCGCGCGAACCCCACCCGCTCGAACTGGACGATGGCATCGGGTTCGTACTCGGCCAAGCCGGCCTCCGCGTGGCCGGACACGTCGCCGTCGGCCGTCCGGAGCTTGGTCGGGCGGGCGGCCGCCGCCGGCACCCAGTGGACCACGTCGACGGCCCCCTCGCGCACGACGTCGATATCGTCGCCCGTGGCCGCCAGGCCGTCGCCGTCGTGGCGGACGCAGCCGAACCCCTTGAGCCAGACCCGCTCGCCCGCCGGAGGCACGTCGGCCGGCTCCAGAAGCACGGCGTCGCCGACGGCGAGCTCGCGGCGCCCCCGGTCGGGGTGGTCGGGGTGGACGGGCGGCTCGGCGACGGCCGGGCCGTCCCGGACCGGCAGCTCGACGCCGTCGCGAACGAGGAACAGCCGGTCGGCCTCGTCGTCGACGCGCTCGCGGTTCTTCGCGTAGACGCTCGACATGGCGAGCTCGACGTTGCTGGTCGAGGTGCCCAGCTCGACCATGGCCTCGGTGAGGGCCGCCCCGCGGATGCCGCGGCGCCGCAGGCTCATGATGG
>JBDGPL010000157.1:0-26899 GCA_042219705.1 Halobacteriales archaeon | reverse complement strand
CACATATCGAACGTCGAGTCGGCCCGGCGACACCGCGGGACCGGTATGACGGCCCCGGATCACCGGCTCGCGACGAAAGCGATAGCGTCCGACGCGGGCCGTTCGAGGGCCGTCAGCCGTCGGCTCGATGCCGGTCCGGAAGCCCTACCGACCCGTTCCGGATTCGGGAATAGATACCCTCGACCGGCGGCACTCCGGGAAGCCGCGGGGGCGCTGGTTGCCCGATCGGCGGGGTCTCCGGGGGGGATGAGGGCCCTTACAACCATACGGGTGTAAGCACCACGCCGGAATCACGGCCAACACTGCCGATTTCACGGCGACGGCCCCGCCACCACCACATACGTTCGCTATATGGGAACACCGGGTCGTCCCGGCCGGTCACTCCACCGTCCACGCCGTCTTCGTGCTCTTGATCTCGAGCTCGTTCGCGCTCCCCAGCAGCAGGTTGAGCAGGTTCTGCTGGTCGCGCTCCTCCTTCTCCTGCATCCGCTGGATGGGCCCCGAGATGCTGAGGGCTCCGACGACGCGGTCGTTCGGCCGGATGGGAACGCCGACGGCCCGGACGCCGCGGACGTTCTCCTCCTGGTTGATCGCATAGCCATGGCCGCGGACGCGCTCGAGCTCCTCGCGGAGCTCGTCCCGGCTCGTGATGGTGTTCTGCGTCCGGGCCGGAAGCCCCCGCCGATCCAATATCCCTTGGACCCGCCGTTCCGGCAGATAGGCGAGGATCGCCTTGCCCGCGGCCGTCGCGTGGATGGGGACCCGCTCCCCGGGCCCGGGGCTCGCCCGGACGGCGTGCTCGCCGGTCGCCCGGTGGACGTACACTGCCTGGCCGTGCTCCTCGACGAGGAAGACCGCCCGCTCCTCGGTCTCGGCGGCGAGGTCCTCGACGACGGGCTCGGCGAGCTCGTAGATGGGTTTGCGGTAGCGGGCGGTCTGGCCGAGCTCGAGGAAGCGCAGGCCGACGGCGTACTCGTCGCCCTCCTTCACGACGTACTCGCGCTTTCGCAGGGTCGCGAGGTAACGGTGGACGGTGCTCTTCGCGAGGCCCAGCTCGTCGGCGACCTCGGTGACCCGCGCGCCGTTGCGCTCCCGGAGGACCTCGAGGACGTCGAACGTGCGTTCGGCCGATTTGACCGTCCGCCCCCCGCCCGCGTCGGTGCTCATTATGCCGGCGGATTGGGGACGGTTTCACATAAAGTTCCGCATTCTTGGAATCCCTGCGGAACAGGGGTATCGACGAACGCGATCTCGGCCGGCCCGGCTCACGGCCGGCCGACGCCGGGTCCGACGCGCGTTTCCGTAGCTTTATGGCCGGCTTGACCGAACCGCTAACCCGTCAGATGCCCTTTGGACAACAGGCCGTCGATTGGCAGGAGCGAATCGACGTCAACCGGCTCCGGCGGGAGCGCAAGGAGAAGGCCCGCGAGGCCGCCAAGGAACACGGGCTCGACGCCCTCCTGCTGTTCCACGGCGACAACGTCCGCTACGTCGCGATGCGCGGCGGCGTCCACCTCTTCATGACCGCCTCGGGGTACCGGTACACCCTCTTCCCGGTCGACGGCGAACCCATCCTCTACGAGGTCGGGATGCGCAAGCCGTGGACCGAGGACTCGGCCCCGTGGCTCGACGTCGAGTACGCCGTGCCGGTCATGAGCTACCTGCAGCACAACTCCCCGCCCGGCGTCTTCCAGAACCAGGTCGACAAGTTCGTCGACCAGATCGCCTCGGAAGCCGCCGACCACGGCGTCGAGACCATCGGCCTCGACGTCGGCCGGCCGCAGATCCAGGCCGGCCTCGAGGACGAGGGCTTCGACGTCACCACCGAGGGCGCCCGGGCCATGACCGAGGCCCGGACCATCAAGACCGAGGACGAGATCAATTGCCTCCGGATGACCGCCTCGGTCGTCGAGTCGATCATCGCGAAGTTCGTCGACACCATCGAGCCGGGCGTGACCGAGCTCGACCTCCGGGGGCTGGCGACGAAGACGGCCTACGAGCACGGCGCCGACTGGGGCTCCGCCCCGAACATCAACTCGGGCCCCAACTCGGCCCCGGTCGCCGTCCAGGCCTCCGACCGGATGCTCCGTCACGGCGACCTCATCTGTGCCGCGCTCTGTAACATGGCCTACAACGGCTACCGGTCCTGTTACTACCGGACCTTCTCCGTCGGGGAGCCGACCGAGGCCCAGGAGGAGGCCTACCAGGTGGCCTACGACACGCTCTACGACGCCATCGACCTCATCGAGCCGGGCGTCACGACCGCCGAGCTGGCCGAGAAGTTCCTGCCGGCGTCGGAGCTCGGCCGGCCGAACGAGGACAGCGGGACCCTGATGCAGTGGGGCCACGGCATCGGGCTTGGCCTCTACGAGCCGCCGATGGTCAACCGCATCTGGTCGCTCGACTACCCGGTCGAGCTCGAGGAGAACATGACCATCGCCCTGGAGACCCACTACCAGACCGACGAGACCGAGCCGCTGTACCCCCGTGGCCAGGGCGTCCGCATCGAGGAGATGATCCGGGTCACCGAGAACGGCGCCGAGCTCCTCTCGAAGTGGCCGGTCGAGGAGATCACGTCCGTTCCGGTGAACTGACCCCGGCTACCACACCTTTTCCAGGATTCGACCGTCCGTCGGTTCGGCTCGCCGCCTCCTTCGACCCCGTCGGACGCCCTCGACGTCAGCGATCGCCGGCCGGCGCGCTGAGCCCGTCGAGGTCCTCCGCGCTCGGATTGAGGTGGCTGCCGCCCTCGACCTGCAGGACCTCCCCGTGGACGTACTCCGACTCGTGGGCGACGAGGAAGTGGACGCCGTTCGCGATGTCCTCGGGCTCGGCCCAGCGACCCATCGGTCCGCGGGGGCTGCCGCCGGGACAGAGGGCGTTGACCCGGATCTCGGGCCCGAGGTCGCGGGCCATGTGCTTGGTCAGGCCGATCACGCCCCACTTCCCGGCCGTGTAGGCCGGGTTCCCGTTCACGGTCACGTTCCGGCCGGCCATCGAGGAGATGTTCACGATGCGGCCGTTCCCGTGGGCCTGCATGCCCGGCATCACGGCCTTCGAGCAGTTGAACGGGCCGTTGAGGTTCAGGTCGATGCCGGCGTGCCACGCGTCGGGCTCGATGTCGTCGAAGTCCTCGCTGCCGCTCCCGCCGGCGTTGTTGACGAGGATCTCGATGGTCCCGAACTGCTCCTCCACCTGCTCGACCATCGCCTCGACGGAGTCGAGGTCCGTCACGTCGGCCTCGACGAACGCGGCGTCGACGTCCTTCTCTTCCAGGTCGTCGACGGTCCCCTTTCCCTTCTCGACCTGGATGTCGGCGACGACGACGTTCGCGCCCGCCTCGCCGAGGCGGTGGGCGATGCCCTCGCCGAACCCCTGCGCCGCGCCCGTCACGATGGCCGTCTCGCCGTCGAGGTCGTACATACGAACCGGCTCCCGGGCGGCCCAGATAAAGGTTCGGCCAGAGATTCGGGGGACGGCACCAGGACGCCCGGGACGGGTCCCCGTCGGGACTACTCCTCGAACTCGTGGAGCTCGGCGAACAGGTCGAACCGGGTGTTCGCCGTCACGTACCCCAGGATGCCGTTCGGCAGGAAGAGGATGACCAAGATGAGGATGATGCCCTCGACCCCGGTCGCCAGGACCCCGACCACGTTCACGAGCAGCGTGTCGAGGACCATGAACGGGATGATGCCGAAGAACGGGCCCAGGACGGTGCCCTGCGCGCCCAGCACGACGATGATGAGGGCGCCGACCGTCCAGGAGATGGCGAGGGTCGAGGAGGGGTTGATGTACCCGGTGTACTGCGCGTAGAGGCCGCCGGCGACGCCGGCAAGGAAGGCCGAGACGACGAAGGCGAACAGCTTGTACCGCAGCGGATCGACGCCGAGGGAGTTGGCCGCCGCCTCGTCGCCCTTGACCGCCCGCATCCCCAGGCCGCTCTTGGAGGTGAGCAGGTAGTAGACGACGAACAGCGTGACGAGCAGGAAGACGACGGTGTAGTAGTACCGCCGCATGGAGTGCTCGACGGTGATGTAGTAGCCGGTCGCCCCGCCACTGAACTGCCGGGCGTTCTCCATGATGACTCGAAGGATCTCGCCGAGGGCCAGCGTCCCGATGGCGAAGTAGTGGCCGCGCAGCCGGAAGAAGGCCGGACCCAGGAACAGGGCGAAGACGGCCATGGCGACCCCGGCGACGAGGATCGCGACCACCCCGGGGACCTGCAGCCAGCCCGGGAGACCGGCGCCCGACGGCGAGGTGAGCCAGGCGCTCATGAACGCCCCGAGGCCGAAGAACCCCGCGAGCCCGAGCATGATCTGGCCCGTGTAGCCGGCGATGAGGTTCCAGGAGATGGCCAGGATCAGGTAGATCATCGCCAGGAAGACGACCTCGGTGTAGTAGGCGTCCAGGAGGTGAGGGGCGACGCCGAAGACGACCGCCAGGAGGGCGCCGACGGTCCGCACGGTGGCTCCGGAGTCGTCGGGCCGGAGCGTGTCCATCCACCCGGCCATCACGCTTCACCGGGCGGCTCGCCCCAGAGGCCGCTGGGTTTGATGATCAGCACGAGGATGAAGATGCCGAAGGTGACGACGTCACGGAACCCGCCGCCGAGGAACAGGGCGCCGAGGTTCTCCGACATCCCGAGGACGAGCCCGCCGACGATGGTGCCCGGCAGGCTGCCCACGCCGCCCAGCACGACGACCGCGAAGGACGTCAGGAGCAGCGACCAGCCCACGTAGGGATCGACGGGGAACAGCATCGAGAGCAGGGCCCCCGACGCGCCCGCTAGCCCGGCGCCGAGCCCCATGGACACGGTGAAGACCCGGTCGGTGTTGATGCCCATCGTCCGCGCGGCGGTCCGGTTCTGGGCGGTCGCCCGGACGGCCCGTCCCGTCTTGGTGTAGTAGAGGAAGGCCCAGGTGAGGCCGATCAGGCCCACGGAGATGGCGAACGTGACCAGCCGGGGAAACGAGACGAGGATCGGCCCGAGGTAGATCCGGACGCCCTCGAAGCCCAGGTCGGTGGCCTTGGGCTCGCTCCCCAGGAAGAACTGCACGAGGTTCTGCAGCAGCAGCGCGACCCCGAAGGTGACCAGGATGGCGGGTTCCATCCCCTCGTCGACGATGGGGTTGATGAGCCACTGCTGCAGGACGACGCCGACGGCGAAGAGGCCGACGAACGCGACGAGCATCCCGACGAGGGGCGAGATGCCCAGCATCACGAACAGGATGACCGACACGTAGCCGCCGAGCATGAGGAGGTGGCCGTGGGCCAGGTTGACGATGTCCATGATGCCGAAGGTCAACGAGAGCCCGATGGCCGCGGTGGCGTAGACGCCGCCGAGGAGGAAGCCGCTGACCAGCGTCTGGACGATGAGTTCCGTCGTCACCATGGGTGGTCGAGGGCTGTGGCGACCGCATCTGTTCGGGCCGTCGCCGACCTGGGCGTTCGGCGGTCGACCGCCGGGGTCTCGGCGCGCCGTCCGTGTGGCTGCAGGCTCCCCATGGGACTCGTTGGGCCATGGATGCTACGGTGATAGCTTATAAGTTTGTGTTTGGAACCGCCGGGCTGCTCGGAGGAATGGGTGGGGGTATATGGGCCGGCGCCGCCAACCGCCACCCGTCATGGACGACCAGGCCGCGGACGATGGTCAGGAATCGCTGGAAGCGAGGCGCCGGCGGGTCAAGACAGCGATCCAGCTCGACGAGCCCGACCGGGTGCCCTTCGTGCCGTTCTTCAGCTTCTTCCCCGCCTACTACGCCGGCTACACGCCCCGTGAGGTGATGTACGACTACGAGAAGGCGTTCGACGCCAACCGGCAGGCCGTCCTCGACTTCGCACCGGACATGTACATCGGCCCGGCGGTCTTCCGGTCGGGCCCCGTCCTGGAGACGCTCGGGTGCACGCAGCTGCTGTGGCCCGGCCACGGCGTCGACCCGGAGAACACCTACCAGTTCAACGAACAGGAGTACATGCCAGCCGAGGAGTACGACGAGTACATCGAGGACCCCTCCGACTGGCTCCTGCGCCGGTACATGCCCCGGGTCTACGAGTCGCTCGAGGCCTTGGCCGACCTGCCGAGCCTGTTCGACCAGTTCTACTACTACGGGGCGCCGAGCGCCGGGCTCGCCGCCATGGGGGACCCCGACATCCAGGAGGCCTTCGAGACCATGCTCGAGGCCGCCCGCGAGTCCAAACGGTGGGTGGAGGCCCTCGGCGAGCACGTGGCCGAGATGGAGTCCCTCGGCTTCCCGGCGTTCTACCAGGTCGCCACCTACGCGCCCTTCGACCTCCTCGCGGACAACTTCCGCGGCACTCAGGGCGCCCTGGTGGACATGCACCGCCGGCCGGACACCCTCCACGAGGCCCTGGAGGTGACGACGACCGTCTCCATCCGGATGGCGACCCGCCGGGAGGTCGACAGCGAGGTCCCCCTCGTCTTCATCCCGCTTCACAAGGGTTCCGACCAGTTCATGTCCCCCGAGCAGTACGAGGAGTTCTACTGGCCCTACCTCAAGGCGCTCATCGAGGCCCTCGTCGATGCCGGGTTCATCCCGTACGTGTATACCGAGGGCCCGTACGACACCCGGCTCGAGCACCTCACCGATGTCCCCCGTGGGAAGGTCCTGTACAACTTCGAGCACGTGGACATGGCCCGGGCGGCGGAGCTGCTCGGCGACGTCGCCTGCATCGCCGGTGACGTGCCGATGGGGCTCATCCAGACGGGGGAGCCCGAGGCGGTCGAGGATTACTGCCGGGAGCTCATCGACACGGCCGGGCCCGGCGGCGGCTTCATCCTCTCGTCGGCCGCCTCCATCGAGGAGGCCCCGCCGGAGAACATCAAGGCGATGGAGGAGACCACGAAGGAGTACGGCCGGTACCCGCTCGGGTGACCGACCCCGGCGCGACGTCGGTTCGGGACCGGCACCGGCCGCCCGCCGCCGTTACGACGCCGCCTCGTAGCGCTCGATGATGTCCTCGGCCCGGGCGATGATGGGCGGGTCGATCATCTCGCCGTCCATCTGGAACACGACCTTGCCCTCCGCCTCGGCCCGTTCGGCCTCCTCGACCACCCGCCGCGCCCAGTCGACCTGCTCTTCGGACGGCCGGTAGACGTCCTTGATGACCTCGATCTGGCTGGGATGGATGGCGGACTTCCCGTCGAAGCCCATCCGGACGGCCTGCTCGGTGTTGTGGCGCAGCCCCTCGACGTCCTTGAAGTCGGGCCAGGCCATGTCGATGGCGTCGACATCGTGGGCGGCGCCGGCGACGACGACCTTCTGGCGGGCGTAGAGCACCTCGTCGCGCTCGTCGGTGTTGATGCCCCCGATCTCGGTCGTGAAGTCCTCGGCGCCGAACTCCATGGCCTCGACGCCGGGGTAGCCGGCGATGTCGTGGAGGTTGGCGATGGCCAGCGGCGTCTCGATGAGCGGCATCAGGCCCGCCTCGAAGCCGTGCTCCTCGAGCGTGGCGACGAGCTCGTCCAGCTCGTCGGTACCGCGGACCTTCGGCAGGACGAGGTTCTCGATGCGGTCGGCGGCCTCGGCCAGGAGCTCGACGTCCGTCGCCCCCCGGTCCCCCATCGGGTTGATGCGGACGGTCACCTCGACCTCGACGTCGTCGGGGTCGGTCTCGTTCAGGACCGCGGCCACCGTCTCGCAGGCCGTGGTCTTCATCGAGGGGGCGACGGCGTCCTCGATGTCGAGGATGACCATGTCGGCCGGGCTCTCGAGCGCCTTCTCCACCATGCGACGTTCGTCTCCCGGGGTGAAGAGCACCGCTTGTCGGGACATCGTATGCGTATCTCCTCTCGACCCGGTCTTATATCCATCGAGGGACCACCCGAACGGCACGCCGCCGCGGGAACGCAATGGCTGCGGCCGGCGGGGAGCCGTCGCCGGCGGTCAGTCCTTGAGGTCCCGGAGGATGGAGAGCTCCTCGTCCGTCGGGGGCGGGGTCTCCGGGGGGTCGTCCGGGACGACCAGGTCGAAGCCGACTCGGTTTCGAACCCCCTCGACGGTCTCCCCGGGATGCACCGAGTGCAGCCGCATCCGCTTGGTGTCCGGCTCGAAGTCGAAGACGGCCCGGTCGGTGATGACCTTGTCCGGGCCCCCGCCCGGGAGGCCGGCCTCGGCGCGCTCGTCCCCGCCGCCGAGGTAGCCGGGGCTCGTCAGGTAGTCGACCCGCTCGGGGAACCGCCGCTCCTCCAGCGGCAGGATGGTGTGGAACCGGCCGGCACAGGAGGCGATGTCGTTCGCCCCGCCGCTACCGCCGTAGACGCGCTCGGGGTTCTCCTCGTCGCCCAGCAGCGTGGTGTTCAGGTTGCCGTACTGGTCGACCTGGATGCCGCCGAGGAAGCCGACGTCGATGTCGCCCCGCTGGAGGATGCCCAGCATGACGCCGCTCTCGCTGTTCGAGATGACGGGGTGGTGGAAGATGCGCACGTCCCCGATGCCGAGCACGTCCTCGACGGGCTGGGGGTCGCCGAGGCCGATCTCGACGTAGCGTTCGAGCGTCGGGGCGTGGGTCTGCTTCGCCAGCTTGGCCGCCAGCAGGGGCAGCCCGACGCCGATGAGGCCGACCTCGCCGTCGTTCAGCTCCCGCGCCCCGCAGGCGATCATGAGTTCCCGCTCGGTGTAGTCATGGCTCATCTGGGTCACCTCAGTATCCGAAGTAGGGGTCCGCTCGGCGGTCCATGAGACGCTCCAGGCCGATCCGGTCGAGGAAGTCGACGTGGTCCATGCCGAGGACGTACTCCTCGAGGTAGGACTGAAAGCCCTCCTCGGTGGCCGCCCGGTCGGCGTACTCGCCGATGTGGGGTTCGTCGTGGTCGTAGTAACGGTAGACCGAGGTCGGGAAGGCCCCGAACGGCGCCTCGACCAGCGCCTGAACCTTGTGTGAGGGCACCATCGTGTCCTCCGGGGTCCGGCGGATCTCCTCCTGCGAGACGACCTCGTCGACGCTGGCGATGACGGCGTCCGCGGCGAGGACCGCCTCGTCGGTGAAGGCGCCAGGGCCGAAGAACTGGACGTTCCCCTGGGGATCCGACCGCGGGGCGTGGATGAGGGCGTAGTCCGGCTGGACGGCTTCGAGCAGGACGACGTCCTCGCCGCTGAAGGGGTCCGTCGTCCGCTCGGCCAGTCCGCGGGCTTCGAGGTCGGCCAGCATGTCTGAACCGAGGAGGGCCCGGGTGGCCATCGACGGGATGCCGTAGGCGCCGGCGGTCAGCCGGGTGACGGTCGCGTTGCCGCTCTCGCGGATGTTGTCGAGGTCGCCCGCCTCGATACGCCGTCGGATGGACGGCGGCCGGCCGAACTTGGGCTCGAACGTGTTGACCGAGCCCCACAGCGTGTCGACGCACCCGGCGCCGACCAGGACGTCGATGCTCATCATGCCGTAGCCGACGGCCGTCAGGTCGCGCTTCTCCTGGCGCACCAGCTCGAGGGCGAGCGCCCACGGGTTCGCGTTGATGATGAAGCCGCCGACGAACACGGTGGCCCCGTCCTCGATCGGGGCGACCGCCTCCTCGAGGGATTCCATTGCGCGGGTGTCGCATCACCCAACGCAAATACCTTGTGATGGGGCCCGACGTCCAGCGGCGATTGCAGGGCGGGACCAGACCGGTCGGTCCCCTCGTGGCGCCCCGGTATCAAGCCGGTTTTCGTCGGGAGAAGGATTGCCGCTGTGGCGGAGTCGCTACCGCTCGCCCCAGGGCTTCATGGGGTACTCAAGGGGCATGTAGTTCTCGGCGTCGGACTCCGGGTAGACGAGCCGGAGCTTGCCGTTCCACCACTGGCCGACGGGGGCGATGATCTGGCCCTTCTTCGGCATGCCGTACTCGTCGAAGGCGAACGTGCCCATGGTGGTCTCGAAGGTGGCCGACCGGAGGACCTCCCGGATGGCCTCGGGCTCGGTCGAATCGGCCGCGGCGAGGGCCTGCTCGGCCGTCTGGGTGAGCCCGTACGCGTCGCCGACGACCACGCCGGGGATCGCGTCGCTGCTGACGCCGTCCTGGGCGCGATACCGCTCGATGACCGTCTCGCTGCCGGGCGTGTCCAGTCCCGGCACCCAGGCCGGACCGGCGTCGACGACGTACTCGCCGTCCTCGCCAAGGGCGTCCCACCAGCCGTAGGAGTCGGGCGCCCGGATGAACATGATGAGCTCTGGCGCGAAGTTGTTCGTCTTCATCTGCTTCATCGCCGTGATGCCGCCCGGTGGGATCGGGTTGCCCATCAGGAGCTCGACGCCGGCGCTCTTGGACTTGGAGATGAGCGTCGAGAAGTCGCTCGATCCGAGCTGGTACTGCTCGCGCAGCACGACGTCGTAGCCGGCATCGGAGAAGACGCTCTCCCACCGCTCGGCCATCTCGGCGCCCCAGCCGGTGTTTGGCTCCCAGATGCCGACGGCCCCCGGCCGCTCGCCCGACGGAATCGTCTTGACGAGCTCGAGCGTGGAGGCGGCGATGTCCCGGCTCTTCGTGAACGGCGCGAACGTCCACTCGAAGTTCTTCTTCCGGTGGGGCGCCTCGAAGGCGAACGTCACGCCGAGGAACGGAAGCTCCTGGCTCTCGGCGAAGGCGCTCCCGGCGGTGACGAGGAGGCTCGAGAAGCTCCCCCAGATCATGTCGACGTCGTTGTTGCTGACGATCTGCTGCAGCTGGGTGCGGACGGTCTTGGGGTCGCTCTGGTCGTCCTTGATGACGAGCTCGAGCTCCCGACCGTCGATGCCGCCCTCGTCGTTGATGCGCTCGACGCCGATCTGATAGCCGGTGTGGATGTCCTTGCCGAGCTGGCTCAACCGACCGGACAGGGCGGTCGTGGCGGCCACCACGATGGGCTCGGTGCTGCCAGCCGTCGTCGTGGTGGCGCCAGCGTCCTGGTCGGCGGGCGAGCCGTCACCGTCGCCGCCGCCACCGCCGCCGAGACACCCGGCAAGCGCAACGCTCGATGCGCCGACTGTCTTCACGAAGGTTCGCCTATCGGTAACCGTGTCTAACATTGGCATGGTTCGCTTTTCCGTGACCGAGGTTATACAGCACCCCTCTATCGTGGGGGGTTCTTTGAGTAGGTGTCGGTAACGGTCGATCCGATTGACCCACGCTCACGCGGGCGGCGACGGCCGACCCGGCGCCATCGGATCCCGCGCGTCCGGTCGTCGGTCCGCCGACGTCCGGCCCGTTCGGCACGGCGCGGGGCCGTACCAACCATTAAGTAGACCGGTTCGATACCCCTCCTCAATGCCGAAGCTCGCCGTCGAGGAGCTGTCGAAGTCCTTCGGGGGGATATCCGCGCTACGAGAGGTCTCCCTCAGCATCGAGGCGGGGGAGATCGTCGGGCTCATCGGGCCGAACGGCGCCGGGAAGACCACCCTGTTCAACACCGTCTCGGGCGTCTACGAACCGACCGAGGGCCGGGTCTTCCTCGAGGACGAGGACATCACCGGCCTCGCGCCCCACCAGATCTGCCGGCGGGGGTTGACCAAGTCCCACCAGATCGTCCGGCCGTTCAACAACCTCACCATCCGACAGAACGTCGAGGTCGGCGCCCGGTTCGGGAGCCGGAACGATCGGGACCCGAGCGCCGCCGCCCGGGACGCGCTCGAGTTCGTCAACCTCGACGACGTCGCGGACGAGAAGCCGGGCCAGCTCAGCATCGGGGCGCTGAAGCGCCTGGAGATCGCCAGGGTCCTCGCGACCGACTCGGACCTCATCATGTTCGACGAGGTCGCGGGGGGACTCGACCCGGCCGAGACCGACGAGATC
Source organism: Halobacteriales archaeon (assembly GCA_042219705.1). GTDB lineage: Archaea > Halobacteriota > Halobacteria > Halobacteriales > Hikarchaeaceae > JBDGPL01. Next base: position 15,138 of record JBDGPL010000157.1, on the reverse strand, counting down.
GTCGAGCTCATCGAGGACATCGCCGAGTCGGGCAAGACCATCTTCCTCATCGACCACGTGATGCGGGCGCTGATGAGCGTCAGCGAGCGGGTCTACGTCCTGAACAACGGCGAGCTGCTGGCCGAGGGGACGCCGGCGGAGATCCAGAACGACGAGCGGGTCATCGAGGCCTACCTCGGGACGGACGACGCGGCCGCGGCCGCCGAGGCTGAGCCCGCCGGCGACGACGGGCCACCGGTCGAGCCGGAGCCCCTGCTCGAGGTCGACGGCATCGACGTCAGCTACGGCGACATCGAGGTGCTCTGGGACGTCTCGCTCTCGGTCGGCGAGGGCGAGACCGTGGCGCTGCTGGGGGCGAACGGGGCGGGCAAGACCACCACGCTCCGGGCCATCTTCGGGCTGCTCACCCCGACGACGGGGACCATCACGTTCCGCGGGGAGGACATCACCGGCTCCACGCCGGAGGAGGTCGTCCGCCGGAAGATCGCGTACGTGCCGGAGCGGCGGAGCCTCTTTCCGGACATGGACGTGGTCGAGAACCTCGAGCTGGGGGCGCACGTCAACGACGAGGACACGGCGGCGCGGCGCCGGCGGGTGTTCGAACTCTTCCCGCGGCTCGAGGAGCGTCGGTCGCAGCTGGCGAAGACGCTCTCGGGGGGCGAACAACAGATGCTCGCCATCGGCCGGGGGCTGATGAGCGACCCGACCCTCCTGCTTCTGGACGAGGCGAGCCTCGGCCTCGCGCCGGTCCTCGCCGAGGAGGTCTTCGAGGCGATCGCCGCGATCAACGAGGAGGGCACGACGGTCCTGCTGGTCGAGCAGGACCTCCACAGTGCCCTCGGCGTGGCTGACCGGGGCTACGTGCTCAGCTCGGGCGAGATCGAGCTGAGCGGGACCGCCCGGGAGCTCCAGCAGAACGAGCGGGTCTCCGCGAGCTACCTGGGCGCCTGAGGCGACGGTGTCTCACCGTCCCCGGGCCGCCGGCGGCCCGCGACCGACCCATAACAGCCTTTATCGGCGCCCGTATCGACCGGCGTGCCATGACGGACAGGAGCCTCGAAGCGGCGCTTTCGGCCGTCGAGAACCCCATCGAGCTGCTCCGGCAGGCCGGTGGCCGCTGGGTCTGGCCGAGCGAGGTCGCGCGGGAGTACACGCATTGGATCGACGAGCTGCGGGCCGTCCGGGAGACCTGCGTGCTCGCGGACCTGTCCCACCACCAGATGGACCAGGTCATCGAGGGGCCCGACGCCGAGCGCCTCCTCGCCGACCTCTGTGTCAACAGCTTCGCCGACTTCCGCGTGGGTAAGGCCAAGCAGGCGGTGATGTGTAGCCCGGACGGCTCCTTCATCGGGGACGGCGTCCTCCAGCGGCTCGACGAATCGCGGTACGTCATGAGCGGCAAGCAGGCGGCGGCGAACTGGCTCGCCTACCGGCTCGAGACCGGGGATTACGACGCCTCCGAGACGATCTACCCGAAGTCCTCGGCGACCGACGACGACCCCCACTTCTTCACCTACCAGGTGCAGGGCCCGAACGCCGTCGACGTCCTCGACCGGGTGGCGGCCGGGGGCGCGCCCGACGTGCCGTTCTTCAACTTCGACCGGGTCACCGTCGCCGGCCACGAGGTCCGGGCGCTCCGGCACGGCATGGCGGGCGAGCCCGGCTACGAACTGCAGGGCCCGTACGCTGCCGGCGAGGCGGTCCGCGACGCCATCCTCGACGCGGGGCGGGACCTCGGGATCCGCCGGCTGGGGACCCGGGCGTACGAGCCGCTGAGCGTCATGCTCGGCTGGGTCACGTCGTGGGTGCTCCCCATCTACACGGGCGAGGCGATGCGGGGCTACCGGGCGTGGCTCGACGCCGAGAGCTACGAGGGCACGTACTCCATCGCGGGCAGTTTCTACTCGGATTCCATCGCCGATTACTACCTGACCCCGGTCGACCTCGGGTACGACCACCTCGTCGCCTTCGACCACGACTTCGTCGGCCGCGAGGCGCTCGAGCCAGCGGTGGCCGACCCGGACCGGACCCGGGTGACCCTCGAGTGGGACCGCGAGGACACCGTCGACGTCTACGCGTCGATGTTCCGGCCCGGGACACCGTTCAAGTTCGTCGACCTGCCCCGGGACCGCTGGGGCGCCCACTACGACCGCGTGCTCGTCGACGGCGAGTTCGTCGGGTTCTCCAAGAGCTTCGCGTACTCCTATGAACACCGGCGGATGCTCTCGATCGGCGTGCTCGACGTCGAGCACAGCGAGCCGGGGACCGAGGTCACCATCGTCTGGGGCGAGGACCCGGACAGCCCGCCGTCGCCGCGGGTGGAGCCCCACGCCCAGACGCGCATCGACGCGACCGTCGCGCCGTCGCCGTACGTGCGGGACGCCCGCTGAGCTCGCCGGCCTTCCGGAGATTTATCGGGAGACGGCCCCGTCGGTCCCCGGCGGTCGAAGGACGAAACGTGGGCGACCTGTCGTGGTGGCCGGCCCGACTACGCCGTCACCGCATCGAGCGCCCGCCGCGCGTAGACGCCCGCCATCCGCTTGCGGTGCGCCGGGTGGTAGTCCATGTTGTCGAGCGGGCGGATGCCGGCCGCGACCGCCTCGCCGACGGTCTCGAGCCGGTCGGCCGTCGGGCGTTCGCCCTCGAGCTCGGCCGCCGCCTCCTCGGCGACGACCGGACAGGAGGCGACGCCGGTCATGGCGATGGTGGCGCGCTCGACCACGCCCTCGGCGTCCTGCTTGACGGCGGCGGCCAGCCCCAGCGACGGGAAGTCGAACGCCTCCCGGGGCGAGAGCTTCCGGTAGGTGCTCGACACGCCGTCGGCCGGGGGCAGCCACACCTCGGTGAGGAGCTCGTCGTGGCGCTTGTCGAGGTGGGAGATGCCGTCGTCGCGGTAGAGGTCGAGCAGCGACACCTCCCGCTCGCCGTCGGCGCCGACGAGGGTGACCGTCGCGTCGTGGGCGATGAGCGGCGCGGCCGTATCGGAGGCGAAGACCGCCCAGCACCGGTCGCTGCCGGGCGCGACGCGGCAGGGGACGTCGACGTCGGCGTCAGTATCGAGGGCGCCGGCGTCCGAGTAGCCGTCCTCGTCGGGGGCCTTCATGCACCACCCGAGGGCCTCCCGCCAGTCCTTGCGCTGGTCGTAGTAGTAACACCGGGTGTCCTGACACAGGTTGCCGGCGACGGTCCCCATCTTCCGGAGCGTCGGGGTCGAGGCGACGTTCGCGGCCTCGACGAGGGCGGGGTAGGCCGCCCGGAGGCCGTCGTGGTTCTCGATGGTGGCGACCGAGGTCTGCCCGCCGATGACGGTGCCGTCGTCGCCGATGTCGACGCCCGCCAGGCCGTCGATGCCGTCCAGGCTCACGATGACGTCCGGCGTGAACTGGCCGCGCTTGAGCTTCGGGAAGAGGTCGGTTCCCCCGGAGATGGGCCGGGCGTCGGTGCCGTGCTCGGCCAGCAGCTCGGCGGCCTCCTCGACCGATTCGGGCTGGTAGAGGTCGAATTCGGGAAGTCTGAGCATGGCGGTCACCTCAGCCCCTGCTTGGCGTCGTCGGGCACCTCGACGTGCGTGGCGTCGGGATAGTCGGCGTCGGGCACGTCCTCGGGGCCGACGTGGCGGCCGTCGAGGGCTTGGAGCACCTTCCGCGGCGTCACCGGCGTCTCGTCGATGCGGACGCCGACGGCGTCGTCGATGGCGTCGGCGAACGCCGGCGGGATCGGCAGCAGCGGGCCCTGGCCCGCCTCCTTCGCCCCGAAGGGCCCCCGCGGGTCGTCCGTCTCGACGAGGAGGGACTCGACGTCGGGCATCTGCTGGGGCGTGAGCGTCTTGTAGTCCAGCAGGTTCGGCTTCCGGTGGAGTCCGTCGTCGAAGAACGTCTGCTCCTCGAGCATGGCCTCGCTCAGCCCCATGTAGACGCTGCCCTCGACCTGCCCCTCGACGGACATCGGGTTGAGAGCCCGGCCGACGTCGTGGGCCATCCAGACCTGCTCGACGTCGACCTCGCCGGTCTCGGTGTCGACGTCGACCTCGACGACGGTCGCCGAGAAGCTGTAGGCCGGCGAGGGCCCCACGCCAGAGCCGGGGAAGTCGCCGAGCTTCTCGGGGGGCGTGTAGTTCCCGACGGCGCCGACGAGGCCCTGTTCGTTCTCGGCGAGTTCGACCGCGTCCTCGAAGTCCAGGCCGGCCTCGGGGTCGCCCTCGGGATAGACGCGGTAGTCCTCGGCGACGAGCTCGTCCGACGGCACGTCGAGCTCGTCGGCCGCGGCCTCCAGGATGGGCTGCAGCGCCTTCTCCGCGGCGTCCCGGGCGGCGTTCCCCATCATGAGGGTGACCCGGCTGGCGTAGGAGCCCAGGTCGACCGGGGTCTCATCGGAGTCGGCGACGACGAGGTTGATGTCCTCGGGCCGCTGGCCGAAGACCTCGGCGACGATGTCGGCCAGGATGGAGTCCGAACCCTGGCCGACCTCGGCCGCACCGGAGAAGGCCGTGATGGCGCCCGACCGGTCGACCTTGATCTGGACCTCCGAGTGGGGCATGTCGTTCCAGTAGGTCGGCTCGCCGGCGCCGCTGTAGAAGGAGCTCACGGCGAAGCCGACGCCCCGGCCCTCCGGCAGCGAGCCCCGTTTCTCGGCCCAGCCGGAGGCCTCGAGGACCCGCTCGACGCACTCCGCGAGCCCGTTGGTCGTGATCTCGAGGTAGTTCGTCGTGACCTCGTCCGGGCCGGTGAAGTTCCGCCGGCGGAGCTCGACCGGGTCCAGCCCGAGGTCGTCGGCGAGCCGGGTCATGTGGAGCTCCTGGGCGTAACGCGGCTGGGGGGCGCCGTGGCCGCGCTTCGGGCCACAGGGCGGCTTGTTGGTGTTGAGCCGCATCCCCCGGAACCGGTAGTTGGGCAGCCGGTAGGTCAGCGCCTGCAGCGCGCCCGTGTAGTACGTGGTGGCGGCCCCGAGCGAGGCGTAGGCGCCGCCGTCGAGGAACGACTTGAAGTCCGTCGCGAGCAGTCGGCCGTCCTCGTCGACGCCCGACTTGATCCACATGAGGACGGGGTGGCGCCCGCGGTGGGTGTAGAAGACCTCCTCGCGGGTCAGGGTGATGGCGACGGGCCGCTCGAGGAGCTGGCTCAGCTTGGCGACCACCAGCTGGTGGGGAAAGACGTCGACCTTGCCGCCGAAGCCCCCGCCGATGGTGTTGGCGTGGACGTGGACCTTCCGCTCGGGCAAGTCGAGCGCGTCGGCGAGCACCCGGTGGACGGTGTGGGGACACTGCGTGGAGGCCCACAGGTGGATCCGCTCGCGGCCGCGCTCCCACTGGGCGAGCGCCGAGTGGGTCTCCAGCGGGACGTGCGTGTTGCCCTCGTAGAAGAAGACGTCCTCGCGGACGTGGGCGGCCTCCTCGAACGCGGCGTCGACGTCGCCGAACTCGAGGGCGGCGACCCGGTCGGAGTTGCCGTATCCCTTGTCGTGGACGGGCTCGTCGGCCTCCTCGAGGGCCCCCTCGATGGACGTGTAGGGTTCCAGGGGGTCGTAGGAGACCTCGATGCGGTCGGCGGCCTGCCGGGCGGTCTCCTCGTCGACGGCCGCCACGGCGGCGACCGGCTCGCCGACGTACCGGACCTTCTCCTGGGCGAGCGGGTGCTCGTCCTGGCCGGCGGGCAGCGAGCCGAACGTGACGGGGAAGTCCTCGCCCGTCATGACGGCGAGGACGCCGTCCATCGCCTCGGCCGCCGACGTGTCGATGCCCTCGAGGTAGGCGTGGGCCGCCGTGCTCCGTTTCAGCACCGCGTGGGCCAGCCGGGAGCGGTCGAGGTCGCCGGCGTACTCCGCCTCGCCGGTGACCTTCTCCCAGCTGTCGACCCGTGGGTGCTCCTCGCCGATGACGTCGAACGCCGGTTCGGCCTGCTCGCGGAGCAGCCCTTTGCTCATTCGTACTCACCCCGGGCGGTCAGCTCGATGGCGTCGACGATCTTCGTATAGCCCGTACACCGACAGAGGTTCCCCGAGATGGCGTCCTCGATGGCGTCCCGGTCGGGGTCGTCGTGGTCCTCGAGGAAGTGGGCCGCCGTCAGGAGCATTCCGGAGGTGCAGTAGCCACACTGGGCGGCGCCCTCCTCGACGAAGGCCTCCTGGAGGGGATGGGGGTCCTCGTCGCCGAGCCCCTCGACGGTCGTGACCTCCTTCCCCTCGGCCTCGTGGGCCAGGGTCAGACACGACAGGGTCGGCTCGCCGTCGAGCAGCACGGTACAGGCGCCGCACTCGCCGAGCTCGCAGGCGTGGTTGGTGCCGGTGAGCCCGAGCTCCTCGCGGATGACCTGCAGGAGGGTGGCGTGTGGCGGCACCCTGAGAGACCGCGCCTCGCCGTTGACGCGGATGGAGAGTGCCGTATCGGATTGCGTACTCATCGCGGCTGGTTACGAAGGGGAGGCCGATAAATAAACTGCCGTCATTGTTTGGCTCCTTCTTACGGGGCTCCGTCGTCGCCGGAGCCAGGCGGCGGCGAACGGCTGTCCGCCGGATAGCGGGCCGATCCCGGACGTAGTTTATACGTTACACTTCGCCGGCGGCAGCACGTCGGGGTACTGCTCGAGGACCGTGAACTCGGGGACGTCCCCGCTGCCCGCGATCCGGGTCGCGCCGACGAAGTCGAGCGCGCACTGGTGGTCGGATTTCCGGTACTTGATGGGGCCGAAGATGGAGTCCCATTCGAGCCCCTCGAGACCGCCGATGACGTCCTCCGTCGCCGTCGACTCCGCGTTCTCCATCGCGATGGCTACCGAGCGGAGGATCTCGAAGCCGCCGCCCGCGACCGAGTTGGGCAGGAGGTTGCTGTCCAGGTTCTCGTTGTACAGCCGGTGGAACTCGTTGTTGACCGTGGTGTTCAGCCCGGGGTTGTAGAAATGGGTGCCGTACCAGCCGATGATGTCCTGGGGCATCGTCGAGGCGGCGAACTGCCCGACGGGCTTGCCGGAGTTGAACATCATCGTCTTGTCCTCGGTCAGCCCGAAGGAGGTCGCCTGGGGGATGAACTTCGCCGCGGAACCCCAGGTGAGGACGCCGGTGACGACGTCGGCGTCGCTGTTGGCGACCTCCGAGACGTACGGGCCCCAATCGGAGGTTCCGATGGGGACGAGCGTGCTGCCGGCGACCTCGCCGCCGATGGCCGACATCTCCTCCTTGAGGATCTTGAGGTTGTTCTGGCCGAGCGCGTAGTCCAGCGAGATGAAGTAGACGCTGGACGGGTCGATGTCCCGGTCGACGTAGTTCGGCAGCGCCTGGATGAAGTCGACGCCGACGATGACGATCTGCCGGTTGCTCGGCCAGATGAAGAAGGTGTACTTGTTGCAGTTGTCCGGGTTCTCCCGGGCTTCGACCGATGAGGCCGTCGTCGGGATGAGCGGGATCTGGCCGTTCTCCTTGATGTACTGCATCACGGCGATGCTGTTCCCGCTGCTCGCCGGTCCGATGATGGCGTCGACGTTCTCGTCCTCGACCAGTTCGCGGGCCCCCTGGACCGAACCTTCGGGAGCGGACTCGTTGTCCTTGAACACCAGCTCGAGGTCGCGGCCCATGATGGTCTCGTCCAGATACGAGCGACCGATCTCGATGCCACGCCGATTCTCCTGGCCGGTTCGAGCGAACGGGCCGCTCAGCGGGAGCAGGGCGCCGATCCTGACCGCGTCACCGCCGCCTCCTCCCCCGCCGGTGATGCTCGTACAGCCGCTCGCCGAGAGCAGCCCCGCGCTCGCTGCCGCCTTCAGAAAGGTTCGTCGGTTCGTCATTGGTCAACCCACGTGGAACCACGCCCGCTTTATATAATAAGAATTGGGGTCGTGGCTCCGACTGACCGGTTTCGTCCGGACAATGGCCGGCATCGACCGACAACGAAGGCTACCTCCGGGCGGTCCCGGTCAGGCCCACGGGGACGGCCGGGCCGTCTGCCGATCCCCGCCGGCTCGAACGAGGGCTCCCTTCCGATAGACGGGGCCACGTTGCGCTGGTATCTTCCGGACGCTCGCCAACCTCCGGTGCTACCCGTGAACCGGCACCGCGGACCGGAACACGGAAAGATTAATCCTCGGCGCTTGGTCAGGGACAGCATGGACCGTCGCCCTTCCGAACTCTCGGCCCGTCACCCGCTCCGGATTCCCTGGTGGTCGAATGCTCGAGACTGAGGGCCTGACGAAGCGGTTCAACTCGCTCGTCGCGGTCAACGACGTCGACCTCCGCGTCGAGGAGGGGGAGGTCCGCGGCCTCATCGGGCCGAACGGGGCCGGCAAGACGACGGCCATCAACCTCATCACCGGCGAGCTGACGCCGACGTCCGGCACGGTCCGGTTCAAGGACGAGGACATCACCGGCCTCCCGCCGGACGCCATCGCCCGTCGGCGCATCGGGCGCTCCTTTCAGGTCGTGCAGTACTTCCCGGAGATGACCGTCCGGAAACACCTCCGGCTCGCGGTCCGGGACTCGACGCGGACCGTCACCAGCGCCTTCGACCGGACGGACTACGAGGGCCAGATCGAGTCCATCGCCGAGCGCGTCCAGCTCGGGGACGAGCTCGACACGGTCGCCAGGAACCTCTCGCACGGCGAGAAGCGATTCCTCGACATCGGGATGGTCCTCGGCCTCGACGTGGAGATGATCCTGCTGGACGAGCCGACCGCGGGGCTCAACACGGCGGAGTCCGAGGAACTGCAATCGCTCATCGACGACCTCCGCGAGGAGTACACCATCATGTTCATCGAACACGACGTCGAGATGGTGCGCCGGCTCGCCGATCGCATCACCGTCCTCCACAACGGCGCTGAGCTGGCGACCGGCACGCCCGAGGAGGTCGTGGCCAACGACGAGGTCAAGCGGGTGTATCTCGGTGAGTGACCTCCTGCGCGGCCGCGACCTCTGTGCCTTTTACGGGGAGAGCCAGATCCTCTTCGACGTCTCCATCGACGTCGCCCAGAACGAGGTCGTCGGCATCTTCGGGCGGAACGGGATGGGCAAGACGACCCTGCTCGAGTCGCTCGTCAACCGCATCGACCGGAAGACCGGGACGGTCGAATACAGAGGCGAGGACATCACCGACTGGGCGCCCCACGATATCATCCGCGAGGGCATCGCGTACGTCCCCGCCGACCGGGAGGTCTACCCGGCCCTGACCGTCCGCGAGAACCTCGAACTCGCGACCTCGAAGGATCTCTCCGACGACGAGCGCGACCGGCGCATCCAGGCCGTCTTCGAGCAGTTCGAACGGCTCGATGAACGCGCCGAACAGCGGGGCGGCACCCTCAGCGGCGGCGAGCAGCAGATGCTGGCCATCGGCCGAGCGCTCGTCACCGAGCCGGACCTCCTGCTGCTCGACGAGCCGACCGAGGGGCTGGCGCCGATCATCGTCGACGGGGTGGTCGACGTCCTGGAGACCATCGGCGAGCAGGACCGTTCCGTCCTCCTGGTCGAACAGAACATCAACCGGACCCTCCCGCTCATCGAGCGGGGCTACATCCTGGAGAACGGCCGCATCGTCGCGGAGGGCGACAGCGAGTACCTCGGCGACGAATCGCTCCAGGAGGAGCACCTGACCGTCTGACATGAGACGAACACCGCCCGCCTCGAACCCGAAAGATTGCTCGTCGATACCGACCGGGCCGCCGGCCGTCACGTTCCCCGCACGCCCGCCGGCGACCGACGGGACCTCGCCGATCGGAGGGGTCGCGTGATGGAGCTCGTGCCGCTCCTGACGGCCGACCAGTTCGTCACCTACTTCCTGAACGGCCTGACCCGCGGGATGATCGTGTTCCTCGTGGCGAGCGGGCTCACGCTCATCTTCGGCCTGATCGGCCTGATCAACTTCGCCCACGGGGCCATGCTCGCGCTCGGCGGGTACGTCACCTTCGCCGTCCTTCAGGCGACCGGCCGGTTCTGGCTCGGCCTGGTGGTGGCGATTCTGGCCGTCGCCGCCCTGGGGTTGGTACTCGAGCGGACCGTGCTCCACCACATCTACGACCGGCCGCTCCTGGGATTCCTCGGGACGTTCGGCATCGGCATCGTCGTCCAGGAGGCGCTGGCGGTCTACTTCGGCGACCAGTCGTATACGATAGCATCCCCGATCCCGGGTCGGGTGGCCGTCTTCGGCGCGACCTATCCGCAGTACCGGCTCGTGGTCATCGCGGTGGGTGCCCTCGTCGCGATCGCGGTGGGGGTCCTGCTCGTGCGGACCCGGCTGGGGCTCGAGATCCACGCGACGGCCAACGCGAGCGAGACGGCCGAGATCCTCGGCATCGACACCAGGACGGTCTACTCCATCACGTTCGTGCTCGGGACTGCGCTGGCCGCGCTCGCCGGCGGCCTGACGACGCCGATCACGTCCATCTATCCCAGCATCGGCCTCGAATACCTGACCATGGCCTTCCTCGTCATCATCGTCGGCGGCATGGGGAGCTTCAAGGGCTCGATCCTCGCCAGCCTCATCGTCGGCCAGATCGTGGCGTTCGGGTGGTTGGTCCTCTCGCCGACCTACGTGAACATCGCCATCTTCGTCGCGGCCATGGCGTTCATCCTCTTCAAGCCCCGCGGGTTCTTCGGCAAACCGGAGGTGTTCGAATGAACGGCGTGATCGACGGGCTCCACCAGCGGCTCGGCGACCGGACCGGGCCGGTCCTCATCGCCCTCGGGGCCGCGTTCTTCCTGGGCTTTCCCCTCATCAGTCCCGGCAACGTCGACCTGGCCACGCAGGCCCTGCTGTTCGGCCTGTTCGCGATGTCCGTCGACCTGGCGCTGGGGTACACTGGGCTGCTCACGCTCGCCCCGGCGGCGTTCTTCGGCACCGGCGCGTACACGATGGCGAAGCTCGTCGTCCACTACGACCAGTCGTTCTGGCTCGGGTTTCCGGCGGCCGTCGTGGTGGCCGCCGTCCTGGCCTTCCCCATCGGCTACATCCCCATCAAGCGTCGGATCGGGCTGGTCTACTTCGCGCTGTTCACCCTCGCCTTCGGCACCATCGTGTACGACTTCACGTACACGACGACCTCGATCACCGGCGGCTCGAACGGGCTCGGCTTCTTCGTGCCTCCCTCGCTCTTCGGCATCAACCTCGGCGGGCAGGTCCCCTACTACTACTTCTCGCTGCTGGTGGTGGGCGTCCTGGGGTACGGGTTGTACGTGCTGGTCAGAAGCGACTACGGCGACGTCCTGCACGCCACCAGGCAGAACGAGCTCCGGATGCGCTACCTCGGCTACGACACCGACCAGGAACGCCTGATCGCGTGGATGCTCTCCGCCGTCGTCTCCGCGCTCGCCGGCGCGGTGTACGTCGGGATGGTCGGCATCGCCGCCCCGTCGCTGGTATCGTTCGCCCTGACCGGCGAGGTCATCATCTGGGTCGTCGTGGGCGGAGCGGGGACGCTGACCGGGCCGCTCGCCGCGGCCTTCGTGCTGACGTTCCTGCGGGACATCCTCCAGGACATCGCCCTGGAGTGGTACCAGCTCATGCTGGGCCTGCTCTTCGTGGCCTTCGTCTTCCTCCTGCCGGAGGGGATCATGGGGTGGCTCCGGGGCGGGGAGGAGTAGCCGCCAGCCGAGGGGAATCTTTTCCCGGCCGTCGGCCGAGTCCGCCGGACCGACTTGTTGCAGACTCAGTACGCGTCGCGTCCGGTCGAGCCCACATCCGGCCGGGGTACGGTCGGTCCGCTCCCGGGCGAGTCGGGGCACTGCACCGGTCCGCCAGTGCTACGGAATGGCGGTCATCGACACCTTGAAGACCGCACCACGGGGAGTTCCTGACAGCAATGGAGGACGATATCGACACCGTCGCGGTTCTCGGTGCCGGCACCATGGGCCACGCCATCGCGGAACTCTCGGCGATGGCCGGCTACGGCGTCGTGATGCGCGACATCGAGCAGGACCTCGTCGACGACGGCTACGACCAGATCGAGTGGAGCCTGAACAAGCTGGCCGAGAACGACCAGCTCGAGGAGGACCCCGGGAGGGTCCTCGACCGCATCGACACCACCGTCGACCTCGAAGCGGCCGTCGCCGACGCCGACCTGGTCATCGAGGCGGCGCCCGAGGAGCTCGACATCAAGCGCGAGGTGTTCGCGGACGTCGACGCCGCGGCCCCCGAGTCGGCCATCCTCGCGACCAACACCTCGAGCCTCCGGGTGACCGACATCGCGGCCGCGACCGACCGGCCCGAGCAGTGCTGCGGGCTGCACTTCTTCAACCCGCCGGTGAAGATGGACCTCGTGGAGGTCGTTCGGGGCGAGGAGACGACCGACGACGTCTTCGACGCGGCCTACGACTTCGCGGCGTCGCTCGACAAGACGCCCATCCGGGTCCGCAAGGACGTCCCGCAGTTCGTCGTCAACAACGTGCTGACGCCCTTCATGGGCGAGGCGGCGTTCATGCTCGACGAGGGCGACATCACCATCCAGCAGGCCGACGCCGCGATGGTGTTCCGCCGGGGCTATCCCATGGGGCCGTTCGAGCTCAACGACTTCGGCGGCCTCGACATCTTCTATCACTCCCGCGAGCAGTGGGACGACCCCGTCCCCGAGTCGATCGAGACCCGCGTCGAGAACGACGAGCTCGGCCGCAAGTCGGGCACCGGATTCTACGACTACGACGACGGCCCCGGCGTGAACTACGAGCCCGGCGACGGCGAGGGGTTCGACACCCTCCGCATCGAGGCCCGCATGATCAACGAGGCGGCCCGGCTCATCGGGAACGACGTGGCCGACCCCGAGGACATCGACATCGGGATGCGGCTCGGCGGCGGCCTCCCGGAGGGGACCTGCCGGACCGGCGACAAGCTCGGCCTCGACGCGGTGCTCGAGAAGCTCCGGACCCTCCACGAGGAGACCGGCGCCGAGCGCTACGAGCCCGCCGACTACCTGGTCGAGCTCGTCGAGGCGGGCCACACGGGCGAGGACGCCGGCCGGGGCTTCTACGACTACCGCGACGGCGGCCCCTACCACTACATCGACCACGAGCTGTCCGACGACGGCGTCCTCCACGTGGTGTTCGACCGCGAGGAGCGGCTCAACGCGTTCTCCTCGGACATGTTCGCCGAGGTCAAGCGGGTCCTCGATACGGTCGACGAGGACGACGTCGCCTGCGTCGTGTTCGAGGGGGCGGGCGACCGCGCCTTCTCCGCGGGCGCGGACATCACGGGCTTCACCACCGCCGAGCCGACCGACCTGATGGACGTCGACGAGACCGTCGAGACCATCTATCACTATCCCCGGCCGACCATCGCGAAGATCGACGGCTTCTGCCTCGGCGCCGGCTTAGAGATCACGCTGGCGTGCGACCCCGGAGATCGACCTGGGCCTCATCCCGGGCGGCGGCGGGACCCAGCGGCTGGTCCGGCTGCTCGGCGAGGCCCGCGCGAAGGAGCTGGTCTTCCGCGGCCGGCACCTCACCGCCCAGGAGGCCGTCGACTGGGGCATCCTCAACGACGCACTCCCGGCCGAGGCGTTCGAGGACGAGATCGACGCGGTCGTCTCGGACCTGGTCGATGGCCCGAAAACCGCGCTCGAGGTCGCCAAGAAGGTCATCAACGAGGGCCAGAACGCCAGCCTCGACACCGGCCTGGCGCTGGAGAGCCAGGGCTTCGGCCTGCTGTCGACCACCGACGACATGCTCGAGGGCGTGGCCGCCTTCAACCAGGACCGCGAGCCGGACTTCCAGGACTAGGGCCGACCGCGGGGGCTCGGGTCCGGCTCGAGGACGAGGGGTTTCAAGCCGGTGGGGCCCGTCGGTGGGCCCACCGACCATGACACGCAACGTCGGCATCGTCGGCGGGGGCCATACCCGCTGGGGCAACCGCGATGCCACGTACAAGGACCTGGTACAGGAGACCGGCAAGGCCACGTTCGACGACGTCGACGGCGTCGGCCCGGAGGACATCGAGGGGCTGTTCGTCGGGACCGTCCAGCCCGAACGCTTCGCCTTCCAGACCCACGTCGCGCCGATGGTGGCGGAGCTCCTGGGCATCGATGTGGACTCGATGATCGCTCGGACGGAGCTCGCCTGCGCGAGCGGACAGGCGGCGCTTCGCTACGCCTGGCTCGCCATCGCCGCGGGCCAGCTCGACACCGCGCTGGTGCTCGGCGTCGAGAAGATGAACCTCCCCCGGGAGCACGAGGCCGAGGCCCAGGCGAGCATGTCCGACGTCGTCGACCGCGAGTTCGACGGGGTCAACGGCCTGAACGCCCCGCCGTACTTCGCGATGATCGCCCAGCGCCACATGCACGAGTACGGCACGACCCGCGAGCAGCTCGCCAAGGTCAGCGCGAAGAACAAGAGCTACGCGGCTCACAACGAGTTCGCGCAGTTCCAGAAGGAGGTCTCCGTCGAGGACGTGGAGGAGTCGTTCTGCGTCTCGCCGCCGCTGTGTCTCTTCGACTGCTCGGGCATCACCGACGGCGGGGCGGGACTCATCCTGATGAGCGAGGACAAAGCTCGCGAGGTCACCGACGAGGCGGCGTGGATCACCGGCTCCGGCCAGGCGTGTGCGGCGAGCAACTCCATCAACAACCTGCCGTCGATGTCCGCGTGGCCCCAGGCGACGACCGCGGCGGAGCAGGCCTACGACCAGGCCGGCATCGACGACCCGGTCCGCGACCTCGACGTCGCCGAGATCCACGACTGCTTCTCCATCAGCGAGATCATCGAATACGAGGACCTCGGCTGGGCCGAGAAGGGCGAGGGCGGCACGTTCCTCGAGGAGGGCCGGAGCGCCCTCGACGGCGACATCGGGGTCAACCCCCGTGGCGGGCTCCTCGGGTGTGGCCACCCGCTCGGCGCGACGGGCGTCTCCCAGGCGCTCGAGATCTACAACCAGTTCCGCGGCGACGTGCCGGACGAGCGCCGGGTCCCCGACCCCGAGACGGGGTTGACGCACAACCTGAGCGGCAGCGCCTCGGTTCACAGCGTCATGGTCCTGGAGCGTGAGCGGCCATGAGCGGGGACGCGCGGGATACCGTCGAGCTCCCCGAGACCATCGAGCTCCCCCGGCTGCTCGACTTCTACGAGCTGCAGACCGCCGAACACACTGGCATCCACGAGTTCTACGAGAACCTGCGCGACGGCCGGCTCACGACCACCGAGTGCGACGACTGCGGCGAGCTCCTCTTTCCGCCGCGTATCGTG
>JBDGPL010000156.1:0-3665 GCA_042219705.1 Halobacteriales archaeon | reverse complement strand
TCGAGGATGTGCCGGACGTGTTCGGCGGCCGCGAGCCCGAGTCCGCTGGGCGCGGGGATGAGCTCGACCGTGACGCTGCCGGCCTTGCCCGTCGTGCGCCGGGTCAGCGAGTGGGGCGCGTCCGAGCGGTCCTCCCAGGAGCCGCTACCGCGGTCGACCTGGATGATGTTGAGCTTCGCCACCTCGATGGCCTTCTGGATGGCCGCGCCGACCTGGTCCTCCCGGCCCTCGGCGTAGCCGACGAACCCGTCGCGGTTGCCGATGACCACGCAGCACCGGAACTTCACCCGCCGCCCGGAGTCGGTCATGCGCTGGACCATGTTGATGTCCAGCACCTCGTCCTCGAGGCCGGGCAGGAGCTGGTCGACGATCTCGGGCTCCTTCAGCGGCAGCCCCGAGGCCAGCGCGGCCTCCATCGTCGAAATCTCGCCGTCCTGCACCTTCCGTCCGAGCCGGGTCTTGGGCTCCCAGCCGTTCGCGTCGCTCATGTTTCGGCCTCCAGTCGTTCGCGGACCTCGTCGAAGTGCTCCGGCAGCGTCGTCGCGTCGAAGTCACCGGCGTATAGTGGCTCGTCCAGGGAGGCGGCGTACTCGGCGATGTGCTCGCCGCGGGTACGCTCCCACGCCGGGAAGACGCTGTCGTTGTGGGGGATCTCCAGTCCCGCGTCGATGGCGCCCTCCTGGACGGCGAACACCTTCGCGCCCGGCGTCGCCGTGTTGAGGCCGATGTCGAGCACGGCCCCGTCCACGTCCGCTGCCAGGCCGCGACGGCCGGCCAGGAAGCCGGTCAGGTACGCGGCGGGCAGGTTGCTCGTCGGGGCCTCCCAGCCGTACTCGGCGAGGTCCGCCGAGTGGGCGCTGGCGAGCGTGCGGTCGCCCTCGGCCCCGAGGGCCACCAGCTGGGCCCGGGCGTGCTTGTTGCTCAGCCGGGCCACCAGCCGGGGCTGGCCGGACTTCAGCAGGCGCAGCCGCTGGTGGTAGTCGGTGACGCCCTCCCGGCGCCGCCGCATCGGCACGTTGTACCGGGGGCCGGACGCCATCAGGCCTCACCCCCGTAGTGCTGGTCGATGTAGTTCTCGAGGTACCGCACGCTCCGGAACTCGCCGCCGCTGGCCTTGGCGTAGAGCTCGCGGTACTGCGCCGGGGTGATCTCGCCCGCGTCGCGCAGCTCCCGGAGCGCCCGCCGCTGGGCCCGGACGTCGTCGGTCCACCGGGCCTTGTCGTCCTCGCGGGCGCCGGCCCGACCGCGCCTGGAGCCGGTGCCCTTGCGGTGGCCGTAGGCCCGCTTCTCGTTGCGCTCGCGGGCCCGGCCCCGGGAGTTGCCCCGGGCGTCCTTGGCCTCGACGACGCCGTCGTCCACGAGGGCGCGGATGTCCTCGCGGGTGATGGCCTCCGCGATGTCGCTCTGGGCGTCGGGGTCGAACCAGACCCGGTTCTCGCCCACGTCGAGCACGTCGGCGGCGAGCCGGCGCTGGGCGCTGAGGTCGGTCATTCGACCTCCACCTCCTCGTAGGTCGGGTTGAGCACCCGGATCTCCTCGTCGGCAGCGCGGTCCTCGATGCGCTCGCGCTTGCGGCCGCCGACGGCCGACGCGATGCGCACGGCCTGGCGGTCGGGGTCGACGTCCTCGAGGTCCGCCGGCCGGTGGACGAGCACCTCCTCGAAGCCGCTGGGGTGGCGCCCCCGGACGGCGGCCGGCGAGCGGTAGCCCGCGTCGACGGTCGCGCCCTTGCCCTTGACGCCCTTGCGCTGCTTGGAGTGCGTGCCCCGCGGTCGCCGCCAGCTCGCGGGGACGCGCTTCTTCTTGTGGTGGTCCTGCCGGTTGAACTGGGGGGTGTCCGCGTCGGCCTTCTCGCCGAGCAGCCGGGTCTCCTCCTCGGAGAGGTCCGGCGTCTTGTCGGCGTGGCCGCGGGGCCGGAGCTCGGTCTCCGCCGGCTCGGCCTCGGCCTCCTCGGGTTCCTCGGGTTCGGCCTCCTCGACCTCGGCTTCGGCCTCCGCTTCGACCTCGAGGGCGCCGACGTCGGCCTTGATGCGGGCGGCGAGCGCGTTCCCGATGCCCTCGGCGGCCGCGAGCTCCTCCTGGCTCGCGCGTTTGACGTCCTCGACCGTCTCGAAGCCGGCCGCTTGCAGGGCCTCGGCCTTCGACGGGCCGACGCCGCTGATGTCGGTCAGCTCCTGGGGTTCGTCGTCCGCCATGTCAGACCCCCTGCTTGCCCGGCTTGCGGGTGATGTACACGCCGTCCTGGAAGACGCGCGTGTCCTTGTCGTTGATGCGGGTGAGCTGTTCGATGTCCGCCGCGGTCTGGCCGACGGCCTCCTTGTCGGGGCCGCGCAGGCGAACCGTCTCGCCGTCGACCTCGACCTCGGTGTCGCCGTGGACGGTCGTCCGCCGCGGGGCGCGCTCGCCCAGGAAGTTCTCGATGACGACCTCGTCGCCCTCGACGCGGACCTGCATGGGGAAGTGGGCGTAGAGGACCTGCATCTCGTACTCCCAGCCCTCGGTGACGCCGTGGAACAGGTTCCGGACGTGGCTCTCGAAGGTCCCCATCGTCGCCTGGGTTTGCTGGTCGGCCTCCTCGGCCTCGATGACGACCGCGTCCCCCTCGACGGTGACGGAGACGTCGGGATACCACAGCCGCCGGGTGACCGACCCGTTTGGGCCCTCGACCGTCAGCTCGAGCTGGTCGGCCGTGGCGTCCACGTCGTCGGGGATGTCGAGTTCGATTCGTGGCATGGTCAGTACACGTACGCGATGAGCTGGCCGCCCACGCCCTGCGCCCGGGCCTCGTCGTGGGCGAGGACCCCGGCGCTGGTCGTGACCACCAGCGTGCCGTAGTTCTGGGCCGGGAGGTACCGCTTCTCCCAGCGCTCGAACTCGTCGGCGCCGACGGCGTAGCGGGGCTTGACGGCCCCGCACTCGTTGATGGCACCGGTGAGCTCGACGTCGTACTTGCCCGCCTTTCCGTCCTCGACGTATTCGAACCCGTCGATGTAGCCCCGCGCCTCGAAGACCGCGAGGACGTCGCGGACGAGGTTGGAGGCGGGCTGGACTGTATACCGCAGATGGCCGACGCGCTCGGCGTTGTTCACGCCGGAGAGGGCGGCGGCGAGGGTGTCGTTTCCCGTCATCGTCAGCTGTATTTCTTGAATCCCATGTCGCGGGCGATCTCCCGGAAGCACTGGCGGCACAGCCAGATGTCGTACTTGCCGACCAGGCCCTGGCGCCGGCCGCATCGGCGACACTCGTGGGTCTGGCCCGTGCGCTCCGCCTCCACGGCGGCTTCCGCGTCGGTCATCCGACGGTCACCCCGAACTCGCGCTCCAGGTAGTCGATGGCGTCGCCGGGCCGGAGCCGGTGGCCGGCGGGGATCGAGCGGGGCTCGCGGTCGCGCTTGGCGACCCGGTAGCCCGGCCGCACGAGCGTCACCGTGACGTCGAGGCCGTAGATGCCGACCTCGGGGTCGTACTCCTGGCTCGGGAACGCGGTGTGCTCGGCGATGCCGAAGGAGACGTTCCCCGTCTCGTCGAACGCGGAGCGCTCGAGGTCCGCGAGGGGCAGCGCCGTCTCGAGGAACTCGCGGGCCGCCGCGTCCCGGAGGGTGACCTTCGCGCCGATCGGCTCGCCCTCACGGATGCCCCACTCGGGGACCGTCTCGGTCGCCGTGG
>JBDGPL010000155.1:0-3390 GCA_042219705.1 Halobacteriales archaeon | reverse complement strand
GTGGCCGATGGTGACGCCGTCGCGGGTCAGGACCTCCCACCAGTTGTCCGCCGAGATGTCGTCGGCCCCGGGCGAGTCCTCCCGGTACTGGATGGCCATCGAGTTGGTCGTGAAGATGGCGTACCAGTCGCCGTAGTCGGGCAGGACGCGGTTCCGGATGAGCCGGAAGTCGGAGACGCCGAGGACGTCCGCCGACCGGCCCTGCTGGGTGATCTTCTGCGTCGAGGCGACCGAGCCCTTCGCCTCGCGGGTGACGTCCACGCCGTATTGCTCCTCGAACCGGGGCTCCGCGGCGCTGAACGGCGGCGCGAGGGAGCCGGCGTGGAAGATGGTCATCGAGTCAGCGAGCGCCGTTTCGGCCGGACTCCCGCTCGCGTCGCCGCCACCAGTCGTGGTGCTTCCCACGCCGCCGGCCGTCCCGAGACAGCCGGCGAGGCCCACGGCCGCCGCGACGCCGGCCCCCGAGAGGAAGGCCCGTCGCGTTCGTTGTTCCGACATCGATATATCGCCGTTATGTCCCCGCTGGCATAACCGTTATGCCCCGCGAATCCGAAGTCCCGCCATGGACGTGGACGCGGGGTTCGACGCCCGCCTCCGGGCCGACGACGTGACGTTCACCGGGCGGGACGCGGCGCTGCTCGACGCCATCGCCGAGGCCGGGTCGTTGAACCGGGCGGCCGACACCCTCGGCCGCTCGTACTCCCGCGCCCACGGCCGGCTCGAGCGGCTCGAGGCGTCGTTCGGTTCACTCGTGGAGCGGCGTCGGGGCGGGGCCGACGGCGGCGGGAGCCACCTCACCGACCGGGCCCACGAACTGCTCGCGCGGTTCGACCGGCTGCGGGCGGGGTACACCTCGGTCGCGGAGACCGCCGAGGCGGTCCTGGCGGGGACGGTCACCGACCGCGACGGCGAACTCGGCACGGTCACGACGGGCGCCGGGGCCGTCCGCGCCATCGTGCCGCCGGACGCCGACGACGTCGAAGTCAGCATCCGGGCCGATGCGGTGACGCTCCACGAGCCGGGCGACAGTCCACCGGCGGAGGCGACCAGCGCCCGGAACCGGTTCGACGGTCGGGTCACGTCGGTCCGGCGGGGCGAGGCCATCACGCACGTGACCGTCGACGTGGGCGCCGACGACCCACTCTACGCCCTCGTCACCGAGGACAGCCGGCAGCGACTGACGCTCGAACCGGGGCGGGCCGTGGTCGCCTCGTTCAAGGCGACCGCGACGCGGGCGACGCCCCGCCATCCGCCCGCGGGGGCCGGGGAGGGACCGTGACGGGCCGCGCGGACGGCGGCCGGCTCACGTCGTAGCCGCGAGGCGCACGTCCCGGCGGGGATAGCCCGCGGGAACGACGAACCCGGCCTCGCGGAGCGCCTCACCCGCCGTGACGAGCCGCTCGACCCAGGGCCCCCCGGCCTCTGACAGGGCGCTGGCCGCGTAGGCGATGGGCGCCCCGCGGACGGTCTGCTCGCCGATGTCGCAGGAGACGGTCCGGTAGACGTCGGCGTAGGCCGGGTTCGAGAAGTCCACGTCGTCCGGCAGCTCGACGTAGGACAGGTCCCGCTGTTCGGCCATGTTCCGGTAGGCGAACGCCGCGTCGAGCTGGCCGCCCGCCAGCACGTTGAGCAGGTCGGTCTCGAGGAACACGCTCGACCCCTCGAGGGCGGCGTCGGCGTCGACGCCATAGCGTCGATCGGCCAGCCGGAGCGCCATGACCGTGCGGTAGCCCAGCGGGTCCTTCTGCGGGTCCGTTCGGCCCAGGCTGAGGTCGGGATTCCCGATGGCGGCCGCCCA
This sequence comes from Halobacteriales archaeon, assembly GCA_042219705.1. Lineage (GTDB taxonomy): Archaea > Halobacteriota > Halobacteria > Halobacteriales > Hikarchaeaceae > JBDGPL01. The sequence goes on along the minus strand of JBDGPL010000155.1, from coordinate 1,592 downwards.
GTCCGAGGCGATGGCGTCCGCGTGGACCGAGCCCGGGTCGTACGCGAGCACGACGGCGTTCGTGGCGAACGTGGTCCCCCGCTCGCTGATCCCCGCGAACAGCCGCGGGTCGGCGAGGGCGACCGCGTCGGGCTCCCGGAGCCCGTCCAGGACCAGCCGGCGGACGGCCACGCTGCCGTGCGCCTCCACGCTCGCGCCCGGAATGTCGCTCGCCAGCTCGAGGAGGCTCCCCGCGACGAGGGCCGTCGTAGCGTTCGAGGCCCGGCCAGCCCCGAACCCGGCGAAGCCGACGGCGCCGGCGGTGCCGGCCGCCGCCAGGGCGAGCCCATGGACCACGGACCGCCGGGAGCGCCGCATCGACAGTAACTGAAACTGGTATCGCCAAAGGTGTTTCGCAACCGAAACCAGTTACGTCGACGGCTACAGTCCCTCGAGCGACCGGAGCCGCTGTTCGACCTCCGGGGGCGCCGCGCTCGGGCCGTCGCGGACCCGGTGGTCGGGGATGACGAGCGGCACCGGGTTCCCGGCCAGGGCCGTGCGCACCAGCTCCCGGTCGGCCGCCTCGTCGGGGTCGAGGTCCGGAACGAGCCTGGTGAGCTTCTCGACGGAGACCTGCTCGCCGTAGGCCACCTGCCGGAGCGCCTCGAGGACGGCCCGCCGGTCGGTCGGGACCGTCAGGCCGACGGCGACGTCCGCGAAGTCGTCCGCCCGGCCCTCGAGGTAGCGCTCGATCCGATCGAGCAGCGGGTGGTCCCCGCTCGCGTCCTCGTCCGGGGCCGTCGGGAACGACACGCTGACCACCTTGTCGCCCGCGACGCCGACCTGGACGAAGCGCTCTAGGTACTCGCTCTCCCGGGCGAAGATGCCGGCCGACGCCTCCATGATTCGCCCGAGGCGCACCCGAGGCCTAAAGCTTCGGTCCCGGCGGTCCGCGCGACGTGACGCAAGCCTTATGTACAAATTAGTGCGTGAATGTACAAGTATGAACGTTCGTGAAGCGGACGTCGCCCCGGCCGTCGCGGCCATCCTCCGGGCCGCCCGGGACCGGCCGGGCGGCGACGAGCGGCTGGCCGTCGACGCCCGGCCGCTCATCGACGCGTTCGCCGCCGCCGAGGCCGACGGCCGGGTCCCGCTCGTCGCCGAGGTGAAGCCGACGAGCCCGACGACGAATGGACGGCGTGACGACGACCCCGTCGAGCTGGCCCGGGCGATGGTCGCGGGCGGCGCCGCCGCGGTCTCCGTCCTCACCGAACCCGAGCGCTTCGGGGGCTCGCCCGAGGCGCTCCGCCGCGTCCGTCGCGCGGTCGACGTGCCCGTCCTCCGGAAGGACTTCCTGCTCCGCGAGGACCACCTCGACGTCGTCGCGGCCGACGCCGTCCTGCTCATCGCCCGCTTCGTCGACGACCTGGCGGGACTGGTCGCGGCCGCCGAAGCCCGCGGGATGCAGCCCCTCGTCGAGGTGCACACCCGCGAGCAGCTGGCCGCGGCCGTCGACGCCGGGGCCGACCTCGTGGGCGTCAACAACCGCGACCTGGCGCGCCTCGCCGTCGACCTCGGCACGTTCGAACGGGTCGCGCCGGCCGCGCCGGCCG
>JBDGPL010000154.1:0-3293 GCA_042219705.1 Halobacteriales archaeon | reverse complement strand
CAGGATGAACGGCAGGTCGGGATGCGACTCGCGGACCGAGCGCAAGAACGCCAGCCCGTCCTGTCCGGCATGTCGTAATCCGAGACGACGCAGTCGAACGACTCCTCGTCGAGCCGCTGTAACCCCTCCGCTGCGTTGGTGGCCGTCGCGACGGACAACCGATCGTCCTCGCGAGGGAGTTGTGCCGCGACCAGATCGGCCAGTCCCGGCTCGTCGTCCACGTGGAGGACGTTGATCGTCTCGGGAGGCCCGTCCACTGGGGACGCCATGGACTATCGACCGGGGTTTCCGTGTTAGCTGTGTTGGTCGGCCGCCCGCGAACCCCGATCCGATCCGAACCGGTGCAGCCGTGCGGACCGACCTACCCGACCGCCCCTCGGTCGGCACGAACGCCTCACGCCGTCGGCTGCCCGGCCCGTCGAGGGCGGGGCCGTTCGGACGAACGACGGAGCCGACGGCCCGTGGTTGGGCTGCTAGACGCCGAAGGTGGCCCGCAGCATGTCCCGGGTGCCGGGCCCGAGCCCCACGGCGACGATGGCGACCAGGAGCAGGACGGCGTACCGGGGGCTCTCCTCGAAGATGGGCTCGTCGAACAGGTAGAGCACGAAGACGGCGGCCAGCACCTTGACGACGAGGAACGGCCACGCCGTGCCGACGAGGTCGGTGAGCGCCGCCGGGAACTGCTCGCCGACGGCGATGAGCGCGCGGTTGACCGGGTGCTTCGGGACGAGGTCGCCGTAGGGCAGGCCGAGCTCGGCGCCCCAGTCGATGCCGACGACGTTGGCCACGCCATCGAGGGTGTGCGCCCAGATGACGGCGACGCCCATGGTCCCGGTGCCGGCGTTGACCGCCGGCCAGAAGCGCTCCAGACCGTACCAGACCGCGGCCGTCAGCGCCGTGGTGGCGACCAGGACGACGCCGGCGACCTGGGGGTAGAAGCCGACGCGGGGCGTGGACGACGCCATCCAGAGCAGGTAGCCGAGCGAGACGGCGAGCGCGGCCGTGCCTGCGCCGGCCAGGGGGCGCTCGTAGTCATCAGTCCAGCCCGTGGCCGCCAGGCGCACGCTGCCCAGCAGCATCGCGAGCGTGAACCCGAACACCGTGAAGTAGATGACCGGGCTGATGATGAGGGCGTTCCACGGGTAGGCGATGGCCGCCTCCACGCCGGCCGGCACGGCGTCGTTGGCGTCCTCGACGACCCGGAGCGCGCCGCCGAGGAACATGTAGGGCAGCAGCGCGAAGAAGAAGCGCCGGTCGGTCCCCAGCTCCAGCCGACGGAGCAGGAAGACTACCCCGACGATGGCGAGGAGCAGCGTGACCATGTAGCCGACCTCGTTGACGAGGGTGTAGCCGACCTTCGCGCCGGTTGGCACGCCGCTGCAGGCGGCCTTGGTGGCGTACAGCTCGACGCCGCCCTCGACCTTCACCGCACAGCCGGCCCCGTGGGCGTCGGCGTAGACCGGCCCCCAGAAGTACTTCCAGACGAAGCGGTCGTAGACCAGCCGCGGGGCCAGCAGTGACCCGACGACGAGCACGGCGGCGATGGCCCCGACGGCAGCCGCCCAGGCGCGGACGGGATCGAGCCGTCGGGACCCGCTCATGGCCGGGCGGACGCCGGCGCCGGCTTTCAGGATTCCGGTCTCGGCGGACGAGGGGGCGGACGCGTTCGGACAGCCCGGGAACCGGGGTGAAGATTAAAGTCCTCAGCGACGGAAGACTGTCATGATTGCCTATGACAGACCTTGGCGGCTTTCAGGACCGGGTAGCCCGCGTCGACCTCGGCGCCGGCGAGGTGTCCTACGAGGGCATCGACGACGAGGACGCGCGGAAGTACATCGGCGCCCGCGGGCTGGGGGTGAAGTACGTCTTCGACCAGGGGCCGGACGTCGACCCGCTCGGCCCCGAGAACCTGCTCGCCTTCATGACGGGGCCGCTGACCGGGACCCAGACGACGATGAGCGGCCGCATCGCCGTCTGCACCAAGTCGCCGCTGACGAACACGGTGACGGACTCCCACCACGGCGGCTGGAGCGGCGCGCGGCTGAAGTGGGCCGGCCTCGACGGCCTGCTCTTCGAGGGGCGGGCGGACGAGCCCGTCTACGCGTACGTCGAGGACGGCGAGGTCGAGCTCCGGGACGCCTCCCACCTCTGGGGCAAGGGCGTCCACGAGACCCGCGACGCGGTCGAGGCGGAGATCGACGGCGAGTACGGCAAGAACCTCTCCATCATGGCCACCGGTCCGGCCGGCGAGAACGGCGTCCGCTTCGCCTGCATCATCAACGAGGACGACCGGGCGAGCGGCCGCGGCGGGACGGGGGCCGTGATGGGCTCGAAGAACCTCAAAGCGGTCGTGGTGAAGTCCACGACGAAGATGCCCGAGCCCGCCGACCCCGAGACGTTCCAGGAGGGCCACAAGCAGGCGCTCGAGCTCATCCGGGAGTCCGACGTCACCGGGCCGAACGAGGGCGGCCTCTCGGTGTTCGGCACGAACGTCCTGATGAACATCTCCGAGGAGCTCGACGGGCTGCCGACCCGGAACGCCCGGTACACGAGCGGCCACTCCGAGGCCGAGGGTGACCCGGCCGAGCCCAACGTCGACCCCGAGCACGTCAGCGGCGAGAACGTCCGGGAGAACATCCTCGTCGACGAGCCGACCTGCCACTCGTGTCCGGTGGCCTGCAAGAAGGAGGTCGACGTCAGCGTCCGCCACCGGGGCGAGGACCTGAACGTCCGGATGGAGTCCTACGAGTACGAGTCGGCGTGGGCGCTGGGCCCCCAGGCGATGAACGACGACCGGGACAAGGTCGCCGTCATGATCGACCGGTGTAACGACATGGCGATGGACACTATCGAGGCCGGCAACGCCCTCTCGATGGCCATGGAGGCGACCGAGGAGGGCCACGTCGACGCCGGCATCGACTGGGGCGACGCCGACGAGATGATCGACCTCATCGAGCGCATCGCCCACCGTGACGGCGACCTGGCCGACACGCTCGCGGAGGGCACCCGCCGGGCCGCCGAGGCGTTCGGCGACGGCGGCATGGCCATGACGGTCAAGCACCAGGCCATCCCGGCCTACGACCCCCGGACGCTGAAGGGCATGGCCATCGGGTACGCCACCTCGAACCGCGGGGCGTGTCACCTCCGGGGCTACACCCCGTCGGCGGAGGTTCTCGGCATCCCCGAGGAGGTCGACCCGCTGGAGTGGGAGGGCAAGGGGGAGCTCTGTATCCTCTTTCAGGACCTCCACGCCATCTCCGACTCCTTCGACATCTGCAAGTTCAACGCCTTCG
>JBDGPL010000153.1:0-15067 GCA_042219705.1 Halobacteriales archaeon | reverse complement strand
CCGGTGACGTGCCCGGCCGCGTTCGGATTCTCCGTTGCGCCGAACGCGCTGGTCTCGGAGGTCGGGCCGAACGCGAGCTCGTCCATGTTGGTCTTCCCGACGAGGGTCGCCCCCGCGCCGAGCAGCCGGTCGACGACGGTGGCGTGGCCGTCGGGGACGGTTCCCTCGAAGGCGCGCGAGCCGTTCGTCAGCGGCGCGCCGGCCACGCAGGTGTTGTCCTTGATCGCGACGGACAGCCCGTCGAGCGGCCCGTCGGCGCCCGGTCGAACGAGCTCAAAGCGGGACAGCCAGGCGTTGTGCGGGTCGTCACCGGGACTCGTCGGCTGGACGGCGTAGCGGTCGTCCGCCGGCGGGTGGGCCGGCGCGTCCGCGTCCGTGGCGGACGCCAGCCGCCCGTAGACGTCGGCCAACGCCTCGGCCCGGCGGACCGCGGTCGCCCGAGCGCCGGCGTCCAGCGGCAGGTCGAGCCGGTCGACGAGGGCGGCGAGCGCCTCCTCGGATGGCGGCGAGAATCCGGCCATGGCCGGGGCTGGGCCGCCGGCCGCATCAAGCTTCGGCGGCCGGGACACGGCAGAGCCCGCCCGGGTCATCCACGTCGACGGCCTGGCCGTTCTCGCCGGTCCCGCAGGGCTTTAGGACTTGCCGGCCCGCGGCACGCCAGCCATGGGGGCCCTCATCGGCGAGCCGTACTGGCTCGTGCGGTTCCTGCTCCACCGGGGGCTCGCGCTGGTCTACCTCGTCGCGTTCCTGGTCGCCGCCCGCCAGTTCCGGCCGCTGGCCGGCGAGGACGGCCTGTTGCCCCTCGAGCGCTACGTCGACCGGCGGGCCTTCCGCGAGCGCCCGAGCCTGTTCTACCGCCTGGACGACGACCGGGTCGTCGGAGCCGCCGCGTGGATCGGCGTTGCCCTCGCTATCGTCGCCCTCCTCGGCGGCCCCGCCTGGCTGGCCCGACCCTACGCCGTGCCGGCCTCGATGCTGCTGTGGGCGGTGCTCTGGCTCCTGTACCTCTCGTTCGTGAACGCCGGTCAGCTGTTCTACGGCTACGGGTGGGAGTCGATGCTGCTGGAGGCCGGGTTCCTGGCGGTCTTCCTCGGCCCGAGCGATGTCGCGGCGCCCGCCGTAGTCGTCTGGCTGTTCCGGTGGGTGCTCTTTCGCGACATGTTCGGCGCGGGCCTCATCAAGCTCCGCGGCGACGAGTGCTGGCGGGACCTGACCTGCCTCGACGCCCACTACGAGACCCAGCCCATGCCGAACCCGCTGAGCTGGTTCGCCCACCACCTCCCCGACCGGTTTCATCGCCTCGAGACCCTTGGCAACCACGTCGTCGAACTCGCCGTGCCATTCCTGTACTTCGCGCCGCAGCCGGTCGCCTCGCTGGCCGGCCTCGCGACCATCGGCTTTCAGGGTTGGCTCATGCTCACCGGCAACTTCTCGTGGCTCAACGCGCTGACCATCGTGCTGGCGTTCAGTACGTTCAGCGACGGCGTCCTGGCGGCAGTCCTTCCGATCGCGGCACCCGCGCCGGCGCCGATGCCGACGTACCTGGTTGCCCTCTCGCTCGCCCTGGCGGTCGGCATCCTCGTGCTGAGCGTGCGGCCCGCCCTGAACCTGCTCTCGCCGGGCCAGCTGATGAATACAGCCTTCGACCCGCTGCACCTCGTGAACACCTACGGCGCCTTCGGCCGGGTCACCGAGACCCGCTACGAGCTCGTGCTCGAAGGCACCCGGGCGACCGTCCCGACCGAGGACGCCGACTGGCAGGCGTACGAGGTTCCCGGCAAGCCGACGGACCCGGCGAAGCGCCCGCCCCAGATCGCGCCGTACCACCACCGGCTGGGCTGGCAGCTCTGGTTCGCGGCGATGTCCCCGTCGCCCCGGCGCCACCCGTGGGTGTACCGGCTGCTCGAGCAGCTGCTCGCGGCCGATCCGGGCACGCGTTCGCTGCTCGCGACGGACCCCTTTGGCGATGTGGGCCCGACCCACGTCCGCGTGACCCGTTACCGCTATCGGTTCACGACGCCGGCCGAGCGGGCCGAGACTGGCGACTGGTGGCACCGCGAGCGGGTCGGGACCTACGTCGGCCCGGTGTCCCATGACGACCTTCGGGGGCCGGGCGCTCCCGGGAGGCGGGAACGATGAGCCCCTCCGCCGGGCCCCGCGGTCGGAACCCGACGGCGGTCGAGCCCTTCGTGCGACGGATCGTGGCGGGCGGGCTTGCCCTCGTGGCCGGCCTCTGGCTCGCGGCGCTCCTCGACCCGAGCGGCTGGCCGTGGTTGGTGGGGCCCGCGTTGGCGTTCGCCGGCCTCGCGAGTCTGGCGGCGGGCATCGCCCGGCCGCTTTCGGTCGACTGGCCGGGTCGGTCGGACTAGCCGTCCGGCCGCACGGTCGCCGGAACGACCCTCAGCCCTCGTAGAACGCGTCGGGGCCGTGGTCGTCCCGCCAGGCGAAGGCGAACAGCCGGCGGGCCGGGGCCCGCTCGAGGGCGCGGCCGTCATCGCTCTCGCCGGTGGCGCCGTCCCAGGTCGCGCCGTCGGCCCGGAACCGTCCCGGCTCCGCCGACGGTTCGAAGCCGAGGCCGTCGTCGAAGAATCCGTGGAGGCCGTCGGGGGTGGCGAAGACGGCGACCGAGCGGCTCCCGACGGTCGGCTGCACGACGCCGCCGGCCGCCTCGACCACGGGTCGCGGCACCCCCAGGGCGTCACCGCCGACCTCGAGGCCCAGGACGGTGGCCTTCGGGCCGAGGTCGTCGCGGTCCCAGTCCGCCCGGCCGCCGGTCCCGCGGTGGGCGTCGAGGCCGTAGCCCGCCGATTCGAAGTAGTCCGCGTAGGGCTGCTGGTCGTACCGAATGGGCTCGGGGGTCTCGCCGTCGCTGGCGGCCTCGCTCTCGCCGCCCGGTGGCTGGAGCACGCGGCCGTCGGGGTGGTCGGCCGCGAACCGCCGATAGGGCACCAAGGGCGCGGGCAGCAGCTCGAGTTCGCGGCCCTCGAGCTCGCCCGCGATGGCCCGGCCCAGCGACTGTTTCCACTCCGAGCCGGTCTCGCGGTCGTACATGACGAGGTCGTCGTCGGCCAGCTTGCCGGAGACGCCGAAGGTCAGCGCCCGGCCGTCGACCGTCGCGTCGTACACGGCGGCGCTCCCACAGAGCGGACACCAGGTCACGGCCACCGGTCGGCCGTCGATGCGGTCGTTGACGATCTCGTGGTAGTGCAGGATCCGGACGGGATAGGCGCGGGCGCGGTTTCCCGGCCGGTCGACCACCACGACCTCGTCGTCGGGCTCCCCGACGTACTCGGGCCCGAAGACGGGGTCGTCGACGCTCGGGATGGCGTCGGGCGGCAGAACCGAGCGGACCTCCATGGGGGACCGGCGTCCTCCAGACGGATGGCGGGCGGGGAAGGAGCAGGCGTTGCCGTCGTGGGCGGCTGTCGCCCCGGCTCAGTGGCGGACGGAGCGGGCCTCGCGGACGTCGGCCCCGTCCCGGACCTTGTCCTCACAGAACGGGCACACTCGTGGGTTGTCCATGCCGTCGGGCGCGAACACCCGAACGTACGCTCGGGTCACGGAGGCGCCGCAGTTCTGACACGTCGGCATGCGCAGTGGGGTGTCTTGACGGATATCGCATAAGTTTTCTGTGTTTTCCCGGGGCCTGGTGACGGGCCGGCCGGGTCAGGCGACGTCCAGCACCTCGCGGACGAACCGCTCGGCGGCCCCGTCCCACCGCCACGCCCCGACGAACGGGTGCTCGCCCGCGAGGTCGACGATGACGTAGGACCGGTCGGGCCAGGTCGCCCGCTCGACGTCCGTTCCGCTCGGCCCGGCCGGACCGCGGGGGTGGGAGTGGTAGAACCCGACGACGTCGTGGCCCGCCGCCTCGAGCTCGTCGTGCAGGGCCAGCTGCTCGGCGGGGTCGATGGCGTACTCGTGCCGTGGCGCATCGGCGGCGTTGGTCGCCCGCCGGACGGCCCGGACGGTGGACCGGCGCTCCTCGAACTCGCCGCCGATGACGCCGCAGGCTTCCTCGGGGGCGGCCTCGACGGCGTGCGCAACGACGGCGTCGTACACCGCCCGCGGCACGGCGAGCATCACCGGTCACTCGGGCGCCAGCGGGGTTCGGTTTTTCGCCCGCGGGACGACCGACTCACCGGTGACCGGCCGCGGCGGCCGTCCGTCAGCCGACCCCGACGCTCACCGAGACGCCGTCACCCAGCGGCAGCAGGGTCGTCTCGAGCGTCGGGTCGTCGGCGAGGGTTTCGAGGAAGTCGACGGTGCCCCGGGTGTTCGCGTTCGTCTCGGGCGTCCCTCCGTCGAGCGCCGCGACGATGTCCTCGAGGTACACGGAGCCGCCGGAGAGGGCGTTGTCGGCGATGACGAGCCCGCCCGGGGCGAGCCGGTCGCGGGCCGCGGCGAGCGCGTCGACGTAGTGGCGGTTGTAGTGGTCGAGGAGGACGAGGTCGAAGGGCCCGTCGTAGCGCTCGATGGTCTCGTGGGCGTCGCCGGGTTCGAACCGGGCGCGACCGGTCAGCCCGGCGTCGGCGAACCAGTTCCGGGCCCGGTCGAGGTGATCCGTATCGACGTCGGTGAGCACGACCTCGCCGCCGTCGGGCATCGCCCGGGCGATCCAGTACGCCGAGTAGCCGAAACCCGAGCCGAACTCGAACGCGCGCTCGACGCCGGCCAGCCGGGTCAGCACCGCGAGGAGCCGGCCCACCTGGGGCCCGACGACGGGGTAGTCGGTCGCCGCGGCGTGGTCGGCCATCGTGGCCAGCGTCCCGTCGGCCGCGGGGGCCATGGCGTCGAGGACGCGACCCGTCAACGCCGTGTGGACGTCGCTCATGCCGGCCGTACCCCCGGGGGGTTCAAAGCGGTGTCGAGCGGTCGGCGTGAGCGCGGGCCCGGGTCGTGGATCCCGGATCAGTCCAACGGGACGGCGACCTCGGCCGTCGGCACGGGCCGGTCCGCCTCGAGGACGGTCACCGTCGGCGTCCCGGTCGCCGGGTCCTGGCCCACGACCACCCGGCCGCCGAAGGCGGCTTCGAGGTGGTCGGCCGTGAGGACCGACGCGGGCGACCCGGCCGTCCGGACCCGGCCTTCGGCCAGCAGCACCAGCTCGTCGCAGAAGCGGGCGGCCAGGTCGAGGTCGTGGATGGCGGCCACGACGGTCCGGTCGTCGTCCTCGACGAGGTCCCGGACGAGCCCGAGGGTCCGGACCTGGTGGTGGACGTCGAGGCTGGCGGTCGGCTCGTCGAGCAGGAGCACGGGGGCCGCCTGGGCCAGCGCCCGGGCGAGCAGCACCCGCTGGCGCTCGCCCCCGCTGACCGCCGTGATGGGCCGGTCGGCGAGGTGGTCGGTCGCGGTCCGCCGGAGCGCGCGGTCGACGGCGTCCGGGTCCGGGTCCCGGCCGCCGAACCGGGGGCGGTGGGGGTAGCGCCCGAGCTCGACGACCTCCCGCACCGTGAAGTCGAACGACAGGTCGGTGTTCTGCGGCACGGTCGCGACCCGCCGGCCGAGCTCGCGGGCCGAGAGGCCGGTGACGTCCTCGCCGTCGAGCGTGACCTGGCCCGCGTCGGGCGTCAGCAGCCCGTTCACGGTGCGGAGCAGGGTCGTCTTGCCGGCGCCGTTGGGGCCAACGAGACCGACGAACCGGCCGGATTCGACCGCGAGGTCGACCGCTTCGAGGACGGGTTCGCCGCCGAGCGCGAGGTCGACGCCGTCGATCCGAATCACAGCGCGTGCACCTCCCGTTCGCGCAGCAGGTAGAGGAAGAACGGTGCGCCGAGGAACGCGGTCACGATGCCGACCGGGAGCTCCGCGGCCCCCATCCGGGCCAGGGTGTCGGTCGCGACCAGGAACACCGCGCCGGCGAGCGCGCTGGCCGGCAGCAGGATTCGGTGGTCGGGCCCTACGACGAGCCGCATGGCGTGGGGGACGATGAGGCCGACGAAGCCGATGATGCCCGCGACGGCCACCGCGATGGCCGTCATCAGCGACGACGCGGCGAGGAGGAGCCGCTTGGTGCGTTCGACGTCGACGCCGAGCGTGTGGGCGTCCTCCTCGCCGAGCAGGAGCGCGTTGAGGTCACGGGTGTAGGGAAGGACGGCGAGGACCCCGACGACGACCACCGGCGTGGCGACGGCGACGTCGCCCCACGAGGCGGCGTGGAGGTGGCCCATGAGCCAGTAGACGGCCTGCCGGAGGTTCTCGCCGCTCAACAGCAGCAGGAGCGAGACGACGGCCCCCAGCAGGGTCTGAACCGCGACGCCGGCGAGCAGCAGCGTGGCCACCGGGGTGCGTCCGCCCTCGGTGGCGATGAGGTAGACCCCGAAGGCGGCGACGAGGCCGCCGACGAACGCCGCGGCCTCGAGGCCCATCGGGACCGTCACCCCGAGGGCGATGGTGGCGACCGCCCCCACGGCGGCGCCGGCCGAGACGCCGATGATGGACGGGTCGGCCATGGGGTTCCGGAAGAAGCCCTGCATCACGGTCCCCGCCGAGGCCAGCGCGAACCCGACGACTGCGGCGAGCACGATCCGGGGCAGCCGGAGCGTCGTCACGATGGTCATCGCGGTCTCGGGGACCGCGAGCGGCGGCCGGACGCCGACGGCGTCGGCGAGGGCCGCCAGGAGCGATTTGGCCACGACCGCCGGCGGGATGGACACCGGCCCGATGCCGGCGCTGGCCACCACGACCACGACCAGGAGCCCCGATAGCCCGGTCGACCAGCCGACGGTGCGGGTGACGTGTGACATCCGGCTATGAATGCAATGCTGTTTGCGTTAGCTAAATAGCTGTTGTATAAGGCCGGGCGACCCCGGCGTCCCGTCGGAACCAACCGCCCGCCGGGCAGGGGCGGTCAACCGGTGATGATCGGCGCCCGGAGCCGGTTATCAAACACACTTTACTTAGTTAAACTTTTGTTGTTGACCGTCGCAGCCCCGAACCACATGTCGCTCCGCCCCGTCCTGCTGGCGGCGCTGTTGGTGGTCGCTGGGCTCGCCGCCGGGCCGCCGGCCGCCGCACAGGAGACCGGCCAGTCGTGCTCGTTCCCCGTGACCCGCACCGACGCGACCGACACCGCGGTGACCGTCGAGTCGGCCCCCGAGCGGGTGGTGGCCCTCGGACCGAGCGCCGCGCAGACGATGTGGGACATCGGCGGTCGCGACCAGGTCGTCGGGATGCCCGTCAACGCGTACACCAGCTACCTCGAGGGATACGACGAACGCACGAACGTCATGAACCCCGACGGGTACACCGTCAACGTCGAGCGCGTGGTCAACCTCACGCCCGACCTCGTCCTCGCGCCGAACATCGTCCGGGACGACACCGTCGGGAAGCTCCGGGCGGCTGGCCTCACCGTCTACAAGTTCCGGTTCGCGGCCGACATCGGCGACGTCAAGGCGAAGACCCGCCTGACCGGCCGGCTCACCGGCAACTGCGCGGGGGCCGCCGAGCGCGTCGACTGGATGGAGGAACGCCTCGCCACAATCCGCGAGGCCGTGGCGGACGAGCCCCGGCCCCGGGTCATCTACCCGCTCGGGGGTGGCATCGTCGCCGGCAAGGGGACCTTCCTCCACGAGGTCATCCGGACGGCCGGCGGATCCAACGTCGCCGCGGCGGCCAACATCACCGGCTACGGCCGGGCCAGTCCCGAGGTCATCGTCGCCCGGAACCCCCAGTGGCTCATCCTCAACGAGGGCCTGCCCCGCAGCGCCATCCAGATGGGTGCTTACAACCACACCATCGCCGGCCGCGAAGAACAGTTCGTCCGGGTGAACCCCAACTACGCGAACCAGCCGGCGCCCCGGGTCGTGCTCGCCATCGAGACCATCGCGAAGACGCTGCACCCCGACGCGTACGCGGCCGCCAACGCCACGGCGTCACCCACGCCGACCCCGCCGCCGGACGAGCCACGGACGCCGACGGCGACGGCCACCGCCCCGCCGACCCCGTCATCGACCCCCACCGAGGCCCCCGGCCAGCCCGGGTTCGGGGTCGTCGCGGCGCTCGTCGCCCTCGGCGGCCTCGCGTTCCTCCGGCGCGCCGCCCGTTAGACCTCGAACACGTCGGCCTCGCGGTCGAGCCGACGGCCGTACGCCGCGTCCGTGACCGAGTCGGGCGGCATCCGGTCCGCGTACCGCGACCGGAAGCTCGCGGCCACGGCGTCCCGCACGGCCGCCATGGCGGCCGCCCCGACCGGCGTCGCGCTGCCGGCGAACCGGACCGGGTCGCCGTCGGGGTCGGTCCCGACGACGACCGCGTCGGTCGTGGTGCCGGTGAACCCGGCCAGGGCGGTGAGCGTCGCCGCCTTGGCTTCGGCGACAAGCGCGAGCAGTGTCGCGAGCGCCCCGTCGGCCAGCGCGCGGGTGGTGCCCACGACGAGGTTGACCGTGCCGGCCCGCCCGGGGCCGTCGAGGCTCGACCGCCGGTCGTCGGCCGGGCCGGCGTCGGGCGGGACCGCCAGCGCCGTCGGGTTCGACAGGCCGACGGTCGCATAGACCTCGACCGGCTCCGCCCTGGCGCCACGCGCGTGCTCGAGGTCCACCCCGGTCAACAGTGCCGGTCCGGGCGCCTCGAAGCCCGCCCGACGGCGGCGCTCGGTCGCGTACGCGGCCACGTCGGTCCGCTCGAAACCCTCCGGCACCGAGACGTTATAGGCCGCCGGAGCGTCCACGAAGCCCCCGTCGAGGCCGGTCGACAGCCAGCGCGTGCCGGGCCGCCGGACCTGGAGGACGCCGTCGGCGACGGCCGGCTCAAACACGGTCGAACGCCGCGAGGAGGCGGTCGTTCTCCTCGGGCAGCCGGACGGCGACCCTCACGTGGGCGTCGAGCCCCCGGAAGGTCGTCGCGTCGCGGACGGCGATGCCCTGTTCCCGGAGGGTGTCGACCACGTCGTCGACGTCGCGGTCCCCCACGTCGACGAGCAGGAACGGCGCGTCCGACCGAGGGACGTCGAACCGGTCGGCCAGCGCCCGCCGCACGCGCTCGCGCTCGGCCCGGACGCGCTCGCGGGTCTCGGCGACGAAGGACGCCTGGCGCAGGCAGTGGACGCCGACCGCGCGGGCCGGCGTTCCGACGTTCCACGGCGGACGGGCGGCGGTCAGGGCGGCCAGCCGGTCGCCGGTCGCGACCGCGTAGCCCGCCCGGAGCCCGGGGAGGCCGAACAGCTTGGTCAGCGAGCGGGCGACGATGACCCCGTCGACGCCGGCGAGCGACGGCCGGTCGGTGAAGCCGAGGAACGCCTCGTCGACCAGCAGGGGCGTCCCGGCCGCCCGGCACCGGTCGGCGAAGCCCCGGAGCGCCCCGTCGTCGTACGCGTCGCCGGTCGGGTTGTTCGGGTTACAGACCACGGCGAGCGCGTGGGGCGTTGGGTCGGACTGGAAGACCTCGTCGTGGGGGACGACGGCCGGCTCGGCCCCCTGGAGCCGGACCTCCCGGGCGTACTCCCCGAAGCTGGGGGCCGGGACCAGCACGGTGTCGCCGGGTCCGACGGCCGTCTCGATGGCCAGGCGAACGGCGGCTAGCCCGCCCGGCGACGGGACGACCTGTTCGGGCTCGACGGCCAGGAACCCGGCGGCCGCCTCGCGGAACGCGGTCGGGGGCTCCGGGGGGTACCGCCGGGACCGGTCGAGGGCGGCCTCGTAGACGGCCCGGACGCCGTCGGGGGTCTCGGGGTTCGTGTTCGCGCTGAAGTCGAGCAGCTCCCGGTCGTCGCTCCCGCCGTGGGGCTCCCGGCCAATCCCCCGGACGGCGTCAGGGTCCATCGCGACCCACCACCGCGTCGTAGCGCTCGACCAGCCGCGCCCGGACCGCCGCCAGCTGGATGGCCGCCCGATCGGCGAGCCAAAGCGCCCCGCCCATGCCGACGCCCTCCTTGGCCTCGCCCCGGACGTAGGCCGCCATGGCGGGGTGGTCGGACCCGTCGAAGCCCGGATCGGTGACGGCGACGTCGAGGTCGAGGGCTTCGGCCGGTGCCGTCAGTTCGACCGCGTCGTCTTCGGCGACGAACGGGGTCGTGGCCAGCCGCAGCGGCGCGTCGGTGCCCCCGTGTCGGGCCAGGGCGGCCGCGGCCACGAGCTGGGTGCCGCCGGCGAGGGTCACCGCCGTGTCCCCGTTGGCGGCCCCCTCGACGAGCCCGGCGACGGCGGCGAGCACCGGGTCGCCCATGCGCCGGACGGCCGCCACGGGGTCGCCGGCGGCGTCGCCCGCCTCGAGGCCGCTCGCGTCGAGGCCGTCGGCGACCACCTCGCGCTTGAGCGCGAGGGGGTTCTCGGGCAGCGACGACGACACCCCGTAGGGCTCGCCCAGCGCGCGGAGCACGCCCAGGGCCGTCGTCGTGCCGCCGGGCACGGTCTCGGCCACGACGAGCTCGTCGTCGGGGAGCGCGGCGCCGAGCGTCCGCGCGGCCTCGACGACCGATTCGGCGGCCGGCACGGGCTCGGGGTCCCGGACGTCGCCGCCGGGGGCCGCCCCCAGGTCGACGGTCGGGGCCGCGGTCGGCGCGGCCAGCCCCGCGTCCACCACCAGGAGGTCGAAGCCCACGAGCTCCCGGACCGCCCGGGTGACGAGGGCCGGCGTCGGACAGCCCGTCGGGCTCACCGGCACGGCCGGCGCGCGCACGACGTCGCCGTAGGCGACGAGCTCCGCGTCCGCCGCCGGGGTGTGGACCATGGCCTCGGGGTCGGCGCCGGCCGCGCTGAGGCCCTCGATGGCCGCGGTCCGCGTGGTGCCCGCGACGATGACGAACCTCACAGGTGGGCCTCCGCGACCCGCGCGTCGGCGCGGGTGTTGACGTTGATCGCGAGGCGGACGTCCTCGGTCACGTGGCGGGCCTCGGCGCCGTCGGCCACGACGTTGACGCCGGCGGGGGCGAGCTCGCGGTCCCCGCCCTCGAGCGTCTCGCCGACGCTCACGCCGAGCCGGCGCTTGACCGCTGCGGGCACGTAGACGGCGACCGCGCCGGCCTCCCGGGCGTCGAGGACGCCGTCGACGGCGTCGGCGTCGAGCAGCGGCAGGTCGGCGGCCGTGGTCAGGACGGGGGGTTCGACCCGGTCGAGGGCGGCGTCCAGGTCCGCGACGTAGCCAGCGCCGGGCGTCTCGATGGTCGGGAGGTCCGCGAGGTGGCGCCGCGTCGTCGGCGCGTGCTCGGAGACGACGGCGTGAACCGTGTCGACCCGGCTTTCGGCCAGCGCGTCCCTGACCCGGTCGACCATCGGTCGGCCGGCGATCGGAAACAGGGGCTTCTCGATGTCGGCGTCGAAGCGCGTGCCCTGCCCGCCGCACATCAACAGCGCGTCCACGCGACCACCCCCGCGTGCAGCGCGACGACCCGCCCGACCTCGTTGGCCGCGCCAATGACGTCGCCGCTGACGCCGCCGAGCCGGGCGCGGGCCCAGGCGAGGACCAGGAGGGCGGCGCCCAATCCCGCGGCGAGGGCGACGGCGCCGGCGGCTCGTGGCCAGGTCGCCAGGGCGGCCGGGACGGCGGCGAGGGCCGACCACGCGAACGACCGGGCCCGGGCCCGGTCGGTCAGCTGGGCACCGAGGCCGTCGTGGGCGGCCGTCCCGAAGCAGACGACCGCCGCCATCCCGAGCTTGGCGGCGACCTCGGCCGCGAGGACCAGGCCGACCGCCCCGAGCGGCGCCCTGGCGATGGCGCCGCCGGCGAGCACGAGGCCGGCCAGGACCAGCCCGACCGCGAGCAGGGCGCCGACGCCGGTCGTCGTGTCGGTCATGACCGCCCGGCGCCGGTCGGCGTCGCCGTGGACGACCAGCGCGTCCCCGAGGTCGGCCAGGCCGTCGAGGTGGTTGATCCCGGTCACGGCGTACACCCAGCCCACGTAGAGCAGCGTGGCAGCCGCGGCCGGCAGGGGGACCGCCAACGCCGGCACGAGGAGCCCCCCGACGACGTAGCCCGCCAGCACGAGGACGACCGGGTGCTCGCGGAAGGCCGCCCAGGCCCGGTCGTCGTGGCCCACCGGGAGTCTGGTGAGGAACCCGATGGCGCCCCGGAGCGCTGCTGGCGCGGTCACTGCCACGCCACCACCACCGCCGCCGCGAACGCGATGAGCCCGCCGTGGCCGACGATCGCGACCCCGCGCCGGGCGTCGGCCGCCGTCGGCAGCGGGGCCCCCGGATTGAGCGCGTACGCGTCCGGTTTCTCCAGCCGGACGTCGAGGGCGGCGGCCAGGGTCGCCATCGGCCAGCCGGCGTTCGGCGACGACGGCGTCCGGGCCCACCGGCTGGCGCGCCAGAACGCGCGGGGGTCGAGCGCCGCGGCCGCGATGACGAGCGCGGTCAGCCGGGCCGGGAGCCACATGACGGCGTCGTCGAGCCGGGCGAACGCCCAGCCGACCGGCTTCGACCGGTAGCCGAGCATCGAGTCCCCGGTGTTGACCGCCTTGACGACGGCCGCGGCCCCGGCGGCCAGGGGGAGCGACCAGGCGAAGACGGCGAAGGCTGCCAACGGGGCCACCAGGCCGTCGGCCAGGTTCTCGGCCGCGCTCTCCACGGCGGCACTTCGGACCTCGCCGGCCGGGAGCTCCGCGGCCTCGCGACCGGCGAGCGCGGACAGCCGGTCGCGCGCCGCGGGGAGCGCTCGCTCGCTCAGGTCCACGACGTCACGGGCCACGTCGAGGAGCATCCGGCGGCTGGTGGTCGAGAACAGGACCGCGCCAGCGACGACGGCGCCCACCCACGGGTGGAGCCGGCTCCCGGCGGCCGTCACGCCGGCCGCCACCGCGCCGGCGGCGAGCGGGAGGCCGACGGCGGCGAGTCCGCCGACGAGGCGGGGTCGGGCCCACGGCCGGTCGAGCCGGGCCAGGGCCGAACCGTACCAAGCGACGGGGTGGACGGGCTCGGGAACCTCCCCGACGGCCGCGTCGAGGACGAACGCCAGGGCGACGGCCGCCGCGCTCACCGGCGGCATTCTCGCCCCCGGGCCCGGGGGTCCGGTCGGCCGGCACGACCGGGTGGGTCGGTCAGTACATCCATTGTGGTGTAATCAGCTAAACCAGACTTGAATTGCACGGTCGTCCCGGGCGACGACCGGCGGTGTTTAACCGCCGGCCCGCCTCGTTCCTCCCATGGTCGAGAAGGTCATCTGGCCGGCGTACCTCGACGCCGGGCGGACCCGCCGGGAGGGCCGCCGTGTCCCCGAAGACGCGGCCGTGGCCGAGCCCACCGTCGACGAGATCGCCCAGGCCGTCCGGCAGGTGGGCTACGACGCGGTCATCGAGCGGGACGTGGCCTACCCCCGGGAGCCGTGGCGGGACTCCGGTCGGGTGCGGGTCAAGGACGCCGACGACGCCTCGAAGAACGACCTCGTGCAGGCCGTCGCCGCCTACGTCGCGGCGCTCCGGGACTGATGCGGCGCGCGGGCACGGTGGTCCGGACCGCCCAGGGGCTGGCCGTCGTCCGGAGTCCCGACGAGGCCCACCCGGACATCGGGACGGGCCTCGTCGACGAGCGGCTCGACGCCGCCGGCCGGGTCGTCGACGTCATCGGGCCGACCGACCGGCCGTACCTGGTCGTCGACCCGGCGGACGAAACCGACCCGGCGGCGCTGCTCGACGCGAAGCTGTACGTCCGGTAGGCTTGGCCCGGTCTCGAAGCATCCAAATACGGCCCGTCCGGTGGACCGGCCATGGACACCCGGCGCCGGCTACTCGCCGCGGCCGGGGGCGCAGCACTCCTGTTCCTCGTCGTACAGCTCGGCGCCCTGGCGCTCGTGGGGCCGTTCGCCGACGCGGGCTACCGGGCGGTCGAGGACCCGGCCGACCCGACGAACAGCCTGGTCTACCTCGGCGCCGTCCTGGTGATGACCGGGTTCATCCTGGCGGTCGTCCGGCTCGGCGCCGAGCGCGTGCTCCGCGCCGTGGTCCTCCTGATGAGCGCGCTGCTGGCCTGGTACGTCTTCTCCGTGGCCGTCCCCCCGGTGCTCGGTCCGGGCCTCGGCCGCGCCGTCGCCCTCGGCCTGGCGGTCCTCGTGGGCGCCGCGCTATTCGTCCACCCCGAGTGGTACGTCATCGACGCCGCGGGCGTGGTCATCGGGGCGGGCGGCGCCGGCCTGTTCGGCATCTCGTTCGGGCCGCTCCCGGCGCTGCTCCTCCTCGTCGCGCTCGCCGGGTACGACGCGCTGGCGGTCTACCGCACCGAGCACATGCTCACGCTCGCCGAGAGCGTGACCGAGCTGAAGCTGCCGCTGGTGCTCGTCGTCCCGCTGTCGGCCGACTACTCGTTCCGGGCCGCCGAGGCGGTCGGCAGCCGGGAGGGCGAGGAGCCCGGGGAGCGCGAGGCGTTCTTCATCGGGCTGGGCGACACGGTCATCCCGACCGTGCTGGTCGCGAGCGCCGCCGTCTTCCTCGACGCGCCGACGGTGGCGGTGGCCGGTCTGGCGGCGAACCTCCCCGCGCTGGCCGCGCTGCTCGGCACCCACGTTGGCCTCGCGGGCCTCCTCGCGATGGTCGCGCGCGGCCGGGCCCACGCCGGGCTCCCGCTGCTCAAGGGTGGCGCCATCGCGGGCTACCTGCTCGGCGCGCTCGCGGCCGGCGTTCCACTGGTCGAGGCGCTCGGCCTCGCCCCGTACCTGTAACCGGCGACGGACCGGTTCGCCGGGCGTCGGTCAGGCGACCCAGCGGTCGAGCTGGACCTCGTCGACGGGCTGGCCGTCCACGAGGTAGTGGTCGGGCCGGGTGGCGACGACCTCCCAGCCGTTCTTCTCGAGGAAGTCGATGGCCGGGTCGTTCGTCGCGGGGATGTTGCTCGAGACCTTCCGGTAGCCCTGTTCGGCCGCCCACGAGACGGCGCGTTCCATGAGCGCGCTGCCGATGCCGAGCCCGCGGTACTCGTCGAGGAGGCCCATCGTAAGGTAGACGACGTGGCGGAGCTTCTCGACGTCGCGCCCCTCGAGGTTGACCCAGCCGATGACCTCGCCGTCGTCCAGGGCGACGAAGTACATCGGCGGCTCGTCCCGGGTGCCGTGCAGGAGGGTGTCCGCGTTGGCGAGCTGGTCCGCGATGCTCTCGCCGACGATGTAGGTCTTGCCCTCGGTGACCTGCCGGATGACGCCCGCC
>JBDGPL010000152.1:0-8141 GCA_042219705.1 Halobacteriales archaeon | reverse complement strand
CGACCGCCGCCGCGACGGCGGTGTTGGGCCGCTGGCCCCGCTTCCAGCGCGGCCTCAGCCTGCTCGGCGGCGTCGCGTACCTCGTCGCTGTCTCGGCGCTCTTCCGGGCCGTCGCGGCCGGCGGGCCGCTGACCTACCAGCTGTCCGGCTGGCGCGCGCCGTTCGGCATCACGCTGGTCGCCGACGCCCTCGCCGCCTTCATGCTCGGGCTGGCGGCCGTCGTCGGCATCGCCGGCCTCGCGTATGCGGTCCGAACGGTCGACGCGGTCGCCCAGCGGCTGGCGTTCCACCCGCTGTACCACCTGCTGTTCGTGGGGGTATCGGGCGCCTTCCTCACGGGCGACCTGTTCAACCTGTTCGTCTGGTTCGAGGTGATGCTCATGGCCTCCTACGTGCTCGTGGTCCTCTACGGCGGGCCGGAACAGACCGCGGCCGCCCTGCGCTACGTCGTGCTCAACCTCGTCGGGAGCGCCGTGATGCTCGTGGCCATCGGCGGGATTTACGGCGTGACGGGAACCCTGAACCTCGCCGACATCGCCCGACGGCTCGCGAACCCGGCGGCATACGGCATCGCGGTCGCACCCGTGCTGGGGCTCTCGGCACTGCTGTTCGCCGTGTTCGCGCTGAAGGCCGGCCTGGTGCCCTTCCACGCCTGGGTGCCCGGCGCCTACCGGGCCGCGCCGGCTCCGGTTTCCGCCGTGCTGGCTGGGGTCGTCAAGAAGGTTGGTGTCTACGCCATCGTCCGGCTCTACTTCACGGTGTTCGCGGCGGCGACGCTGCCGGTCTCCCTGCCCGGGATCGGTGGCCGCTCGGCGCTCGCGTTCTACGGGCCGGTGTTGCTCCTGTTGGCCGTCGCGAGCATCGCCTTCGGCGGCGTCGCCGCCGTCGACCGGCCGGACCTCGACGGCCTGCTGGCCTACTCGAGCATCAGCCAGGTCGGGTTCATCGCGCTCCCGCTAGCCGTGGCGGCGACCGTGCCGGCCGTCCGGGCCCTGGCCGTGACGGCGGCGCTCGTCTACGCGCTGAACCACGGCGTCGCGAAGGCGCTGCTCTACCTCGTCAGCGGCACGCTCCAGGCCGCCGTCGGGACCGACCGGTTCGACGAGCTCGGCGGGGTAGCCGCCCGGTCGCCGGTGCTCGGGAGCGCGTTCTTCGTCGGCGCGCTCTCCCTGGTCGGGGTGCCGCCGCTGGTCGGCTTCTTCGGCAAGCTGTTCGTCTTCGACGCCCTCGGCCGGGCCGGCGCCGACCTCGCGCTGGCCGCCGCGCTCGTCGGGGCGCTGCTGACCATCGGCTACCTCTCCCGGGCCTGGAACCGAGCGTTCTGGGGCGCCGCCTCGCCGGGCGTCGCCGAGGCCCGGCCGGCGCCCGGCCTCCTCGTCATCGTCGCCGGCCTCGCGGCCCTCGTCGTGCTGCTCGGCGTCGGCGCCGACCCGGTGCTCCGCGCGGCCGAGGCCGGCGCGACGGCCGCGCTGGACCGGACCGGGTACGTGGCGGCCGTCCTCGGGGGTGGCCCGTGACGGCGACCTGGCGCGTGGCCGCGGTCCTCCTGGCGGTCCTCTGGGTCTTCGTGCGGGACGTACCGGCGGCGCCTCGGTCGGTCGCCGGCGAACTCCTCATCGGGCTCGCGGTGGGCGCGCCCATCGCCTACCTCTCCCGGCGGCTGTACGGCGAGACCGTCGATCTGCGCCGGGTCGTCCGGGCCCTCCCGGACGCGGGCCGGTACGCCGCCGCCTTCGGCTGGGAGGTCCTGAAGGGGAACGTCGACGTCGCCTACCGGGTGCTGGCGCCCTGGATGCCCGTCGAGCCGGCGGTGGTCGTGCTGCCGCTGCGGGTCGAGTCGGACCTCGCCGTCACGACCATCGCCAACAGCATCACCCTCACCCCGGGGACGCTCACCCTCGAGCACGACGAGGAGCACAACGCCCTGCTGGTCCACGCCATCGACGGCCGCGACCGGGACGCCGTGGTCGCCCCCATCAGGCGGTGGGAGGACTACGCCCTGGCCATCTTCGACGAATCCGGCGAGCCGGGAGCCCCCCCGCCCCCGCGACCCTACGGGGGCGACACGCCACCGGGACCCGACAACGGAGGGACTGACGATGGCTGACCCGGGATTCCTCGGGGTCGCGGTGCAGGCCGGGCTGCTCCTCGTCAGCCTGCTGACCCTGTTCGCCGCCTACCGGGTCGTCGTCGGGCCGACGGTCCCCGACCGGGTGGTCGGCCTCGACACCATCGCCACGAACGTCGTCGCCATCGGGGTGCTCGTGGCCATCGCGTCGGGATTCGGCCAGTTCGTGCTGGTCAGCCTCGTCCTCGCCATCATCGGCTTCATCAGCACCGTGACCGTCGCGGAGTACCTGACCGAGGGGGACATCATCCAGTGACCGTCCGCGATCCACGAACCGGCGTCGGGAGGGCGAAGCAGCGATGACGGGAACGCTCCGGGCCGCACTCGTCGTCGCCCTCATCGCGGTCGGCGGCTTCTTCATGACCGTCGGGACGGTCGGCATCCTCCGGCTCCCGGACGTCTACAACCGGCTGCACGCCACCAGCAAGGCGACCACGCTGGGCGCGGCGTCGTTCTTCCTCGCCGGCTTCGTCTACTTCGGGCCCGAACGGGCCGGGCTGGCCTCGCTGGTCGGCATCGGGTTCCTGTTCCTCACTGCCCCGACCGGGGCCCACATGATCTCCCGGGCGGCGAACCGGCTGGGCGTCGAATTCTACGGCGCGGCCGAGTGGCCCGCCCCGGATGACAAGGAGTAGGCCGACGGGCTACTCGAGCTCCGCGGCCAGCCGGTCGGCCACCCGGAGCCCCAGCTCGTCCTTCGAGCCCTCGAAGGGCGCTGCGGAGTCGGCGTCGACGAACAGCGCCCGGGTGTCGTCGGCCCCCATGACCGAGGCGTCGTTGGCGACGACGAAGGCCGCGCCGATGCGCTCGAGCAGCTCCCTGGCCTCCGCGACCATGGCCTCGTCGTCGCCCACGGTCTCGGCCTTGAAGCCGACGAGCGTGAGGTCGGGATGGGCGTCTCGGACCGCGTCGAGGACCTTCGGCGTCGGCTCGAGGTCGAGGCTGAGGTCCGTCTGGCCCGACCGGATCTTCTCCGACGCCGTGTCGAGCATGTAGTCGCTGATGGCGGCGGTCGAGACGACGGCGTCGGCGTCGGCCGCCGCGTCGGCCGCCTCCTCGAGCATCTCGGCCGACGTCTCGGCGTGGCGGGCGTTCGCGTACGGGACGTCCCCGCCAGGGTGGACCAGCGTGACGTCGGCGCCGCGGACGTACAGGGCCCGGGCGACCGCCCGACCCGTCTTGCCGGAGGCCCGGTTCGAGAGCGTCCGGAGCGGGTCGATGGGCTCGTGGGTGGCCCCGCTGGTCACGACGACGTGCCGGCCTGCGAGCGGCCGGTCGTCGACCGCCCGGGCCGTCGCGAGCGTGATGGCCTCCTTCGTGCCGATCTTGGCTTTCCCCTCCTCGAACCGGGGGGCGACGAACTGGATCCCCCAGGCCTCGAGGCGCTCGATGGCGTCGAGGACGCCGGGGTGCTCGTACATGGGTTCGTGCATCGCGGGCGCGACGACCACCGGGAGGCCGGCGCCGATGGCGGTCGTCGCACAGGTCGTCACCGGCGTGTCGTCGACGGCCGCCGCCATCTTCCCGATGGTGTTCGCCGTCGCCGGGGCGACGAGGAGGACGTCCGCCCAGCCGGCCCGGCCGCAGAGCTCGATGTGCTCGACGGCGCCGGTCAGCTCCGTGACGACGTCGCGGTCGGTCGCGAACTCGACGGCCCAGGGGTTGACGATGCCGGTGGCGGCCGGCGTCACGACGCCGCGGACCGCCGCCCCCCGGCGGCGCAGCTCGTGGGCGAGCTCGACCACCTTCACCGCGGCGATGCTCCCGGTGACGCCGAGCGCGACGTTGACGCCCTCGAGCATGTGGGCGCCACGTCGGGGCCGGATTTAAATAGGGTGTCGGTCCCCGGTCGCCTACCCCCGACGGACGCTCGGGTGCTGCTCGGGGGGCTCGGGGTGCGGCTCCGCGAAGGCGTCCCGAACGACCTGCCGGGATTCCCGCTCGCGCCGGCGGAACTCGGCCTCGTCGATCTCCTCACACCCCGGCGGGACGTCACGGCCGCGGCCGGTGAAGTACCCCGCCGGGGCGACCCAGTCGTGGTAGAAGGGCTCCTCGGCATCCTCCAGCAGCGTCACGGCCACGGCGGCCCCGTGGCCCGCCGCCACGACGGTCTGGTGGGGCTTGCCGGCGAGTCGGCCGGCCACGTAGAGGCCCGCGACCCCGGTTCGGCCCCGGACGTCGGTCTCGACGAACGGCTTGCCGCGGTCGACGACGGTGATGTCGGCGAGGCCGTCGAGGTAGCCTACGGCGTTCTTCGTCGCGGCGATGGCGTGCGCGGCCGCGACGGTCTCGCCGTCGGCCGTCGTCGCGACGATGCCGCCGTCGGTCGTCGAGAGCTCGACGACCTCGGCCGTCCGGCGAGCGGCCCCGGCCCGGTCGAGCTGGTCCGCCATCAACTCCAGCAGCAGCCGGGCGTTCACCCCCGCCGGGAAGCCGGGGAAGTTCTCGAGGTGGGCGTTCCGGCGCAGCAGGGATTCCCCCGTGTCGAGCACCAGCGTGTCGAGGCCGTGGCGGGCGGTAAAAATGGCCGCCGTCCGGCCGGCGACGCCGCCGCCGACAATCAGCACCTCGGTGTCGTCAAGGTCGGCCATGCCGGGTACCTCCGGACGATCGCGCTTAGACCTGCCGGCCCGGGTCGCCCCCGGGGCCACGGAAGGCTTACCCTCGCGACGGGGGAACCCATCCCCCGTGCCCACGCTCGTGGCCGAGACGACGGTCCGCCGTCCGCCCGCGGTCGTCTTCGACGCGCTCGTCGACCTCCGGCGGTACGAGGGCTACTCGGAGCACCTGGCGTCGGTCACGAGGACGGGCGACGGCGGGGTCGGGACCGAGTACGAGCTCCGGTTCGCGTGGTGGCGTATCGATTACACCGTCCGCTCGCGCGTCACCGCGGTCGACCGACCCGAACGGTTGGCCTTCGAGGTGACCAGCGGCATCGAGGCCGACGGGGCGTGGTCCCTCGAGCCCATCACGCAAGCCGGCGATCAAACCCCCGTCACCGACGACGACGGCCCATCGGCAACGCGGGTCCAATTCCGGGTCTCGTACCACCCCGACACGGTGGCGCCCGCCGCCCTCGACCTCCCCGCGCTCACCTCGCTGTCCTGGGTCATCGACCGGGTGGCGCCGCTCGTCGAACGGGAGGCCGCCGGCGTCGTCCAGCAGGTCGTCCGGGATCTCGAGGGGAGCGACCGAGCGGTCGACCTCGACGTGACGGTCCGGTAGCCACCCGCCGAACGGAAACGGACTTACGGCCGAGGCCTCGAACTGGTCGCATGTCCCGGGAGGGTGTGGCGTGGACGTCGTCGTGATCGGCGCCGGCGAGGTCGGCTCCTCGATCGCCGCCAGCCTGGCCGACCACCACGAGGTCGTGGTCATCGACGTCGACGCCGACCGGGTCGAGGCGCTGACCTACTCCCACGACGTGCTGGCCATCCACGGCGACGGGACGTCGATGGGCGTCCTCCAGGAGGCCGGCGCCGGGGCCGCCGACATCCTCATCGCGAGCACCGACGACGACGAGACCAACCTCGTCGCGTGCTCGACGGCCGCCGTCCTCGGCGAGGCGTTCACCATCGCCCGGGTCCGGAACACGACCTTCCTCGAGACCTGGCGGCACGCCGAGGGGGCGTTCGGCGTCGACTTCATGGTCTGTACCAACCTGCTCACCGCGGAGACCATCGTCCGCATCGCCGGCCTGCCGGCCGCGCGGGACGTCGACCCGTTCGCCGGCGGCCGGGTCCAGATGGCGGAGTTCAGCGTCGACGAGGCCAGCCCCCTGGCCGGCCAGACCGTCGCCGAGGCCGACCGCATCGAGGGGCTCACCTTCGCCGCCGTCATCGACGAGGAGGACGTCGTCATCCCGCGGGGCGAGACCGTCATCCGGCCCGGCGCGAAAGTCGTCGTCATCGGGCCGCCCGAGAGCGTCGGCGCCTTCGCCGACACCGTCGCCGCCGCCGGCGACCGGACCCGCGACGTAGTGGTGCTCGGCGGCGACGCCATCGGCCGCGAGACCGTCGACCTGCTGTGCGACCGGGGCGTCCAGCCGACGGTCGTCGAGGCGGACGCGGACCGCGCGCGGATCCTCGCCGAACGGTGCGCCGACGCCACGGTGCTGAACCACGACCCCACCGACGTGGAGTTCCTCCTGCGCGAGCACGTCGACAAGGCCGACCTGGCCGTCGTCACGCTCGAGACCGACGAGCGGACCCTGCTGGTGTCGCTGCTCGCCCGGCAGATCGGCACCCGCCGGACGGTCGCCGTCGTGAATCGGGGGGAGTACGTCCAGCTCTTCGAGGCGGTCGGCGTCGACGTCGCCATCAACCCCCGGGAGCTCACCGCCGAGGAGATCACCCGGTTCACCCACGACGAGCACACCGAGAACGTCGCGCTCATCGAGTCGGACCGGGCCGAGGTCGTCGAGGTCGAGGTCGACGCCGACAGCGCCCTCGTCGGCCGGCCCATCCACGAGGCCGTCGCCGACCTCCCGGCGCCGGTCGTCGTCGGCGCCATCACCCGGGACGGCGAGGTCATCACGCCGCGCGGCGAGACGGTCGTCCGGCCCGGCGACCACGTCGTCGTCTTCGTCGAGACGCCGGCGGTCGACGACGTGCTCGCCGCGCTATGATGCCCCGCCGTCCGCCCGTCCGTGTCGAGTGGCGAACCGCCGTCGCGTTGACGGGCCGGGTGGTGAAGTGGCTCGCCGCGGCGCTCGGCCTGCCGCTCGTCGTGGCGCTCGGTTACGGCGAGACGGCCGCCGCGGCCGTCTTCGTCGCGACGATGGCGGTCGCCTTCGTCGGGGGGCTGGCCCTCGAGCGGCTCGACCCGGATCCCGACCTCGGGGCCCGCGAGGCGTTCCTGATGGTGGGGCTGACCTGGCTGGTCGTCGCCGTCGTCGGCGCCCTGCCGTACGTCCTCGCCGGCCAGGGGACCGTCGCCCACCCGGTCAACGCGCTGTTCGAGAGCATGAGCGGCTTTACGACCACCGGCGCGACGGTCATGGGCGAGATCTCCTTCGCGCGTCACTCCCGTGCCCTGCTGCTCTGGCGCCAGGCGACCCAGTGGCTCGGCGGCATGGGTATCGTCGTCCTCGCGGTCGCCATCCTGCCGGAGCTGTCGGTCGGCGGCGCCCAGCTGCTCGACGCCGAGGCCCCCGGCCCGGGCATCGAGAAGCTCACCCCGCGCATCGCGGAGACGGCCCGGGCGCTCTGGCTGGTCTACCTCGGGTTCACCCTGCTCGAGATCGCCCTGCTGTACGGCCTGCACCTCGGCGGGCTGGCGCCGAACATGGACCTCTACAACGCCGTCAGCCATGGGCTGACCACGATGCCCACCGGCGGGTTCTCGCCAGAGGCCCGGAGCATCGAGGCCTTCTCCGCGGCGGTCCAGTGGGTCATCATCCCGTTCATGGTGGTCGCCGGGGCCAACTTCGCGCTGTACTGGCGCGCGCTCACCGGCGACTGGTCGGCGCTCCGGCGCGACGGCGAGTTCCGGTTCTACCTCGGGGTGCTCGGCGCGACGAGCGCGGTCATCGCCGGGCTGCTCTTCACGGGCGCCGGGGTCGAGCAGGCGCCCCCGAACGTCGGGCCTATCGCCGGGCAGGTCCTCCCGTCGCTCCGCCACGCCCTCTTTCAGACGGTCTCCATCGTTACGACGACGGGGTACGCCAGCCTCGACTTCAACGCCTGGAGCCCGGCGACCCACTACCTCCTGCTGGCCGGGATGTTCGTCGGCGGCAGCGCCGGCTCGACCGGCTCGGCCATCAAGATGGTCCGCTGGCTCGTCATCATCAAGTCGTTCAAACGCGAACTCTTCGGGGCCGTTCACCCCGACGCGGTCAGCCCGGTTCGGCTGGCGGGCCGGGCCCTCGACGAACGCGCGATACGCGGCATCTACGGCTTCACGCTGCTCTACTTCGTCGTCTTCGGCCTCGCCACCGGGCTGGTCTTCCTCGACGCCGCCCGCGCCGGACCGTCCTTGTCTGTCCTCGAGGCGATGAGCGCCGTCGCCGCCA
>JBDGPL010000151.1:0-15263 GCA_042219705.1 Halobacteriales archaeon | reverse complement strand
TCCGGCACATCCTCGAGCTCGCGGGCATCGAGGACGCCTGGACGAAGAGCCACGGGAACACCCGGACGACGATGAACCTCGCGAAGGCCACGTACAACGCGCTCGCGAACGCCTCCCGGGCCCGCGAAGGGGGGCGGCGCCGGACCGAGCCGCTCGAGGAGCCGCCGGAGGAACCGGGCGAGGTGAGCGGCTGATGCAGGCGGTCGTCCAGCTCCGCGGCGAGGTCAACGTCCGGCCGGCGGTCCGCGACACGCTCGAGATGCTCAACCTCCACCGCGTGAACCACTGCACGCTCCTCCCCGAGTCCGACACGGCCCGCGGGATGCTCACGACGGTCAACGACTACGTCGCCTTCGGCGAGCCCAGCCGGGAGACGCTGGCCACGCTGCTGCGCCGCCGGGCCGAGCCCGCCGAAGGGAGCGACGACGTCGACGACGACTGGGTCGCCGCGAACACCGACTACGACGACGTCGACGCGCTGGCGGCCGCACTCCTCGACGAGGAGACGACGCTACGGGCCCAGGGCCTCTCGCCCGTGCTCCGGCTGCACCCGCCACGGGGCGGCCACGACGGCATCAAGCACGCGGTCGGCGAGGGCGGCGAGCTCGGCCGGCACGACACCGCGGCCATCGACGACCTGCTGTACGCGATGCGATAACCATGACCGACAAGAAGCGACGCCAACGCGGCTCGCGAACCCACGGCGGGGGCACGCACAAGAACCGGCGCGGGGCCGGCAACCGCGGCGGCCGGGGCAACGCCGGCCGCTCCAAGCACGAGGTCCACGGCCAGGACCCGCTCGGCAAGCACGGCTTCACCCGGCCGCCCGAGGTCCAGCCGGAGGTCCGCGAGGTCGACCTCCGGACCCTGGACGAGCGGGCGCCCGAGTACGCGGCCGACGGCCTGGCCGAGGAGACCGACGACGGCTTCCGGCTGGACGCCCGGGACGTCGTCGAGGGCGGCCACGAGGCCGACGTCGTCAAGGTGCTCGGCTCCGGGCAGGCCCGTCGGACGCTCTACGTCACCGCCGACGCGTTCTCGTCGACGGCGGTCGAGCGCATCGAAGCCGCCGGCGGCGGGACGGAGCTGACCGACCGCGCCCGGCCGGCCGAGGCCGAAGCCGCCGAGGACGACCGACCCGACGACCCGACCGCGGCCGAGGACTGACCCGCCATGGGCTGGAAGGAGGCGGCCGAACCGCTGCTCACGCGGATGCCGTCGGTGGCCCGGCCGGAGGGCCACGTCCCGTTCCGGCGGAAGCTGACCTGGACGCTGGGCGTGCTGGTCATCTACTTCTTCCTGACGAACGTGACGCTCTACGGCCTGGGCGGCAACGCCCAGGACCTCTTCGGCCAGTTCCGATCGATCCTGGCCGGCGCCCAGGGTTCGGTGCTCCAGCTGGGCATCGGGCCCATCGTCACGGCCAGCATCGTGCTGCAGCTGCTCGGCGGGGCCGACCTGCTGGGTCTCGATACCTCCGAGCCCCGAGACCAGGTGCTCTACCAGGGGCTGCAGAAGCTGCTCGTGGTCGTGATGGTCGTGCTGACCGGGCTCCCGATGGTGTTCGCGGGCGGCTTCCTGCCGCCCGACAGGACCCTCGGGGCCCAGCTCGGCATCGGCGCGGGCGGCGTCCGGTGGCTCATCTTCGCGCAGATCTTCGTCGGCGGCATCCTCATCCTCTACCTCGACGAGATCGTCTCGAAGTGGGGCGTCGGCTCCGGCGTGGGGCTGTTCATCATCGCCGGCGTGAGCCAGCGGCTGGTCGGCGGGCTCGTCTCCTGGGGGCCCGGGCCCCAGCCGGCCGGGCTCATCCCCCGGTGGGCCGGCTTCGTCCTGAACCCGGGCGAGCTTCCCCCGCTGTTCAGCGGCGGGCTCGGGATACTGGTCTACGGCGAGGGCCAGGCCGGCGGCCTGCTGGCGGTCATCACGACGGTGCTCATCTTCGCCATCGTCGTCTACGCCGAGTCGGTACGCGTCGAGATCCCGCTCTCCCACGCCCGGGTCAAGGGCGCCCGGGGCCGGTTCCCGGTGAAGCTCATCTACGCCAGCGTCCTGCCGATGATCCTCGTCCGGGCCCTGCAGGCGAACCTCCAGTTCCTGGGCCGCATCCTCAACGCCCAGCTGGCGTCGATGCCGGCCTGGCTCGGGACCTACTCCAACGGCCAGCCGGTCTCGGGGCTGTTCTACTACACCAACCCCATTCAGGCGCCCGGCGAGTGGATGTGGTGGCTCGCGACGACCGGCGCCGAACCCTGGCAGATCATGCTCCGGGTGGCCGTCGACCTGACGTTCATGGTCGTCGGCGGCGCCATCTTCGCCATCTTCTGGGTCGAGACCACGGGCATGGGGCCCGAGGCGACGGCCCAGCAGATCCAGGACTCGGGCATGCAGATCCCCGGCTTCCGGCGGAACCCGGGGGTCATGGAGAAGGTCATGGAGCGGTACATCCCGGCGGTGACGGTCATCGGTGGCGCGCTGGTGGGGCTGCTCGCCGTGCTAGCGAACATGCTCGGGACCATCGGGGGCGTCTCCGGGACGGGGCTGCTGCTGACGGTCTCCATCACGTATAAGATCTACGAGGAGATCGCCGAGGAGCAGCTCATGGACATGCACCCGATGATGCGCCAGATGTTCGGTTAGTGATATTCAATTAGCAAAATCGATTGAATCGGCTTATCTCTCTAAACTAATATTCCTTAGGTATATAGCTCCCGGTGTGGTCGATATACGCCAGATAATCGATTAGACGTTTCAGATCTCGCTATCTCAGTGCAGCCAGTCGTACCATTCGTCGAGCGCGACCAGTTCATTCCTCACGCCAACGGTTCCATACTGGTTGAGGACTTCATCGACAGTACGGGCCAGACCTTCCGGATCCTCGTCCGGCAGACTTTGATCGTAGAACAGGAACACTCCTGTATGATCGATGTCCTGGTGTAGCGGTTCGAAATCCTTCGCATTGTTTGAAATCAGCACGGTATCGTGCTCGTCACACCAACGAAGGAGTTCACGGTCGGATGTCTGCTCGCCGAATCGGTCCTTGGCCTGTTCAACCTCGTGCCCTCGTTCTCGAAGCACCCGCTCGAAGACGCGCCCGAGATGCTCGTCTAATAGGATTCGGACCGAGGTCACTGAATGGTCTCTTTGGGCTTCAAAGACGAGTCACGGA
This sequence comes from Halobacteriales archaeon, assembly GCA_042219705.1. Taxonomy (GTDB): domain Archaea; phylum Halobacteriota; class Halobacteria; order Halobacteriales; family Hikarchaeaceae; genus JBDGPL01. Next base: position 12,094 of record JBDGPL010000151.1, on the reverse strand, counting down.
CCTGGTCGAACGCGGCCTCGTTCTCCCGTTCGATCTCACGCATCTCGTCGATGTGGGCGTAGTAGTACGAGAGCGCCTCGTACACCTCGGCCATCGAGATGTCGAACTGATCAGCTGTGTAGGCGGGCGATTGACCGCCCTCGATTACCAGTGCGGCGACGTGACGAACACCCACCCTCGTCCCGTCGACGCGGGGCTCCCCACCGAGCACGTCGTCGTCACGGGTGATCGTCATAACCCAGATAACGGGCGTGCTGGTTTATAATCTGTCGGGGGACCCAAATCCTCACTGGTTTATTGGGACTTTCTATCTGGGTAGCGGAACGGGTGAGTGGGATCCCATTGGGTCCCCATAACTCCGATGATGCGCTAAATGTTCGGCTAGTATCGAATTTCCCAACGTTCAGTTGCTGCCACGTCTGCCAGCATCGCCATCACTCGCTGGAGGACTTTCCGGAGTGAAGCTCATCGAAATCGGGGCCTGGAGCGAAGCTGAAGCCCGCCGGAACCGGGCAGCGGCGAAGCGCTCCCGGGAGCGCTTCGAGCGGTGATGTCCCTCGGTATTCGGTCTCCATCGACGTGCCGGGGGCGGAACCGGCGTCGTCGAAGCAGTCGAGGGATGCGGTCATCCTACCTCGCGTCCTCGGCTGCGGGACGAAATCGCAGATGGGAAGATTGGAGGGCAGACGGACGTCATGGGGTCCGTAAGCAGTCCGGCGCGGTTCGAGCCCGGGACCTGAACGAGCCTATCGCCTCGGAAGGGAACCGAGGGCAGGACCGATTGATGGACGGCGTCGAGCGACTGCCCGCTCGCGACCTGCTCATCGCGACGACGGGCAGATCGACGGAAGACGAGTACGTCGTTGCAGACGGAGCTTTCGAGACAGCTCTCCTCACCGGGATGATGGCCGTCACGAATCCACGACGGGGCGCCTGATTTCCACGACCATTGGATACCCTCACGCCGTCTTCAGCAGCCTCTTAGGCCACGCGAAGTCACTATCAACTAATTTGATAGATGCAAACCTCGGCGGCGTCGAGCACCGAGCGGTTGCGTTCGGCGTCCATGTCAATCGTCCTCGAAACCCGTCCTCGCCGCGGCGGTGGATACGTCCCTCGTCGCGGTCTCATCCCAGTCCAACCGTCGCTGGAAGAACAGCGCGACGGTGACCAGCGCGAGAAGCACTGGCACCTCGATGAGCGGGCCGACGACGGTCGTGAACGCGACGTTGGACCCGACCCCGAACACTGCGACGGCAACGGCGATCGCCAGCTCGAAGTTGTTCGACGCGGCGGTGAAGCCGATGGCGGTCGTCGTCGAGTAGTCCGCCCCGATCCCCTTGCCCATGCCGAAGCTCACCAGGAACATCACCACGAAGTAGATGGTCAACGGCACGGCGATCAGGAGGACGCTCCACGGCGAGGCCACGATGGTCTCGCCCTGCATCGCGAACATCACGATCACCGTGAACAGCAGGGCGACCAGGGTCAGCGGGCTGATCCGAGGCTCGAACTCCTCTTCGTACCACTCGACGCCTTTCGTCCGCGTCCCGACGTACCGCGAGATGATACCGGCAGCGAACGGAACCCCGAGGTAGACCGCGATGGCCTCGAACACTTGCCTCGGTGTGATGCCGAACCGGTCGATCTGAGTGGCGACCGTTTCGAGACCGACCAACTCCGGGACGACCAGCGCGAAGAACCAGACGTAGACGCCGTAGGTGAGGATCTGGAAGACGCTGTTGAACGCGACCAGGCCCGCCGCGTACTCCGACGAGCCGTCCGCGAGCTCGTTCCAGACGAGGACCATCGCGATACAGCGGGCCATCCCGATGAACACGAGCCCGAGGAAGTACTCCGGTCGAGCCGGAAGTCCCGGTACGAGACCGCTGAAGAAGACGACCGCGAGGCCGAACATCAGGGTGGGCCCGACGAGCCAGTTCTGGACGAGACTCAGTCCCAGGACGTTCACGTTCTTGAAGACCGTCGGGAGCTGACCGTAGTTGACCTTCGCCAGCGGGGGGTACATCATCAGGATGAGGCCGATCTCGACGAGGTGGAGGTCCCGGATCGGTTGGGTCACCGATGGCGCGACGAATCCGAGGCCGACGCCGACCGCCATCGCGCCGAAGATCCACACGGTGAGGTACTTATCGAGGACATCCATCGACCGCGGATCGCCACAGCTCTCACAGTCACCGTCCGGGCCGTGTTCGAGGGCTCCGCCGGCACTCATCCCGATCAGGCTGGCTTCCGGGCGGTGATACTCGCCGAGACGAGGAATTCACTCACGTCGTACTCGTCGTCCCACTCGCGGATGAAGCGGTCGCTGTCGTGCTTCGGCGAGATGTCGATCTGTTCGAAGCCAGCCTCGGCGAGCATTTCCGCCAGCCGGTCGATCGTGGCGGCGCCGGCGACACAGGACGCAACGGAGTTCGGATCGGCCCGGATCCCCTCGGGGATGTCGGCGGTCACTACGACGTCCGAGATGGCGAGTCGCCCTCCCGGACGAAGCACTCGAACCGCCTCCCGGAAGACCTGTGGCTTGTCCGGCGAGAGGTTCACCACGCAGTTCGAGATGACGACGTCGATGCTGTCGTCCGCGACCGGGAGGTGCTCGATCTCTCCAAGCCGGAATTCGACGTTCTCCCGCCCGTTCTTCGCCGCGTTCTCGCGGGCCTTCTCGACCATTTCGGGCGTCATATCGACCCCGATGACGTGCCCCGTCTCACCCACTCGTTGCGCCGCCAGGAAGCAGTCGAAGCCCGCACCGGCACCGAGGTCGACCACCGTCTCGCCCTCGGCGAGCGACGCGAGTGCCTGCGGGTTTCCACACCCCAGCCCGAGGTTCGCCTCCCCCTCGACACTCTCGACGTCGGCGGTCGAGTAGCCGAGCTGCGCGGCCGTCTCGGCCGCCCCCGCCGTTCCGGTATCCTCGCTGCTACAACAGCCGTCTGCCGAACAGCAATCGTCTCCAGCCTGGTCCGACTCCATCGCAATCCGGGCGTACCGTTCGCGAACGACGCGTCGCTGCGTCGCGGGGTCGAGGGGACCGTCGGTTTCGGGCGACCGGGAGTCAGACACGGGGGGTCACCTCCCGCTCGATTTCGTCGAAGAGTGTCCGTACCCGCCGACCGACCTCGTCTCGAATCGTTCGCCCCGCATCGGGGTCCCTGCCATCCGGATCGTCCAGTGTCCAATCCCGGTTCTCGCCCGCCCACGCTGCTCGACAACGCTCGGCCGGAGCCCACCCCATCGTCACCACGTTATTCGTGTCGGCCAACTCGTCGGGAGCGATCGCTCGAGGCGTCCGGTCCCCGAGGTCGATCCCGGCTTCCTCCACCACGGCGACCACGAGGTCGTGGACGTCGTCCGCCGGCTGGGTTCCCCCAGTGCGGATTTCGACCTCGTCCTCCAAGCCCCGGTGCCGCTGCGCCTGGTGGGCAAACGCCGTCGCCATTTGACTCCGCCCGGCGTTCTGCACGAACCCGCGCGCCATCCGAACGAGCGGGAAACTCATCGGGAACCCTCCCGGGTCCGGTCGAGCGCCTCGAGGAGCGCTACCGCTCGGTCGGTCGCCTCGTAGTACCGCCACGGGCCGTCCTTGCGCCGCGAGACGAGGCCAGCGTCATACAGGTCGGAGAGGGCGTGGCTCACCGCGCTCTCACTGACATCGACGACGGGCGTGATTTCACAGACGCACAGTTCCCCTCCAGCCGCAGCGAGCAGTCGAACGATCGTGTACCGAGTGTCGTTACTGAGCGCCTTGAGGGCCGCGTGGTCCCGTCGGGCCTCCGACGGGCGGTCCGCGACGTACCGCTCGAGCGTTTCGATGCGGGCGTCGATATCGGCGGTACAGCATTCGCCCTCCCGGTCGGTGATGAGCCGCTCAAGTCGTTCCGGCTCCTGACTCATATCTGACCGTATGAACGGTTGTTCAGATAAACGTTGTGAACCTACTGCTAACGCCCAAGGCCAACGCCCGGACAAACGTCCGGGTGTCCCACGGCCTTCTCCAAGAAGGGACCGTCGTGTCGCCGATACCGGCCCCGCCTTCGGCAGGGGCGATTCATTGGTCGGGACGAATCCGGCCGATGCCCTTCACGACCGGACAGAACGATGGAAACCTGCGTCGCCCGGGCCCCACCATGCCCCGATCCTCCTGCGAGGCGGCAGCTGTTCGGGTCGACCCCGCACCGCCCCCCGTCGGCCCGACGACCCCGACCGACGTTGCGCCGTCGGCGGTACTGATTCGTCCGGAACGGGCTGGGCCGACGGTCCCGGGCCCGGCTCGACAACCAGCGTCCGCCGTCGTCCCCCCGTCGCCCCTTGGACGACCCGTCTCGGCCCGGCTCCGTACTCCCCGTGCCGGTCCCTTTCAACCGGCGTCCATCACCGTCAGGATCGGCCGCTCGGCGGCCAGCAGGAGCGACTGGGTGACGCTGCCGAAGAGGACCTTCCCGACGGGCGAACGGCGCCGGCCGGCGGCGACGAGGTAGCCGGCGTCCTGCTCGTCGGCGTAGTCGAGGAGCCGCTGGCTGGGTTGGCCGACCAACCCGACGCTGGTGTACGAGTCGGCCACGCCCTCGGCCGCCTCCCTGGCGAGCTCCTCCGCGGCGGCCCGGCGATCGTCGTCGGCCGGTGGGTCGGCCGTCGACCGGTCGAGCGCCGCGTAGCCGTCCTCGGTCAGCACGTGGACCACGTGCAGCGGCCGGCCAGTCGCCTCGGCCAGCCGCCAGCCGGCCCGCGCGACCGTGACGCCCCGTTCGGACCGGTCGACGGCGGCGACCACCGGGGTGGCCTCCCCGGCCGGCCACTCGTCGCCGTCCTTCGGCACCGTGATGACGGGCCGCTGGGCGCTCAGCAGCAGCGATTGGGTCGTACTCCCGAAGACGGCCTTCCCGACCGGGGTCCGCTTGCGGCCGCCGATGACGAGGTAGGTGGCGTCCCGTCGGTCGGCCTCGCCGACGATCTGCTCGACCGGCTTGCCGACCCGGCCCTGCAGGCTGACCTCGACGTCCTCGCCGAGGGTATCCCGGACGACGGCGCGGGCCACCCGGCGGGCGTCCCGCTGGGCCTCGTCGATGGTGTAGGGGTTGGGCTGCTCGGGCGAGGCCCCCTCCAGCTGGGCGATCGCGGGGTAGACGCCGAGCCCGACCGGCCCGTCCGCGTCGCTCCCCATCGACTGGCGGATGTTCTCATAGCGGTCCTGGGGCATGACGTGGAGCGCCACCAGTTCCTCGCCGAGCCGCTCCGCCAGTTCGGCCCCGACCGGGAGGGTCGGGTCGGGGGTCGATTCCCCGTCGATGGCGACGAGCACTGCCATGCGGCCACGATTTGCGGGGACCGGTGAAATAACTCCCCATCGGCCACCGACGCGCCCTGGCGAGACGTTATGGCCCGAGCCCCCGAACGGTACGGCATGTCGTCGGAACCGACCTTCGAGGTCACCGCGCCGGCCGACGCCCGTTCGGGCGAGACGCTCGTCGTCGGCGTCTCCCAGCTGGGGCTCGCCGGGCTGACCGCCGCCGACTACCTGGTCCGCCACCTCGAGTCCGAGCCGCTCGGAGCCGTCGTCCCCGACGGCCTGCCCGCCATCGCTCCGTTCGAGAACGGCGAGCCCCGACACCACACCCGGCTTTACCACCTGCCGTCGACGTCGATGAGCGTGCTGGTCGGGGAGCTGTTCGTCCCGCCGTGGGTCGCCCAGCCCTTCGTCGAGGCCGTGCTGGCGTGGGCCCGCGAGGCGGCCGTCGAGGAGGTCGTCGTCCTCCACGGCGTGCCGTTCCCCCACGAGGAACACGAACACGCGGTGTTCTCCGTCGCGACCGCCGACTACCGGGACCGCCGGCTCGCCGACGGGGCGATGCCGCCCCTGGCCGGCGGCGTCCTCGACGGACCGGCCGGGGAGTTCGTCACCCGGAACCTCCGCGCGGACGGGCTGCCCGTCGGGGTGTTCGTCACGCCGGCGCATCCGCCGGGGCCCGACGTGGACGCCGCGCTCCTCCTCATCGAGGCGCTCGAGCGCCTCTACGACTTCGCGGTCGACGCCGACGAGCTACGAGCCATCTCCGAGCGGCTGTCGCAGTACTACGCCGAGCTCGCCGACCGGATGGACACCCTCGCCCAGGCCGACCAACCCCTCGCCAGCCGGGACTTCCCCGAGGACCGGATGTACATGTAGCCGCCCGGATGGGGGCCGGCCGCGGCCGGGGGCACCGGGACCGTATCTGAACCCCTTTAACGGCCCCCGGCGAACGGCCGCCATGGCCGACCCACACGTCCTCCTGCTCGGCCCGCCGGGGGCCGGCAAGGGCACCCAGAGCGAGCGGCTGGCCGAGCGGTTCGACCTCGAGCACGTCACGACGGGGGACGCCCTCCGGGCGAACAAGGACATGGAGACCGACCATGGCACCCCGCGGGAGTACATGGAGGCGGGAGAACTCGTCCCCGATCCGGTCGTCAACGAGATCGTCGAGGCGGCCCTGGCGTCGGCGGACGGGTACGTGCTGGACGGGTACCCCCGGAACCTCGAGCAGGCCGAGTACCTCGAGCGGATCACCGACCTCGACGTGGTCGCCGTCCTCGAGGTCCCCCGGGACGTCCTCGTCGAGCGGCTCACCGGCCGCCGGGTCTGTGCCGAGTGCGGCCGGAACTACCACGTCGAGTTCGACCCGCCCGAGACGCCCGGGGTCTGCGACGCCTGCGGCGGCGAGCTCGTCCAGCGCGACGACGACACCGAGGACGTCGTCCGGGAGCGGCTGCGGGTGTACGAGGAGAACACGGCGCCGGTCGTCGACTACTACGACGAGCAGGGCCAGCTCGTGCGCGTCGACGGCGACCGCCCCCCGGACGCGGTGTGGGCGGACCTCGAGGCGGCGGTCGCGGCCGCGGAGTAAAAGGTTGATTACCGGTGACGCCTGACTGACACTCGATGGCGCGGACGACGCGGAAGGTCGAATCGCTGCTCGACGAGGAGCCCGAGCTCGAGGCGGCGCTCGAGGTGCTGTTCGACCGGACCGACGGCGGCGAGGGCGAGGTCGGCTGGCCCGACGTCCGCGACGAGCTGACGAGCGGCCAGTGGGGCCGGCTCATCGAGACCGGCGTGCTCGTCGACGGCGAGGAGGGCTTCACCTTCGACGACCCCGACGGGGTCGCCGAGGCGCTCTCGGACGACCGGCCGGCCCGGGCCGCCTCGACCGGGCCGGACGAGGAACCCGAGTCAGTCAGCTGGACCACCTGGGACAAGGCCGCCGCGCTCGGCGCCATCGGGCTCTTCGCCGGCTACTCGGTGCGGCAGGTCCGGGACGTCATCGGCAGCTCCATCGACCTCCTGCTCGGCCCGCTCGACGCCGCGCTGCCGTTCTACGCGGTCGTGATGGCCCTGGCGCTTCTCACCGGACTCTACTCGACGCTGCTGCAGGCTAACCTGATGGACATGGAGGTCATCGGCCAGTACCAGGCCCGGATGCAGGAGATCCAGGAGCGCCAGAAGGCCGCCAAGGAGCGCGGCGACGACGAGGCGCTGGAGGCCATCCGCGAGGAGCAGATGGAGGCCATGGGCGACCAGCTCGGCATGTTCAAGGCGCAGTTCCGGCCGATGGTCTGGATCATGCTGCTGACCATCCCGGTGTTCCTCTGGATGTACTGGATGATCCTCGAGGGCCGCGTCGACGAGGTCGAGCGCACGCTGACCGTCCCGCTGGTCGGCGAGGCGAACTGGCGGCAGGGCATCGCCGGGCCCATCCAGCTGTGGATCGTCTGGTACTTCGTCTGCTCGATGGCGTTCACGCAGGTCATCCGCAAGGCGCTGCACATCCAGACGACGCCGACCGGGTAGGCCGCCCGTCCAGGCTCCTGCCGCCGTCTCCGCGGCCGTCAGATGGCCTCGACGCCGTTCAGGCTCACCACCACCCCGCCGATGAGGACGGGGGTCCAGTAGACCGCCCCGCGGAAGATGACGACCGCGGCCAGGACGCTCTCCAGTCCGATCCCGACGCCCGGGAGGCTCGCCAGGACGCCGACGAGCACGGCCTCGATGCCGCCGGCGCCGCCGGGGAGCGGCGCGATGCTCGCGATGGCGCCGACGGGAACCACGAACAGCAGCACGCCCGCCGGGACCGAGGCCCCGATGGCCTGGAACGACAGCCAGAGGGCGGTCATCTGAAAGCCCCAGCCCGCGGCGGAAGCGGTCAGCGCCAGGGCCAGCCCCCGGCGGCTCGTGGCGACCCGGCCGACGGCTGCGACGAAGTGCTCGACGCGGGCCGCGATGGCGCGCCGGGTCACCCGAGGCGCCCCGGGAACGAGGCCGGAGAGGCGACGCGCAACGGGCGTCAGGACCCCCACGAGGCGGTCGGCGAGCGGGTCGCGCTTCCGCCAGAGGACGTAGCCCACCACCAGGATGACCACCGGCAGGCCCACGATGACGAGCGTGGCTGCCCGGAGGCGTCGGGTGAACGTCACCTGGGTGGCGTAGTAGGCGGTCCCGAGGAGCGCGAGCGAGATGGAGGGGACGAAGTTCAGGGTGTCCAGGCTCGCGATGGCCGCCAGGGCGCGCTCGTACTCGGTCCCCGTGATCGTCGAGATGAGCAGGGCCGTGACCGGCTCGCCGCCGGCCTGGCCGAACGGGGTGATGTTGTTCGCGAACATGGCGCCGTTCACGACGAGGAACGACTGGGCGACCGACACCTCGATCCCGAGGACGGCGAGCACGGTGCGCATCCCCAACCCCCAGGCCAGCAGCCAGCCGAGCGTCGCGAGCAGAACCAGCGCGAGCACCCGCTGGTCGGCCCGGGTGACCTCCGCCACGAACGCGTCGACGCCGACGACGTAGAGGAGGATCCCGATGACGGCGAACGCGCCGATGAACCCCAGCACCGTCGCGGCCAGATGGCCTCTGTCCACGCCTCCGACTCCGCCCGGCGGGGTATCAAAGTAGCGAACCCGGGGTTCGACGGGACGGGGGACCGCCGGGGGAGAGAAACCCCTTTTGCCCGGGGGCGTCGACTCCGCCCATGCTGCTGACCATCTCGGGGCCGCCCGGTAGCGGCAAGAGCACGGTCGCGGCGGCCGTCGCCGAGGCCTTCGGCTACGAGCACGTCAGCGGCGGCGACATCTTCCGGGCGCTCGCCGAGGAGCGCGGCTACACCCTCGCCGAGTTCAACGCCCTCGCCGAGGAGGACGACGCCATCGACCGGGACCTCGACCGGCGCCTGCGGGAGACGGCTCGGGAGCGCGACGACGTCGTCCTCGAGTCGCGGCTCTCGGGTTGGATGGCCGGCGAGTACGCCGATCTCAAGGTCTGGCTCGACGCGCCGCTGGACGTCCGGGCGGCCCGCATCGCCGACCGCGAGGGCCAGTCCGTCGCGGCCGCCCGCGAGGAGACCGAGGCCCGCGAGGCCTCCGAGCGCTCGCGGTACCGCGCGTACTACGACATCGACTTCGCGGACCGCTCCATCTACGACCTCGGGGTGAACACGGCCCGGTGGGACGCCGGGACCGTCGCCGACCTCGTCGTCGCGGCCGTCGAGGCCTACGACCCGGCGGTCGACGAAGGCGCGGTGCCGGTCGAGGCTCGGTACGAGTTCTGAGTCCGGCCCCCGGATTCCTTTAAGTGCTTCTCGCGACAAGGGGTCATAGTGAGGGAGTTTCTCCGGGAGTTCGGCTTCCGAGCGACGCGTCGGTCGACGCCGTTGCCCCAGCCTTTTGCCCGGGCGGTTCCAACGCCGCTTCAATGCCGCCGGGGGCCGAGCCGCCAGCCGCCGACCGGGAGCCGGCCGCGATCAGCGCCAGCCCCGGCGACGGGGCGCTCTCCCGGGTCGAGGCCGTCAAGGACGAACGGGTCCGCCGGTGGGACGTCGTCACGCCGAGCGCGACCCGTATCGGCCGCGCCCGAAATCCCCACCACGACCTCGACGAGCGGCTCCGCCGGCTCCACGACGAACAGCACCCGGCCATGGCGGGTCACAGCGCCCGGATGCACCGGCTGGACAAAGCCCGCGTCACCCACGCCTTCTGCAGCGAGCTCGACCTCACACCCTGGGAGCGCGACCGGGCGCTCGGCATCATGGTCGACCTCGACCTCACGGCCTTCGGAAGCCAGCGCGCCATCCCGAAGGTGGCCCTCGTCGTGATCCGACACGTCGTCGACGAGGCGCGACAGCGCCGGCTCGGACTCCACGACGAGGACTGGATCCGAACCCAGCCACCCGAGACCCTCGAGGCCCTCTACGACCGGTTCGAGTCGCTGACCGACGACGGCCGCTACCGGGAGCTCCTGGCGACGTTCGACCTCGACACCACGGCGGTCAACCGGCTGACCCGCACGCTGCGCGACCAGCTCGACGAGCAGGGCCTGCGCGGGGCCGTCCTCGGCCGGTCGCCCTACCGCGACCCGAACCTCCCGGCCATCCGGGAGCGGTCGGCCGACGCCGCCGGTGTCGGGGCGGACTGACCCGGACGCCTCACGCCACCGCGTCCGCGGGCACCGTGCCGTCGTCGTTCCAGCCCCGGGCCGCGTAGTACTCGTCCAGGGCCGCCTCGAAGCCGGGCAGCTCGTAGGGCAGCCGGTCGTCGGCCCGGTCGAAGCCGCGCTGGTTGTTGAAGTGGCGCTCGAGGGTGACGATGTCGGCGCCGAGGTCGAGCAGCGCGTCGTAGTCCGCCCCGAACAGCGCCTCGAGGCGCTCCACCGACTGGGCACCCCGGGAGAACCGGCAGATGACGCCCGCGTCCTCGAGCGCCCGGCGGTTCTCCTGCTCGGCGACGGCCGGGGCCTTGCCTTCGAGGCCCTCGGGGTCGAAGGCCGCCTCGCGGCTCACGAGCGGGTACTCCCAGGCGTAGAACGTCGAGTACATGTGGTCGGCCCCGCGGTTGGCGACGGCGAAGGCCAGCCCCTGGCCGTTGAGGGTGCGGCCGTCGTGGGCCGAGAACGAGAGGCCCTTGACCGTCCAGTCCTCGACGCCGTAGTCGTCGGCGACCCGGTGGATGCCCTCCGCCAGCCGGTCGCCCTCGCCCTCGCGATGGGCGATCTGTTCGACCAGCTCGTGGACGAGCTCCCGGTCGCCGAAGGCGTCCTCGGCGGCCAGGTACATCGCGACGGCGTTCCCGCAGCTGATGGTGTCCATCCCGAGCTCGTCGCAGCGCTCGTTCGACTGCATGACGTGGACCAGGTCGTCGATCGCGCAGTTCCCGCCGAACGACATCAGCGTCTCGAACTCGGGCCCCTCGGTCTCGACGCCGGCGGCCTCGTCGCGGGTGGGGAGCTTACACGCGAAGGCGCAGGCCGAGCAGGTCCCCTTCTTGTACTTCTTGGCCTCGACGGCGTCGCCGTTGATGGCCTCGTAGCCCTCGAAGCTGGTCTCGGCGAAGTACCGCGTCGGGAACGTGCCCAGCTCGTTGGCGAGGTCGGTGACGCTGGTCGTCCCCTGGCGCTTCATGATGTGGTCGGACTGGGCGGCCTCGGCGTGGATCTCGCTGGCGACGTCGGGGACGTCGGCCGGTCGTCGGGAATCGCCGTCGAACGTGACGGCCTTGACGTTCTTGGCGCCGAGGACGGCCCCCAGGCCGCCGCGGCCGAAGGCCCGGGACTCCGTCGTCATGATGGCGGCGAACCGGACCCGGTTCTCGCCGGCGGGGCCGATGGCGGCGATGTGGTCGGCGCCGAGGTCGCGGTCGGCCTCGACGTGCTCGGTGACCGCCGAGACCTCGGCCCCCTCGAGCTCGGGCACCGGTTCGAACTCGACGCCCTCGTCGGTGACGTGGCAGATGACGAGCTCGTCGGCCGCCCCGGTCAGCTCGACGGCGCCGTAGCCGGTGTCGGCGACGTGCCGGGACATGAACCCGCCGGCGTTCGACGAGACCAGCCCGTCGGTCAGCGGCGAGACCGCGGTGGCGTTCATCCGCCCGGTGTAGCTCATGGTGGAGGTCTGCAGCGGCCCGGTGGCGAAGTAAAGCCGGTTGTCGGGCCCGAGCGGGTCGGCGTCGAACGGCACCCGGTCGTGGGCGAGCTTGGTCGCGACGCCGCGGCCCCCGACGAACGATTCGAGGACGGGGTCGATGGCCTCGGTCCGCGCCGTGCGATCGGCCAGGTCCATGG
>JBDGPL010000150.1:0-4469 GCA_042219705.1 Halobacteriales archaeon | reverse complement strand
CCGTCGGGTCGAGCGCCTCGACCTTCTGCAGCAGGCTGGCCTGGCGCATCTCCGTGAACGGGTCGAGCGTGTTGTTACACGGCGGGCCGTCGTTCCCGAGGGCGACGTTGACCCCGCGTTCGAGGTAGTCGACCACGGGCGCCACGCCGCTGGCGAGCTTCATGTTCGAGGAGGGGCAGTGGACCACGTGGGTGCCGGTCTCGGCGAGCACCTCGCGTTCGTCGTCGTCGGTCCAGACGCAGTGGGCGAGCACGACGTCCTCGCCGGTCAACCCGACCTCGTCGAGCCAGTGGATGTTCCGCATCCCGGTGTCGGCCTCGACGGCCGCGATCTCGTCACGGTTCTCGCTGGCGTGGGTATGGATGCGGACCCCCTCGTACTGGTCGGCGAGCGCCCGGGCGCCGCGCAGACACTCCCCGGTACACGAGACCGCGAACCGCGGCGTGACGGCGTACCGGAGCCGGCCGTCGTGGGCGCCGTGGTAGCGTTCGATGAGTTCCTGCGACTCCGCGAGGGCCGCGTCGGCATCCTCGAGCAGCCCGGGCGGGGAGTCCTTGTCCATCAGCACCTTGCCGAGCACGCCCCGGATGCCCAGCTCGCCCGCGGCCTCGAACGCCCGGTCGGCGTGGGCTACCGATAGGTGGTCGATCACCGTGGTCGTGCCGCTCTCGATACACTCGAGGTAGCCGAGCTTGGCGGCAATCTCCATCTGCTCGGGCGTGAGGGCGGCCTCCATCGGGAGGACGTGATCGAACAGCCAGTCGAGCAGGGCGGCGTCGTCGGCGATGCCCCGGCCGAGGCTCTGCACGGAGTGGATATGGGCGCCCACGAGGCCGGGGGCGAGCAGGTCGTACGACCGCCGTTCGTGGTCCGGGTACTGCTCGAGGAGCGTCTCGCGGTCCCCGACGGCGGCCACCCGGGACCCCTCGACGACGACCGCCCCATCGGCCACGACGGTCACCGGGTCCTTGACGACGGTACCGGAGAGCAGCATGCCCCGTCAGGGCTCCGGCCGGACCGGCAAGTCCCTTTCGGATTGCCATCCTCCCGCCCCCGACGGGACGAGATTCCACCCGCGGCGTTCGGTGACGCCGAACCCCCGGCGGTACCTCGCGGGTTCGGATGCACTGCGTTGGGACGGTGAGTTCGTGGTGAGTACCCCAGAAATCGACGATTTCTGGTGGGCGAACGAGACGCATCGCGTCTCGTTAACGCCGACCACCGATGGTCGTCCCCCGTTGCAGCACACGGGCCGTGCCATCGGCCGTGCTCCGTCCGGTTCGTGGCGGTGGAGGAACGTCTCCGAGGCCGTCAGGTCCGCGTGGCCCTCGGAGCCGCATCGACACGAGAGCGTGTCTCGATAGCGTTTGGTATCGATCGTCGAGCCACATGCCGGACACTCCCCGGAGGTCCAGGCCTCGGAATGGACCTCCCGCGTGAGCCGATCGTGATGGCCGAGCCCGTCCTCCGCTTTGAGGTCCTCGCCGACCGGGATATCGATGGTCGATGAGGCGGCCCGCTGGACGGTGTCCCGGTCGTCGCGGATGACGGTCCGGGGCTCGCGGCCTTCCGCGTCGTTGTCCCAGTACCCGGCAGCCCGTTGGCTTCGCCCTGCTCTTCGAGGGCGAAGAACGACCGCCACGCCTCGTCGTTCTTCCGGATCATCTGCTGGGCCCTCGCGCTCCCGAGCACGCCGACGTAGCGCGTGCGATAGTCGGCGGTCTCCCAGACGGGTTCGCCGTCGACGAACTGCTGGCGGCGGTCGTCGCTCAGCTGGTTCCAGCGGTTGGCCGAGGCGCCAACGGGCGGCCGAGGAGCTCCCGATCCGCTGGCGTTCGGGGTCGAGCTCGAGGTGTGGGTCCACCGCATCGCCAGGAATCAATTCGACTTCTCCTGGATTGAATGAAAGCCTCGGACGGTGGAAGTGGTTGGCTCGGGGCGACCCGGGATTGAACGTGATCGAGCCCGTTCCGGGGCGGCCTACCGCTCGGCCCACGCCTGAATGGCGAGGCGTCCGCTTGCTTTCCGTCAGTCGGTCTCCCGGCTGTACGACTGCAGCAGGGCGGCGGGGACGGCGCTCGACTCCTCGCCGCTCCGCGCGACCGTGACGGCGAGGACGGCGACGGTCACGAAGTAGGGGTAGGTCGACATGATCTGGGGGTGCATGAGGAACGTGATGGTCTGGTTCACGATGGCGGGTGCCCCCTCGACAGTGAGGGTGAGGGCCTGGCTCCGCAGCTGCAGAGCCTCGAGGAGCCCGAACAGGTACGCGCCGACGAGGGCGTAGGACGGCCGCCACCGGGCGAAGATGACGAGGGCGACGGCGATCCAGCCCCGGCCCGCGACCATGCCCGCGACCCAGATCTGGGTGTAGGCGAGCGAGAGGTGTGCGCCCGCGAGCCCCGCGAAGGCGCCGCCGGTGAGCACGGCTAGGTACCGGAGCTTGAACACCTCGACACCCATCGTGTCCGCCGTCTCGGGGTCCTCGCCCACCGAGATCAGCTCGAGGCCCAGGTTGGTCCGATAGAGCAGGTACCAGACGGCCGGGACCAGCAGGATGGCGAGGTAGTCGGTGGGCGTGCTGTAGAACACTGCCGGGCCGATGACCGGGATCTCCCGGAGGTACCCGCCGACCACTGGGATGGCGTACTTCTGCACCCCTCGGATGGAGTGCTGGGTCCAGCCCTGGCCGAAGTAGGTCGTCAGTCCCGCCCCCAGCAGCGTCAGCATCACCCCGCTGATGACCTGGTCGGACTTGAGGGAGATGCAGAGGAAGGCGTGGATGGCGGCCATCCCGATGCCGGCCACGACGGCGACGCCGAAGCCGAAGTATGGGTTCCCGGTCACGACGGTGGTCATGAAGCCGGTGAGCGCCCCCACCAGCAGCATGCCCTCCATCCCGAGGTTGAGGACGCCGGCCCGCTCGGCGATGATCTCCCCGAGGCCCGCGATGACGAAGACCGTCCCGGCCTTGACCGTAGCGTCGAGGAGGCCAGCGAGGAACGACACCATCGGTCAGACCCCCTCGTCGATGCCGGGGACGGCGGGCTCGGCCGCCCTGCCGAACTCGACCGTGACGTCGATGGCGAACTGTTTGAAGAACTCCGCGGTGATGAGAAAGAGGATGATGAGCGCCTGGATGACGTCGACGAGCGCCGCGGGCACGCTGTAGTTGATCTCCAGGGCGGTCCCGCCGACGAACAGCAGGCCGAAGAACAGGGCGGCGACGAATACCTGCACGGCGCCGTTCCGGCCGAGCAGCGCGATGGGGATAGCGGTGAAGCCGTATCCGGGCGAGAACTCCGGGCGAAGGCGGCCTTGGATGCCGGCGATCTCGATGACGCCGGCCATGCCCGCCAGCGCCCCGCCGACGACGAAGACCAATACGTAGATGGCCGACGACCGCATCCCGGCTTGGCGGGCGGCGTCGGGGTTCGCGCCGACGACGGTGATCTCGTAGCCGATGCGGGCCCGTTTGACCAGCACCCACGCGGCGCCGACCGCGAGCAGCGCCACGAGGAACCCAACGTGGGCGCCGAGGACCGGGATGTCCGGGAGCTGGGCCGCCGCGGGCAGGATGGCCGACTGCGGGAAGTTCCCGAGGCCGCCCTGCATCGGGCCGCGGACCACGTACCCGTTGATGCGGATGGCGGCGTAGGCGATGAGCAGCGAGACGATGATCTCGTTGACGTCCCATCGCGCCCGGAGGTACCCCGGGATGAACCCCCAGACGCCCCCGCCGACGCCGGCCACGACGAGCATCAGGGGGACCAGCAGCAGGCCGGGCAGCGACACGTTGAGCCCGACCCACGTGCCGATGATGGCCCCGATGTAGAGCTGGCCGGTGGCGCCGATGTTCCACAGGCCCGCCCGGAGCGGCAGGTAGACGGCCAGCCCCGCCAGGATGAGCGGGACGGATTTCTCGAGGACGTTCGCGATGCCGAACTGGCTGGTCCACGGGTCGACGAACATCGTGTAGTACCCCGCCAGCGGGTCGACCCCGAGGACCAGGAGGGCGACCGAACTCAGCAGCAGCGCCCCCAGGACCGTGAAGACCGGGGTGCCGTAGACCAGCCAGGCCGGCACGTCCTGTCGGGCGGTGAGTTCGACGTCGACGTTCACCGGCCGCCCCCCTCGGGCGCCCGGCCACCGTCCGCGGCGGCGGCCTCGCCCGCGTCCGCTTCGCCGCCGGTCATCAACAGCCCGACGGTCTCGCGATCGGCCTCCTCGGGGACCGTCTCGTGGACGAACTCGCCCTCGTAGATGACCAGGAGCCGGTCGCTCAGGTCGAAGACCTCGTCCAGGTCCTCCGAGATGAGGAGGATGCCCATGCCGGCCTCCCGGCGGTCCAGCAGGTACTCCCGGATGGACTCGATGGCCCCGACGTCGATGCCGCGCGTCGGCTGGTTCGCGATGAGGACCGCCGGGTCCCGGTAGACCTCCCGGCCGACGATGAGCTTCTGCATGTT
>JBDGPL010000015.1:0-2991 GCA_042219705.1 Halobacteriales archaeon | reverse complement strand
CTGGCCGGCGCCCTCGACGTCGACGTCGCCGATGTCGAGGAACGGGGCCGCCTGAAGCCCGGCCAGCTGTTCGTCGCCGACCCCCGTGAGGGCCGCATCGTCCCCGACGACGAGGTGTTCGACCGGCTGACCGACGACCGGTACGCCGAGTGGGTCGACGACCAGCAGGTCCAGCTCAACGACCTCGTCGACCCCGACGACGTCCGGCCGGGCGACCCGCTCGATGATCTGCGGGCCCGCCAGGTCACCCACGGCGTGACCCACGACGAGCTCGACAACCTCATCGAGCCCATGGCGACCGAGGGGTCGGACCCGGTCGGCTCGATGGGCGACGACACGCCGCTGTCGGTGCTGTCTCAGTTCAACCGCGGGCTCGACACCTACTTCAAGCAGCTGTTCGCCCAGGTCTCGAACCCGCCCATCGACAACTACCGGGAGGCGCTGGTCATGAGCCTGGAGACCCGGCTGGGCCACCAGCGGAACCTGCTGGCCGAGACGGCCGCCCACGCCAACCAGCTCGTGCTCGACTCGCCGGTGCTCACGGACGCCCAGACGGAGGGCCTCACGTCACTCGACGCCGGCGGGCTCTCCTCGGCGGTCGTCGACACGACCTATGACCCCGAGACGACGGCCCTCGACGAGGCGGCGGTCGAGCGGGTTCGCGCCGAGGCCGACGAGGCGGCGACCGACAACGACATCATCGTGCTCTCGGACCGGGCGGCGAGCCGCGACCGCGTGCCGATCCCGAGCCTGCTGGTGACGGGCGCGGTCCACCACCACCTGGTCCGGAACGGCCGCCGGAACCACGTGGGCCTCGTCGTCGAGACCGGCGACGTCAGGACCGTCCACCAGCTGTGCACGTTCGTCGGGTACGGCGCGGGCGCGGTGAACCCGTACCTGGCCTACCGGACCATCGCCGACCTGGTCGCCGGCCACGAGGGGGCGGACCCCGCCGACGCCATCGCGGCCTACCGGGGCGCGCTGGAGGACGGCCTGCTGAAGGTCATGTCCAAGATGGGCATCTCCACCGTCGAGTCCTACCGGGGCGCCCAGATCTTCGAGGCCGTCGGTCTCGACGCCGATTTCGTGGCGGAATACTTCGAGGGCACCGCTAACCGCACCGGCGGCATCGGCATCGACGAGATCGAGGACGACCTCCTCGAACGCCACGAGACGGGCTACGCCGAGGACGCCGAGCTGCCCCGCCAGGGCGAGTTCGAGCACCGGTCGAGCGGCATCTACCACCGCTGGAACCCGAAGACGGTCGGCACGCTCCAGCAGGCCGTCACCGGGGGCGACTACGAGCGCTACCAGGAGTTCGCCGAGCTCGTCAACGACCAGTCGGAGACGCTGCAGACCCTTCGGGGGCTCCTCGAGTTCGACTCCGACCGCGACCCGGTGCCGCTGGCAGAGGTCGAGCCGGTCGAGGACATCGTCCAGCGGTTCTCGACGGCCGCCATGTCGCTGGGCAGCATCTCCCCGGAGGCCCACGAGAACCTCGCCATCGCGATGCGTCGGCTCGGCGCCAAATCCAACACCGGCGAGGGCGGCGAGCCGCCGGCACGTTTCGGGACCGAGAAGGAGAACACCGTGAAGCAGGTCGCCTCGGGCCGGTTCGGCGTGACCGCCGCCTACCTCGCCGCGGCCGAGGAGCTGCAGATCAAGATGGCCCAGGGTTCCAAGCCGGGCGAGGGCGGCCACCTGCCGGGGCACAAGGTCAACGAGATGATCGCCGACGTCCGCCAGTCGGTCCCGGGTGTCGCGCTCATCTCCCCGCCGCCCCAGCACGACATCTACTCCATCGAGGACCTCAAGCAGCTCATCTACGACCTCAAGGCGGCCAGCCCCGACGCCGACGTGAACGTCAAACTGGTCGCCGAGGACGGCGTGGGCATCATCGCGGCGGGGTGTGCGAAGGCCAACGCCGACGTCGTCCACATCTCGGGCCACGACGGCGGGACCGGAGCGAGCCCCCGCACCTCCATCAAGAACGCGGGCGTGCCCTGGGAGCTCGGCCTCGCCGAGGCCAATCAGCTCCTCCGGGAGACGGGGCTGCGATCGCGGGTGCGGCTGTCGACCGACGGCGGCCTGATGACCGGCCGGGACGTGGCGGTCGCTGCCCTCCTCGGCGCCGAGGAGTACGTTTTCGGCACGGCGGGACTCGTGGCCGAGGGCTGCGTGATGGCCCGACAGTGCCACAAGAACACCTGCCCGGTCGGGGTCGCCACCCAGGACGAGGACCTCCGGGAGCGGTTCCGCGGCGAGCCCGAGCACGTGATGAACTACATGCGCTTCATGGCCCGGGAGCTCCGGGAGCTGATGGCCGAGCTCGGCTTCCGGACCGTCGACGCGATGGTCGGCCGGGTCGACGTGCTCGCCCAGCGCGAGGACGTCGACCACCCGAAGGCCCGGCGGGTCGACCTCTCGCGGCTGCTGAGCGCCCCCGACGCCGACGGTCCCCGGACCAAGACCCGCGAGCAGGACCACCGCCTCGACGAACGCCTCGACTGGGACCTCATCGACGCCGCGGAGCCGGCCATCGAGGCCGGCGAACCGGTCTCGCTGACCGCGGCCATCTCGAACGTGGACCGGGCCGTCGGCGCGACCCTCTCGAACCGCATCGTGAGCGAGCACGGGCCCGACGGACTGCCCGACGACACGATCCGCGTCGCGTTCGAGGGCGCGGCCGGGCAGTCGTTCGGCGCGTTCCTGGCGGGCGGCGTCACCTTCGAGCTCGACGGGATCGTCAACGACTACTTCGGCAAGGGGCTGACCGGCGGCAAGCTCGTCGTTCGGACCCCCGAGCGGGCCGGGTTCGACCCGGCCGAGCACACCCTCGTGGGCAACGTCGCCCTGTACGGGGCCACCGGCGGCGAGGTCTACGTCAACGGCGTCGCCGGCGAGCGCTTCGGCGTGCGGAACTCCGGGACGCGGGCGGTCGTCGAGGGCGTCGGCGACCACGGCTGTGAGTACATGACCGGCGGCATCGTC
>JBDGPL010000149.1:0-8351 GCA_042219705.1 Halobacteriales archaeon | reverse complement strand
CGACCTCGAGGAACGCCCGCTTGGCGTCCATCACGCGGATGTAGACGACGGCGTCGGCCGTCACCGGCGAGTTGTCCCGCGTGATGGCCTCCTGGCGCGGGACGTCGAGCGTCTGGGTTCGCATGTCGAACGGGTAGGTCCGGGAGACGAACGGCGGGATGAACGCGATGCCGGGCTCGAGCAGGCCGCGGTACTCGCCGAAGACCGTCAGCGCCTTCTTCTCGTAGGCGTCGACGATCTCGACCATCTGCCAGACCGTGACGACGGCCAGCACGAGGATGACGAGGGCGACGAACGTCAGGCCGAAGCCCGGGAGGAGCTGCAGCGGCAGGAGCGGTATCATGTCAAGGCCTTGCATGGACGTGGGGTTAAGCCTTCCCCAAACGCCGGGCCAACTCGGCGCCCCGCCGACGGGGACCCCGGGCGGTCAAGCTTCCTCGATCTCCGGCCCGGCCTCGGTCGCGGATTCGTCGGCGGCCTGGTGTTCGGCGAGCTCCCGGTCGATGTCGTCGACCCCGCCCTCGAGGGACTCCACGGTGAGCACGTTCCCGCCCCCGGGGTCCACCACGACGACCTCCTCGCCCTCCTCGATGGTCCCGGCGATGCTCCGCGCCTCGTAGAAAGGGTTGAAACCGCCCGCATCGAGCTTGATCTGGCCCTCGGTCTCGGTCACCCGCTCGGTGACGCGGCCGGTTTCGCCCCGCAGGCTATCCGAGTCGCGAGTCCGGCCGGAGCCGGTCCCCTGGTAGAACTCCAGTTCGCGGTAGGCGTACAGGCTGGCCCCGCCGACGAGCAGCACCACCGCCGCCAGGGCGAGGGCGCCGCCGAACACCGACGGGACCAGCACGCCCAGCAGGCCGGCGACGAACAGCGCTAGCCCCAGCACGATGAAATGCGCGCCCGGGGCGATGGCCTCGAGGACGGCGATGCCGGCCCCCGCGAGGAGCAGCAGGAGCGGCAGCGACACGCCAAGGTGGGACGGCATTCGGGCTCCCTTGGGGCCCGATGCCAAAAACTCCCCGCCCGGCCGAGGACGGTCCGTCCGTTCGGCCGCCCTCACCCGAGCAGCTGGACCAGCCGCAGCACGACCGAAATCGCCAGGACGGCCCCCAGCAGGACGAACGCCACGTTCTCGGGCGCCGGGCGCCCAGGCTCGACGGGCGCCTCGAACTCGACGAGGTCTGGGCCGGTGACCGACCCCGACAGCTCGTCATCCTCCGGGGCCGGCCGGTCGTCAGCGCGCACGAACATCGCTACGCCGGCGGGTCGGAAAAGCACCCCGACGCGGGCCCGGCTCAGGGCGGCCGGCCAGCGACGTCGCCCGCGTAGACGACCCCGCGTTCGCCGTCGAGCGTCACGGTCCGTCCCGCCTCGACGTCGGCCGGGAGGTCGACGCCGCTGGCCATCGGGAGGCCGAGTTCCCGGGCCACCATGGCCGGGTAGCCGGTCATCCCCGGCCGGCCGTGGACGATACCCGCGAGCCGGCCGGGGTCGCCGGCAAGCTCGCCGTCGAAGGCCGCCGGCAGGTAGAGGATGGCCCCGTCGGGGACGGGTTCGAGGTCGCCGTCGGCGGATCGCGCCAGCGGGCCGGCCACCCGGCCCGGGACGACGCCCCGGCCCGCCGCCAGCGTCTCGGTGGCGACGTGCACCTTGAGGGTGTTCGTGGTGCTGCGCTCGAGCTGGGTCATCATGCCCGAGAGCACGACCACCGTGTCGCCGCTATCGACCATGCCGGCGTCGACCGCCGAGCCCACCGCGTTCTCGATGACGGCCGCGGCGCCCCCCGCCGCCAGGTCGGCCGACACCGGGGTGACCCCCCAGGAGAGCGCGAGCTGGCGCCGCACGCGGTCGTCCGGCGTCGCGGCGACGATGGGGACGCCGGGACGGAACTTCGCGACCTTCAGGGCCGTGTAGCCCGTCTCGGAGGCCACGACGATGGCCCGGGCGCCGACGTCCCGGGCCAGGTAGCGGGCCGAGCGCGCCAGCGCGCCCGTGGCCGAATCGCCGGCCGGCGGCACGCGCTGTTCGGCGAGCTCGGCGTGCTCCTCGGAGGCCTCGACCTCCCGGACGATGCGGTCCATGGTCTCGACGACGCCGACCGGGTGCTCCCCGACGGCGGTCTCCCCCGAGAGCATGACGGCGTCGGCCCCGTCGAGGACGGCGTTGGCCACGTCGGAGGCCTCCGCCCGGGAGGGCCGGCGGCCGTGGATCATCGAGTCGAGCATCTCGGTCGCGATGATGACCGGGACGCCCGCGCGCTGGCACCGCCGGACGATGCGCTTCTGGATGAGGGGGACCTCCTCGAGCGGGCACTCGACGCCGAGGTCCCCCCGGGCGACCATCACGCCCTCGGCCGCCCCGACGATGCCCTCGAGGTTCTCGACCGCCTCGGCCCGCTCGACCTTCGCGACGATGGGGATGGACGCGTCGTGGGCTTCGAGCGCCTCGCCGACGGCCAGCACGTCGGCCGCCGACCGGACGAAGCTCGCGGCCACGAAGTCGACGCCGTGCTCGGCGGCCATCCCCAGGTCCGCCCGGTCCCGGTCGGTCACGGCCTCGATGTCGAGCGCCGCGCCGGGGACGTTGACGCCGCTGCGGCTCCCGAGCTCGCCGCCGGCGTCGACCCGGGCCACGACGGCGCTGTCGTCGACGGCCGTGACGGTCGACTCGATGCGTCCGTCGTCGAGCAGCACCCGGTCGCCGACCGAGACGCCGTCGAGCGGGACCGCGACGCCGACGACCTCGCTCGTCGCCGTCTGGCCGGGTTCGAACCGGACCTCGCTGTCGGTCGCGAGGGTGACCGGCTCGTCGATGGCGGCGGTTCGCACCTCCGGCCCCCGGAGGTCGAGCATGGTCGCGACCGGCCCGTCGACGGCGGCGTCGACGGCCTGGGCCCGCTCGATGAGCGCGGCCCGGTCCTCGGGCGTGCCGTGGCTGGCGTTGACGCGAGCGACGGCCATCCCGGCGGCGGCGAGCGCCCCCACCGTCTCCCGGTCGGCGGACGCCGGCCCGAGGGTACAGACGATCTTCGCCTTCCGCATGCCTCGCGGGGTAGACCGCAGGGCGGCAAAAGTCCGCGGGTGGCGACGACGGCCGTCGGCTACCGGACCTTCGTCCCCGGCGGGGCGTCGCCGTGGGTGGTCAGCAGGTCGGCGTCCTCGCCGGCGGCGAGCACCATCCCGTTCGACTCGACGCCGAACAGCTCGGCCCGCTCGAGGTTGGCCACCAGGACGACCCGGGTGCCGGCCAGCGCATCGACGTCGTGGAGGTTCCGGATGCCGGCCACGACCTGGCGGGTCTCGAGGCCGATGTCGACCTCCAGGCGGACCAGCTCGTCGGCGCCCTCGACCGGTTCGGCGGCCGTGATCTCCCCGACCCGAAGGTCGAGCGCCTGGAAGTCGTCGAAGGAGACGCGTTCCTCGGCGAGCGGCTCGAGCTCGGCCGGCTCGGTTGCGTCCGAATCGCCCCCCGTCGCGGCCGCCTCGCCCTCGTCTGCCTCGGCCTCGGCCGCCTGGATACGTTCGGCCAGCTGTTCGTTGAGCGCCGCGACCTGCTCGTCCGCGAGGCCGTCGAACAGCTCTGCGGGCGCCCCGAAGCTCGCCGGCGGCGCCTCGAGGGCCGCGTCGAGCGGCGCGTCGTGGACCGACCCGTCCTCGCCGAGCTGCGTCCAGAGCTCGTCGGCCTTGCCGGGAAGCGTCGGCGCGAGCAGGACCGCGACGGCCTTGGTGAGCTGGACGCAGTCGCGGATGACCGCCGCCGCGGCGTCGGGGTCCTCCTCGACGAGCTTCCAGGGTTCGTGGCGCTGGATGTACTCGTTGCCGACGTGGGCCAGGTCGATGCCGGCGTTCGTCGCCCGCCGGAGCGAGTAGTCGTTGACGGCCGCCCGGAAGTCGTCGATTGCGGCCTCGATGTGCTCGGTCACCTCGTCGCTCACCGCGGCGTCGGGCGTACCGTCCCAGTGGCGCTCGGCGAACAGGAGCGACCGGTAAGCGAAGTTGCCCACGTTGCCGACGAGCTCGCCGTTGACCCGCTCGGCGAACCGGTCCCAGGAGAAGTCGATGTCGTCCTGAAAGCCGCCGACGGTGACCAGGTAGTACCGCAGGAGGTCGGGGTGAAGGCCGGCGTCGAGGTAGTCGTCGACCCAGATGGCCCGGTTCCGGCTGGTCGAGAAGGCCTGGCCCTCGAGGCTCATGAAGCCGCTCGCCATCACCGCCCGGGGCTCGGCGTAGCCGGCGCCGTGGAGCATGGCCGGCCAGAAGACCGTGTGGTGCTGGATGATGTCCCGGCCGATGACGTGGACGAGCTCGCCGTCCTCCCGCCAGGCCCGCTCCCAGTCGAACGTGTCCGCGCCGACCCGCTCGGTGTACTGCCTCGTGCTCGAGATGTACTCGATGGGCGCGTCGACCCAGACGTAGAGGACCAGGTCGTCGGCGTCGTCGCCGGGGTAGTCGATGCCCCAGTCCATGTCGCGGGTGATGCACCAGTCCTGCAGCTCCCCCTCGATCCACTCCCTGGGCTGGTTCTTCGCGTTCGCCGTGCCCTGCAGGCGGTCGATGAAGCCCTGGAGGTAGTCCTGGAAGTCCGAGAGCCGGAAGAACTTGTGGGTGCGCTCGCGGTACTCCGCGGGGTTCCCGGTGATGACGCTCGTCGGGTCCTCGATCTCGCCGGGTTCCAGGTGGCGCTGACAGCCCTCGTCGCACTCGTCGCCCCGGGCCGTCGCACCGCAGTACGGGCAGGTCCCCTCGACGTACCGGTCGGGCAGCGGCTGGTCCTCCTCGGGGTCCCAGGCCACCTTGACGGGTTTCTCGTAGACGTGGCCCGCCTCGTCGAGCGCCCGGACGATGGACCGGGTCAGCTCGGTGTTCGTGTCGTCGTCCGTGTGGCCGTAGTTGTCGAACTCGACGTTGAACCGCGGGAAGGTCCGCTCGTACTGCTCGTGGTAGCGCATCGCGAACTCGGCGGGCTCGATGCCCTCGCGCCAGGCGTTGACCGCCACGGGCGTACCGTGCATGTCCGAGCCGGAGACGAACGCCGTCTCCTGGCCCAGCGTCCGGAGTGCCCGGGCCATGGCGTCGCCGCTGACGTAGGTCCGCAGGTGGCCGATGTGCAGGTCGCCGTTGGCGTACGGAAGCCCGCAGGTCACCACCGCGGGGGCGTCGGTGGGGAATGGCTCGTGGCTCATGCTATCCGCTCCCGTGCTGGCGGGGGTAAAGCCGCCGGTTTCGGTGTGCTCGCATGCGTCGGAGGCGGTCGTGGTATCGCCGATCGATTGGTCGGGTCGGTGGACGGTCGGCCGGAGTCGAAGCGGGGCCGGGGTTCGCGCCGGCCGGGCCCGGTATGACCCGGGACGAGGCGGGCGGTTCACCCGGCGGCAGGCGTTAGGCGCGCATACGCATCGGCGGGCGAGGAGACGGGTGAGCAGGGGGACGCGCCATCGGATTACGAGCAGTGGTGGCCGCCGCCGGGTTAAACGCTTTCGTGCGTGGCCGACACGGGGCCCGTCCGTCGGGCCGGGACGGTGAGGCCACCACGCGCCCCGGAGCCATTCGTGGCCGTCCCCGCCCACGAGGCTGACGCCGTCGACAGGAACGGTCCGGACGGCCGGCACGACGCGCTCGACGCCGACGAGACCGGCCCCGGGTCCAGAGTTAAGGCCGTCCGCGGTCGTACCCCGGCCATGGCGTGGCGATCCTGGCGGGCGGGCCCCGGCCTGCGGCTCACGGTCGGCCTGACGATGGCCGTGGCCGTCCTGTCGGTCGCCACGGGCGTCCTCCGCATCACCCAGCAGTCGATCGCCGGCCCGCTCGCGACGGTCATCCCGCCGGCAGTCCAGGAGACCGTCGGGTTCACCGGCGCCCTCACGGGGTTTCTGATGATGGCCAGCGCGCTCGGCCTCCGGCGGGGCTTGCGCGCCGCGTGGTACTCGACGGTGGTGCTCCTGCCGGTCACGGCCGTGCAGGGGGTGCTCCAGTGGAGCCCCATCTCCATCCCGCTGGTGCTCCTCTCGGCGATCGACCTCCCGGCGGTCCTGGCTCACCGGCGGCGGTTCGACCGCCGGCTGGACCTCTCGCCGGCCCAGCAGGCCGCGGCCGCCGCCATCCTCGGCGCCCAGGTGTACGGGACCGTCGGGACCTACGCGCTTCGCGGGCAGTTCGGGAACGTCCACACGCTCGTCGACGCGTTCTACTACACCATCGTGACCGCCAGCACGGTCGGCTACGGCGACGCCATCCCACAGACGCAGCTGGCCAAGCTCTTCGGCATGTCGGTCCTCGTCGTCGGGACCGCGAGCTTCGCGGTCGCCCTCGGCACGCTTATCGGGCCCGCCATCGAAGCCCGCCTGCAGCGCGCCCTCGGACGCATGACCGACTCGGAGCTCGAACTCCTCGACGACCACCTGCTCGTCCTCGGCCGCGGCGACCTCACCGACGTCGTCGTCGAGGAGCTGGGCGACGTCGAGTACCTCGTCGTCACGACCGACGCCGACTGGGCCGGGACCGTCGGCGATCGGGGCGTCGACGTGCTCGTGGGGGACCCGGCCGACGAGGAGACGCTGAGGCGGGCCCAGCTCGCCGACGCCCGTGGCGTGCTCGTCGCCACGAACGACGACGCCGAGGACGCCCTCGTCGTCCTGACGGTTCGGCAGCTCAACCCGGAGGTGCGCATCGTCGCCGCGGCGACCAACCGCGAGAACGTCGAGAAGCTCCGGCGGGCCGGTGCCGACGTCGTCATCAGCCCCGCGACCATCGGCGGCCACCTCCTGGTCGAGTCGGCCCTCGGCGGCGAGGGGGTCGAGCGGCTGGCCCGTGACCTCGTCGAGGGCGACGAGACGGCGTCGAATTCGGGCCCCGGCTGACCCGACTCAGACGATGGTCAACGTCCCGCCGACGACGAACACCGTCACGAGCAGCCGGCCGACGCTGCCCGCGAAGGTCGCCAGCGCGAAGCGAAGGTAGTCGCGCTCGAGGATGGCGAAGGCGTAGATGGAGACCGTGTCCGGGAAGAACGGGACCGAGAGCGCGATGGCCAGCCCGCCGTAGCCGAACCGGCGGGCCAGCCGGACGATCTGCCGCTCCGACCACGCCCTGACGTCGTAGCCGTGGCGCTCGAGGAACCGCAGCACCGGGCCCGACGACTTGACCTCCTGGCCGATGTGGAAGGCGACGACGCTGCCGACGGCCTTCCCGAACCCGCTGACGACCGCGATGGTCGCCAGCCGCCCCGTCGTCGAGAGCCCGAGGTCGAGCGGCGCCGCGAGCACGACCTCGCTCGGCAGCGGCAACACGAACGCGATGAGGAAGGAGTAGACCCAGATGACGACCAGGCCGGCCGGCCCGGTCGCGGTCTCGACGCCCCGGAGCAGCAGCTCGTAGAGGCCGGCCAGAAGCCCGGCGGCGAGGGCGGGCGCGACCGCGGCGTCCGGCAGCACGGCTCGGCGTCGACCGCCCCGACAGGTAAGTCTTCACGCTCGCGATCGAGCCGTGGCGGGCTCAGCCAGGCGGCTCCGGCCGGCCGCCGCCCTGGCGGATGGCCTCGAGGATGTACTGCTGTTCGACCCGCTTGACCTCGTGCTGGACGTCCCGGACGGCGTCGATGTTCGCGCTGATGGAGGAGACCCCCTCGTTGACGAGGAACCGGACCATCCTGGGCTTCGAGCCCGCCTGGCCGCAGATGCTCGTCCGAACGCCGTGGTCGCGGCAGGCCTGGATGGTCCCGCTGATGAGCTCGAGCACGGCCGGGTGGAGCTCGTCGTACCGGTCGGCGACCCGCTCGTTGTTCCGGTCGACCGCCAGCGTGTACTGGGTGAGGTCGTTGGTCCCGAAGCTCGCGAAGTCGATGCCGGTCGCGCAGAGCTCGTCGACCGCCAGCGCGCTGGCGGGCGTCTCGATCATCACGCCCCAGGTCCGCTTGTCGGTGTCGATGCCCGCCGCCTCGAGGTGGTCGCGGGCCTGGCGGACCTCCGCGGCGTCGTTCACGAGGGGCAGCATGACCTCGACGTTGTCGTAGCCGAGCTCGTAGAGCTCGGCGAAGGCGGCGAGCTCCTGCTCGAACACCTCCGGTCGGTCGAGGCTCCGGCGGATGCCCCGGTAGCCGAGCATCGGGTTGTGCTCGACGGGCTCGTCGTCGCCGCCCTCGAGCTGGCGGAACTCGTCGGTCGGGGCGTCGAGCGTGCGGACCCGCACGGGCCGAGGGTAGAACTCGTCGGCGACGGCGCGCACGCCGGTGACGATCTCCTCGACGTAGGCCCGGGCGCCGTGCTCGGCGATGTAGCGCTCGGGGGTCATCCCCGTCGAGAGCACGAGGTGCTCGAGCCGGAGCAGCCCGACGCCGTCGGCGCCGGTCGCCGCGGC
>JBDGPL010000148.1:0-14177 GCA_042219705.1 Halobacteriales archaeon | reverse complement strand
GCGTCTACGGCACCACCGGCCGCATGGAGAAGGGCTACCGCCTGTACGGCCACGAGCTCGAGCTCGACTACACCCCCGCCGAGGCCGGGCTGACCTTCCACGGCGTGAAGGACGCCGACTTCATCGGCAAGGACGCCTACGCCGAGGCCCTCGAGTCGGACCCCGTCGCCGAGCTCTGCACGCTCTCGGTCGACGACCACCTGAACAGCGACGGCGAACGCCGGTTCATGCTCGGGGGCGAGCCCATCATGGACGGGGACGGCAACGTCCTCGAGGACGAGGAGGGCCGTCTCTCCTACGTCACGAGCGCCGGGACCGGCCCGAGCGTCGGCAAGCACCTCCTGCTTGGCTACCTGCCGGCCGAGTACGCCGAGGCGGGCCGCTCGCTGCAGGTCGAGTACATCGGCGAGCAGTACCCCGTGACCGTCGAGGTCGTCGGGAACCGGCCGCTGTTCGACCCCGACAACGAGCGCATCCGGAGCTAGCGGCCCGCCCGGCCCCGGCCGCCGTCGCGGCGTCGGCCGTACCGCCTTCCCACCACCCCGGACCGGGGTCACCGGTCGCCACCACGAACCACTCGAACCAACCCGAACACCCATGGTCGACGTACTGGCGTGCGTCAAGCGCGTCCCGGACACCGGCGCGAAGATCGTACTGACGGAGGACCAGCAGGGCATCGACGCGAGCAACCTCGGCTACACGATGAGCCCCCACGAGGAGTGTGCCATCGAGGAGGCCGTCCAGCAGGTCGAGGACCACGGCGGCACCGCCACGGTGCTCACGCTCGGACCCGAGGACGCCGAGGAGCAGCTGCGCACCGGCCTCGCGATGCAGGCCGACGAGGCCGTCCTCCTCGAGACGGACGGCGGGGAGTGGGGCCCCCGGGCGACCGCCAACGCCATCGCCGAGCACGTCGCCGAGGGCGGCGAGGTGCCCTACGACCTCCTCCTGTTCGGCAACGAGTCCGCCGACCAGGAGAACTACCAGGTCGGGGTCCGGGTGGCCCGAACGCTCGGCCTGCCGGTCGTGACGGGTATCAAGGGCCTCGAGCTCGACGGCGACGTCGCCCTGGCCCGCCGGGAGGTCACCGGCGGCGAGGAGGTCTACGAGGTCGACCTGCCGGCCGTCGTCACCGTCAAGGAGGGCGTCAACTCCCCCCGGTACGCCTCGATGCGCGCCCGGATGCAGGCCCGAAAGCAGGAGGTCGCCCGCGCCGAGCCCGCCGCGGGCGAGCACGACGGCAGCTTCGAGATGGTCAGCCTCGAGGCCCCGGCGGAGGGCCGCGAGGAGGCCGAGGTGCTCGGGGAGGGCCCCGAGGCCGCCCCCGAGGTGGTTCGCGTGCTCGCCGACGAGGTGGAGGTGCTCTGAGATGGTGCTCGCGCTCGTCGACCACGACGACGGCGAGGTCGAGGAGCCCGTCCTCGAGCAGTTCACCCTCGTCCGTGAGCTCGCGGCGGCGCTCGACGAACCGGTCGAGGCGGTCGTGGTCGGCGACGGCGCCGACGCGACGGCCGACACCCTCGGCGAGTACGGCGTCGAGACCCTCCACGCGGTGACCCACGACGGCCTCGACGGCTACGCCCCGCGGGCGTGGGCCGAGAGCCTCGTCCAGCTGGCCGAGGAACGCGGACCGGCGGCGGTCGTCGCCCCCGGGAACGACCGGGGCCACGAGGTGCTGGCCCACGTCGGCGCGTCGCTCGGGCTGCCGATGGCGGCGAACTGCGTCGAGGTCGAGCCCGGCGACCCGTGGGAGCTGACCCGACAGCGCTGGGGCGGCAGCCTCCTCGAGCACGCCCGGCTCGACGCGGAGGTGGCGCTACTCACCACGGCGCCCCACGAGATCGGCCTCGAGCCGGCCGGCGGCGGGGCCGATCCGACGGTCGAACCCTTCGAACCCGACCTGGACGACGACGTGCTGTCGGTCCGCGTCGAGCGGTTCGAGGAGGCCGACGTCGAGGGCGTGCCCCTCGGCGAGGCCCGGGTCGTGGTCGGCGGCGGCCGGGGCGTCGGCGGCGAGGAGGGCTACGAGCCCCTCGAGGAGCTGGCCGACCTCCTGGGCGGGACGGTCGGCGCGTCGCGGGCCGCCGTCAACGAGGGCTGGCGACCCCACGACGACCAGATCGGCCTGACCGGCGCGAAGATCAGCCCCGACCTCTACATCGCCTGTGGCATCAGCGGCGCGGTCCAGCACATGGTCGGCACCAAGGGGGCGAAGAACATCCTCGCCATCAACACGGACCCGGAGGCGGCCATCATGGGCAAGGCCGACTACGCCGTCGTCGGCGACCTCCACGAGGTCGTCCCCGCCGTCATCGAGGAGATCGAGGCGACGGAGTAGGACGTCCCCGGCACGCCTCTCGCATGGACCGGCCGAACCGGCGTGGGCTCGGCATGGTCGCCGCCGGCCTCCTCGCCATCGGGGCCGCCTGGACGCTGGTGACCACCGACCCCGGCCCGTACACCCCCGTCGTCCAGGCCGGTGGCCTGCTGGCCGCGCTGAGCTTCGCCTGGCTCGGCCTGTGGTGGTCGTTCGCCGTGCTGGCCGACGCCCACGGCGACTGACGGCGCGGTGACCGACGGCCCGCGGTGACTGTCCTTTTGGTCCCCCGTCTCCAACCGGGACGGCATGACAGCGGAGGACCGGCGCACCGCCGGGTTCAAGGACGTCACGCGGCTCGACGCCGCCCGTGAACGGCTGCTCGACGCCGTCGAGGCCCACGGCCGGACCGAGGCCGTCGGGCTCCTCGACGCCGACGGCCGGGCGGTGGCCGAGCCCATCACCGCGAGCCGACCGGTGCCCCATTACGCCCGGGCGGCCATGGACGGGTACGCCGTCCGCGCCGAGGACACGTTCGGCGCGTCAGCCCGCTCGCCGGTCGTGCTCCAGCCCGCCGACGACGCGGGGCCGAACCGGGCGGTCCGGGTCCACACGGGCAGCGAGCTGCCCGACGGCGCCGACGCGGTCGTCAAGATCGAAGCGGTCGAGACGGTCGGCTCCGAGCTCGAGGTGTTCGACGCCGTCGCCGAGGGCGAGAACGTCGGGGCCGTCGGCGAGGACGTCGAGGCGGGGACCCCGCTCTACGAACCGCCCCACGCGCTCCGACCGTCGGACCTCGGGCTGCTGAAGTCCGTCGGCCGCGAGTCGATTACCGTCCACGAGCGCCCCCGGGTCGCCGTGCTCCCGACGGGCGAGGAGCTGGTCCAGGCCGACCCGGCCCCGGGGGAGGTCATCGAGACCAACGGTCAGACGGTCGCCCAGCTGGTCGAGCGCTGGGGCGGGGCGGCGAGCTACCGGGACGTGGTGACCGACGACGCCGACGCGCTCAGAGCGGCCATCGAGAGCGACCTCGACCACGACGCCGTCGTGACGACGGGCGGCTCGTCGGTCGGCGAGCGCGATCTCGTCCCCGAAGTGGTCGCCGACCTCGGCGAGGTGCTCGTCCACGGCGTCGCGCTCAAGCCCGGCCACCCCGTCGCGCTCGGGACGGTCCAGGGGACCCCCGTCCTGATGCTCCCGGGCTACCCGGTGGCGTGCATCGTCAACGCCGTGCAGTTCCTCCGGCCGACCGTCAAGGCCCTCGGCGGGCTGCCCGACCGGTCGCCGCCGAGCCGCCGCGCCAGGCTCGAGCGCAAGATCGCCAGCGAGCCGGGGATCCGCACGTTCGCCCGGGTCCGCCTCGAGCGGACGGACGATCCCGGGCCCGACGACAGCTCGCCGGCGGCCGACCCGCCGTTCGTCGCCACGCCGACCCGGGCGAGCGGCGCCGGGGTGCTCTCGAGCGTCGCGCTGGCCGACGGCTGGGTGGTCGTCCCCGAGGCGGTCGAGGGCCTCGACCCCGGCGCCGCCGTCGACGTCCAGCTCTGGGAGTGGTCGGCGTGAGCCGGCGGGAGTTCCGCGAGCTCGCGAGCTACGACGAGGCGCGGGCGACCATCGACCGGCTCGACCTCACCCCCGAGCCCGAGGCCGTCCCCCTCGCCGACGCCCGCGGCCGGGTGCTCGCCGAGCGCATCGAGGCCGGCCGGGACGTCCCGGGCTTCGACCGCGCCAGCATGGACGGCTACGCCGTCCGGGCCCGGGACACGTTCGGCGCCGACGAGGCCGACCCCGCCACGCTCGAGCTCGTCGGCGAGGTCCACGCCGGGGAGACGCCGGCCGTGACCGTCGAACCGGGCACGCTGGTCGAAACCTCCACGGGCGCCGTCCTGCCCCCCGGCGCCGACGCCGTGGTCATGGTCGAGCGGACCGACGAGGCCGACGGCGAGGTCCACGTCCGGACGGCCGTCGCGCCCGGCGACAACGTCATGCTCGCCGGCGCGGACATCGCCGCGGGCGCCCGCGCGCTCGGCCCGGGGACGCGGCTCACCCCACGGGAGATCGGCCTGCTCGCCGCGCTCGGCCACGAGACCGTCCCGGTGCGGGGCCGGCCGAGGGTCGGCATCGTCTCGACCGGCGACGAGCTCGTCCCGCCAGGGGAGCCCATCGACGACGACCGCGGGCAGATCTACGACGTCAACAGCGACACGCTCCGGGCGGGCGTCGAGGAGGCCGGGGGCGTACCGGTACGGTACCCCCACGCCGGCGACGACGTCGACGCGCTTGAGTCGGTGCTGCTGGACGCCGCCGAGGAGTGCGATCTCGTGCTCTCCTCGGGCTCGACCAGCGCGAGCGCGGTCGACGTCGTCTACCGGGTCATCGAGGACCGGGGCGAGCTGCTCCTCCACGGCGTGGCGGTCAAGCCCGGCAAGCCGATGCTCGTCGGCCGGCTCGGCGGGGCGGCCTACGTCGGCCTGCCGGGGTATCCGGTCTCCGCGCTCACCATCTTCCGGACCTTCGTCGCCCCGGCCATCCGGGAGGCCGCCGGGCTGCCCGAACCGGCGACCGCCACGCTCGACGCGACCATGGCCGTCCGGGAGCGCTCCTCGGAGGGTCGGCACCGGTTCATGCCGACAGGGCTCGTCGAGGACGGGGACGGCGCGCTGCTCGCCTACCCCGTCGATAAGGGCAGCGGCGCGACCACGAGCCTGGTCGAGGCCGACGGGGTCGTCGAGATTCCCGCCGACGTCGAGTACCTCGCCGCCGACGAGCCGGTCGAGGTCGCCCTCTTCAGTCCCGACATCCGACCGCCGGGGCTGCTTGGCGTCGGCGAGGACGACCCCGCGCTCTCCCGGCTGCTCGACCGGCTCGACCGGCCACGCTACCTCCCGGTCGGCAGCCGCGAGGGCCGGCGGCGGCTCCGCGACGGCGTTCCCGACGTCGCCGTCGTGGCGGGGCCGGCCCGGCGCGAGGTCGAGGCCGACGACCTCGGGGGCTGGTCCCGCGAGTGGGGCCTGCTCGTGCCGGCGGATAACCCCAAAGAGGTCGAGGGGCTCGCCGACCTCGTCGACCGCGAGCTCCGGCTCGCCAACCGGGACGCCAACGCGGGGCTGCGGGCGACGTTCGACGACCGGCTGGCCGCGCTCGCCGACGAACGCGGGACCGACCGCGCGTCCCTGGCCGAGGCCATCGACGGCTACGACCTGACCGTCAAGGCCCACGAGAGCCCGGCCCGGCTGGTCGCCGCCGGCAAGGCCGACGCCGGGCTGGGCCTCCGGGCCACGGCGGCGAAGCTCGACCTCGGGTTCGTCGCCATCGGCGAGGAGCCCGTGCGCGTCCTCGCGAACCCCGACCGGACCGCCAAGCCGGCCGTCTCGACCCTCGCCGCCGCCATCGACGACCTCGACGACATCCTCGATGGCCTCGCGGGCTATCGGACCTGAGGCCCACGCCGCCCGACCTACGGCCCGTCGGGGGGCGCTGCCGGCTCGTCGGCCAGCAGCGGGTCGGCGGCCAGTTCCCCGAACCCGAGGCGGTCGACGAGCGCCCGCGTCGGCCGGCCATCGGCGCCCCAGCCCCGGCGGGCGTAGTAGGCGTCGAGCATGGCCGAGAACCGGTCGGGGTCGACGGCCCGCCCGTCGCCCTCCTGGGGCTCGGTGAGCGCCGCCGGCAGGGCGTCGTCCGCCCGGCGCCAGCCCTCCCGGACGTTGAACAGCCGGGTGAGCGTCCAGACCCGCTCGCCGAGGGTCTCGATGGCGTCGGTCCCGGGGTGGTCGATGGCCGCCAGCCAGTCGGCGCCCCCGTTTGCGAGGGCGGCGTCGGCGAAGTCGTCCGCGATGAGACACCAGCTGGCCGCCCGGGCGTCCTGCTCGGCAATCACGGCGTCGGCGGCCCGCGCCGGCGTCCACTCGCCGTCGAAGGGCTCGCGTTCGATGGGACGAGCCCGCCGGTGGCAGGCGCCGCGGTCGCTCGTCGCGTAGGCCAGCGCCATGCTCGGGGCGGCCCGGGGGTCGTAGTTCGGGAGCTCGAGGCCCTTGACCGTCGGGACCAACCCGTGACCGCCGTAGCGGTCGGCGGCGGCCTCGACGCCGTCCGCGAGGTCGTCGGCCAGCGGGGTCGCCCGCCGGGCGATCGACTCGAGGAGGGCCTCGGCGCTCCCGGCGTCACCGAAGCCGAGGGGCGCGTCGAGGTGACCGGCCTCGTCGGCGCGGACGGCCCAGGCCAGCGCGTTCCCGGCACTGACCAGGTCGAGCCCGAGCCGGTCGCAGGCGGCCTCGAGCCGGGCGACGGCGTCGGCGTCGTCGATGCCGAGGCCCGCGCCGAGCGTCATCCCCGCGCCGCCCCGGTGGAGCCCGTCGCGGTCGACGGCCCCGACCCGGAAGTCGCCGGGGACCGCGTCGTCGGGGCGCTCCCGCCCGCTCGCCCGGGCCCGGACCGCCTCGACGCCGATCCCCTCGGCCGCCTCGAACCGGCCCGACCGCCAGCCCTCGGTGGCGAGGCCGCCGACGGCGTCGGCGAAGTCGACCGACTCGGCGGTGCCGCCGGCGCGGTGCCAGCGGCCGGCCGAGGAGTCGGCGAGCCGGTCCGTGGCCGCCTCCTGGAGGGGTTCGAGCGCGTCGGGCAGCGCCGGCGGGTCGTCCGCCGCGACGACGGCCTTGAGCCGTTTGGCCCCCATGACCGCGCCGGCGCCACCACGGCCCGCGTGGTGGTCGCCGGCGTCGGAGGCGATGGTCGCGAAGGCGACCCGGTGCTCGCCGGCCGGGCCGATGCAGGCCACCGCGGCGTCGTCGACGCGCGCGTCGAGCTCGACCGCGTCGAGGCCCCACCAGTCCTCGGCGGGCTCGATCCGGGCACTCCCTCCCTCGACCACGACCCGAACCGGCCGGTCGGCGGCCCCGGTCACGAGGAGCAGTGCGTCCCCCGAAAGCGAACCGGCGAGTCGGGCGGGGAACGAGCCGCCCCCGTACGCGTCGAGGAACCCCCCGGTCTGGGGTGACTTCGTCACCGCGGCGTACCGCGCATCTCCCGGGAGCCAGCCGGTGAGCGGCCCGACCGCGAACAGGAGGACGTTCCCGGGCCCCAGCGGGTCGACCTCTGGGACGAGCTCGTCGTACAAAATCCGGGCGGCGAGGCCCTTGCCGCCCACGTACCGCCGCACCCAGTCGGCGGGGAGCGGGTCGCGGTCGACCGTTTCCGAGGAGAGGTCCACCCGGAGCAGCCCGACGGCCTCGTCGCTCGCCATCTGGCCTCCCTCGGCCGTCAGCGAGGATAAGGGTTGGGCTGGCGGCCAACCGTTATCCGTGCGCCGGGCGTGCCCCTCGACCGACGACCTCGATGACGACCGGCGAACCGGCCGATGTCCACCCGACGGGGGACCGCCCGGAGGCCAATCGGCTGCTCCTCGACGTCATGCTCGGGAAGCTGGCCGTCTACCTCCGGATGTGTGGCTACGACGCGGCCTACGTCGGCGACCGGGGCGTCGACCACGACGACGAGCGCATCCGGACCCTGGCTCGCGAGGAGGGCCGGCGGCTGCTGTCCCGGGATTCCCAGCTGATCGCCGGGACGGACGACGGCGTCCTCCTCACCGAGCGCGAGGTGGCCGAGCAGCTCAAAGAGCTCCGGGCGGCCGGGTTCGAGCTCGCCCTCGCCGACCCGCCGACGCGCTGTGGCCGGTGTAACGGCCCCCTCGAGCCGGTGGCCGACGACGACCCTCGGCCAGACTACGCGCCGCCGGCGGACGAGTTCGACTGCTGGCGGTGCGAGGAGTGCGGCCAGTGGTTCTGGCGGGGCAGTCACTGGGATCGGGTCCGCGATCGGCTGGCGGCGGCGTCCGCCTGACGCCGGCGGGCCCCGTCGGTCAGCGAGCGGTCGCCTTCGGGAGTTCGACGGCGAAGACCGCCCCCGAGGGCTCGTTGTCCTCGATCCAGACGTCCCCGTCGTACTGATCGATGAGCACGTCGACGAGGTACAACCCGAGGCCGGTCCCCGAACTGTCTGGCCGGCGCTGGTCCTTCTCGAAGACGGCGGCCTTGCGCCGGTCGGGGATGCCCGGCCCGTTGTCCGCGACGCGGACCACGACCGTGTCCGGCCGCTCCTCGACCGAGACGGCCACCCGCGGGTCGGGCTGGTCGTTGTGGCGGACCGCGTTGTGCAGCAGGTTCCCGACGACGGAGGACAGCAGCTCGTTGGCGCGGACCCGCGGCTGGGGGAGGTCGTCCGGCAGGGCGAACGACACCTCCGGGTGGGCGGCCCGCAGGGCCTCGACCTCGGTCCGGAGCACCCGGGCCAGGTCGACGGGCTCGAGCGACGGCGTCTCGTCGGCGGCGAGCGCCTCGACGATCTCCCCGGCCGTCCGGGTCAGTTCGATGACGTGTTGGCTCGACTCGAGGAGCCGCTCGAGGGCCGAGGCCTTCTCCGGCGGCACGTGGCCCTCGAGCTCCTCGCCCCACCCGACGACGACGTTCATGTCGTTTCGGATGTCGTGGCGGACGAGCTGGTTGAGCACGCCGAGCATGTCGCGTTGTTCCCGGAGCCGCCGTTCGCGCTCCTTGCGGTCGGTGATGTCGATGACGCCGCCGCGGAAGCCCTCGACCGCCCCCGCGTCGTCCCGGAGCACCGTCGCGCTGTCGGAGACCCACCGGATCGCCCCGTCGGCCCGGCGGACCCGGTACTCGAAGTCGTCGAGCTGCCCCGTCGACTGGAGGGCGTCGCGGTACGCCGCGTACCGGTCGGTATCGACGAACACGTCCGACTCGATGCTCGTGACGGCCCGGCAGAGCGCCTCGCCGTCGTCGTACCCGAGGATGTCGGCCATCGCCGGGTTGGCGAGGGCGTAGCGGTCGGCGTCCGGCGTCGCCCGGTAGATGCCCTCGACGGCCGACTCGAACAGCCGGTGGTACCGCTCCTCGAGCTCCGCGGTGAGCTCGAGGGTCCCGCGGCTCGTCTCCTGGAGCTCCTCGAGCAGGTCGGCCTTGTCCGCCCGGAGCTGCTCGTTCTCCGCCTGGAGCGCCTCGGCCTCCGCCGCGAGGGCCGCGAGGGTCGGCTCGAGGGACGGGTCGGCCCGCTCGCGGGCCGCCTCGAGCAGGTCGGCGATGTCGTCGTCACTCATCGTCGCTCCCGGTGACCGCCACCGCGGTCGCGTCGTCGGTCTCCTTGCCGTGTTCCCGGAGCATCCAGCTCGCTATCGCGCTCGCCGAGCGGTCGTCGAGCGCCCGAATATCGTCCCAGGACCATCGGCCGGCGATGCCGTCGGTGTGGATGACCATGGTTGCCTCGGGCCCCCAATCCGTGGTGTCGACGGCGGGATCGGGGCCGTTGGCGCCGACGACGCCGCGGCGCACCGGAAAGCCCGACCGGGCGGCGCCGGAAACCCTGACGGCGACGTTTCCCACGTTCGCGACGGCGACCTCCCCCTCGGCCCAGTCGAACCGGGCCAGGACCATGACGACGCCGCGGGTCCCCTTGAGGGCCCGCTCGGTGCCCCGGAAGACGGCCGAAAGCGGCCGGTCGTAATGGGACTCGACGTAATCTCGGGCCCGCACGGCCGCCTCGTTGGCGGCGCGACCGTGGCCCAGGCCGTCGATAACGCCGACGAGCACCCGGCGATCCCAGCGCTTGACCACGAACGAGTCCCCGTTGGGCTCGGCGGGCCGCATCGACCGGGTTGCGGCGCCGATGGCGTACGGACAGGGTTCCCGTGACCGATCGAACGGCTTGACCCAGCGTTCGACCGCGACCCGGGTACCGCCCTCGGCCCCGTCGCGGGGCGTAATCTCGACCGTGTCCATGATCCGGTTGACGGTCGCCAGTCCGTGGCCGAGGGAGTCGCCGGAGCTCGCGCCGACCGCGAAGGCGGCGTCGGCGTCCGGCATCCCGGGACCGCGGTCCGTCGAGATCAGCCGGAGGCCACGCTCGGCCTCCGCGTCGGACGCGATGGGCTCGACCGCGATGGTGCCGCCACCGGCGTGCTCGAGCAGGTTCGTGGCTAGCTCGACCGCGACCTGGCCGAGTTCGCTCCGCTCCGTCTCGCCGAATCCGACGACCTCGGCGACCGTCTCGGCCGCGTTCCGCGCCCGGACCGCGTCCCCCGGCGCGTCGACCTCGACGGTGCGTTCGTCGCCATCCGGATCGGCCACGTCAACCATCGTGGCGGTCGAGTCCCGTCATCGCCACTTGACGATCGTGACGGTGGTCCCCTCGCCGTCGGCCGTCTCGACCGCTATGTCGTCCATGAGCTTTCGCGTCCCCGAAAGCCCGCGACCCATGCCGTCCGAGGTCGAGAACTCGCCGGCCAGGGCCGCCTCGACGTCGCCGATTCCCGGGCCGTCGTCCTCGAAGACGAACTCCAGGCCACGCCGCCCGTCCCGTTCGACCGCCCGCCACCGCATCTCGCCCTCGCCGGCGTACTGGTGGACGTTCCGGGCGAGCTCCGAGACGGCCGTCACGATACGCGTGACGTCCGCCACGCGAAAGCCCATGGCCTCGGCGACGTCGCGGGCGGTCCGCCGGGCGCGAATCGTGGCCTCCTCGGAGGCGATGACGACCGAGCCCGACTCCTCCGTCATCGGCCGTCGTCGCCGGCCGATTCCATCGTGAGCCCGAGCATGTCGAGGGCCTGGTCGGTGGTCCGCGCGGTCTCGATGTCGCCGAGGTCGTAGCCGAGCTCCGCCGCCGTGAGCGCCACCGACGGCCGGATGCCGACGACGATAGGCTCGCCGCCCAGCAGCCGGATCATCCGGGCGGTCTCCGCGATGGTCCGGGCGAAGAAGGAGTCCATGACGTGGACTGCCGAGAGGTCGAGGATGACGCCGCCGGGACCCGCCTCGTGGAGCCGAGAGAGCACCTCCTCCCGAAGCTCGCTGACGGTCCGGTCGACCGGGTCCGACGGGACGGAGGCGATGAGCACGTCGTGGACCCGGACGACCGAGCCCGATTCCCCGGTCATCGCTCGAGGAGGACCTCGTTCAGCTCGAGGGCCGTCTCGAGCCCGTCGCTGAGCGAGGCCCGGGTCTCGACATCGAACCCGATACCGAGGCGCACGAGGGTCTGGGCGATGTCCGGGTTGATGCCCGTGATGATGACCTCGGCGCCGAGGAGTTCGGTGGCCCGGATGGTGTCGATGAGGTGCTGGGCAGTCTGCGTGTCGACCGTGGTGACGGCCGTGATGTCGATGATGGCGGTGTCGGCGTCGAGGTCGTCGATGCGGTGCAAGAGCGCCTCGGTGAACCGCTCGGCCCGGTCGGAGTCGAGGCGGCCCACAACGGTCGAGAGCAGGATGCCCTCCCACACCTCGACGATGGGCATCGACAGCTCGCGGACCTCCTCGGCCATGGCGGCGAGCTCCTCCTCGCGGCGCTGCCGCGCCGAGATGTCCCGGCCGACGCCGGCGACCGCGACGAGCTCGCCGTCGTCCTCGATCGGGGTGCCCGAGAACTCATACGGAATCCGCGTGCCGTCCTTCGTGAGCAGGTCCGCCTCGACGGCCGTGCTCTCGCGGGTCTCGACGACCGCCTCGATGGCGGCCGTCACGGCCTCTCGGTCCGCTTCGGGGACCAGGTCGGCGGGACTGAGGGTCTCGATTTCCGCCGCCGTGTAGCCGGTGACGGCCGTGAGCGCGTCGTTCCATTCGAGGTACTCCCCCTCGGGCGTGAACACGTAGAACAGGTCGTCGACCTCGTTCACCGTCCGTTCGAGGAGGTCGTCGAACGGCGCGTCAGTCATGGCCCCTACAGGTCCTGCGGCCACTTAGTTCGTTCTATCGGGAGAATCGCCGCGCGCCGGTCGGGGGATTCGCGACGGGTTCGTCACCGATCGCTCCCCGTCCGGGCGTCGGATGCCCGCCCGGCTACTCGAACAGCGGCGCGACCCGCTCCTCATAGCAGCTCC
This sequence comes from Halobacteriales archaeon, assembly GCA_042219705.1. GTDB lineage: Archaea > Halobacteriota > Halobacteria > Halobacteriales > Hikarchaeaceae > JBDGPL01. The sequence continues at coordinate 1,975 of JBDGPL010000148.1, read as the reverse complement.
GGCAGACGTAGTGGTCCACGACGCCCGCGTCGGTGTTGGTGTGAATCAGGACGTGGACCGTCAGGTCGTAGGGCACGTCCGTCCCGCAGACGCCACACGTCTCTTGCACGCCGGATCACGGCCGCCGTACGGGCGCCGGCGACATAGCTGGTTGGGGCGACGGCGGCCGACCGCCAACCCTCATTACCGGCGGGACCCGAACCAAGGCCATGCGCGCGGGCGTGGTCCTGGCCGGCGGCCGGTCGACGCGGTTCGGCGACGCCGACAAGGCGGTCGCCGAGCTGGCGGGGACGCCGATGATTCGCCGGGTGGCGGACCGGCTGCTGCCGGCGGTCGACGACCTCGTCGTCAACTGCCGGGCCGACCAGGTCGACGCCATCGGGCCGGCGCTGGCCGGGCTTCCGGCGGACGTGACCTACGCGCCGGACCCGGAACCCGACCTGGGGCCGCTGGCCGGCATCGCGACGGGCCTCGACGCCACCGAGGCCGAGTACGCCGCCGTCGTGGCCTGCGACATGCCCTTCGTCGAGCCGACCCTCATCGAGCACCTCTTCGACCGGGCAGCGGGTCACGACGCCGCCGTCCCTCGAATCGGCGACGGTTGGTACCAGACGACCCAGGCCGTCTACCGGACCGACCCCACGGTTGCCGCCTGCGAGCGGGCCCTCGACCGCGGCGACCGTCGCGTCGTCGCCGCCTTCGACGACCTCGACGTGGTCGAGGTCCCCGAGGACGAGGTCAGCCAGCACGCGGGACTCGGGACGTTCGACAACGTCAACACGCGAGAGGAGTTCGACCGAGCGGCGGCCCGCCTCGCCAACGACCGTGCGGGCGGTGGGACGTGAGCTGGGCCGTCGACCGGGTCGACGGGCCCCCTACGCCTCGATGACGTCGACGACGGGGTCGTCCGCGATCATCCGGGCCAGCACGACGCTCGCGACGTCTGCCCGGTCGAATAGTTCGGTCGCGATCGCCCGGGCCGTCGCCTCGAGGGTCGCGTCGTCGACCATGTTCAGGAGCGGGACGACGGTCGCCCCCGCCGGAACGCCTTTCCGACCACCGTCGTCGTGGGCGAGTACCGCGGCGACGTGTTCGGGCCGGACCGTCTCGCCGAGGGACAGGTCAGTGAGGGCCGCCACGCGTTCAGGACGGTGGACGTGTTCCGCTGTCAGGGCTTCGCCGACGACCTGCACGCTCGCGACCGTGGCAACGACGTCGGCCGCCGCCGGAAGCCTGGGCTCGTCCGGACCGGGCGCCTTGAGCCACCGGGTCCGGGCGCCATCGGCCTTCACGAGGACGGCGTCGGCGACGCCCGCCGCCGCGAGCTCGTCCACCATCGCCGGGTCGTAACCGAGGTACCGGTCGTCGTCCCGCTCCGGGACGACGCCGACGGGCCAGTCGGCGGCGGCCTCGACCGCGCCCACCGGGTCGTCGGTCACCACGACGTCGGCGACCTGGGGGTCGAAGATGGGGATGCGGACGGTCGCGGTGACCACCGCCCGTTGGAGGCGCTCCGCGAGGGCGTACAGCGTCGTCTTCTTGCCACCGGCGCCGACGACGCAGGTCATCCCGCGGTCGGCCTGGAGCGCCTCGACCAGGTCCATGAGCGAGTCCCGTCGCGCCCGGAGAAAACGGTTCGGCTTCCGCGGGTCGGCCGGCGGGCGGGCCCGTCGGTGGGGAGTCAGTCGTCGGCGGAAGCCGGCTCGTCGGCCTTCTCGACCCCGACCTCGATCTCGGCGGCAGCTGCCTTGTACTCGGGGATCTTCGCCCGCTCGTCGAGCACGTCGTTGGTCAGGCGGTTGGCCGAGGCGGCCGCGAAGTGGGGCGTCGTCCAGACCGAGCCCTCCTTGATGTCCTCGGTGACCTGGGCGACGACGGTGATCTCGCCCCGCCGGGAGCGAAGCGTGACGCGGTCGCCGTCCTCGATGCCGTAGCGCTCGGCGTCGTTCGGGTGGATGTCGACGAAGTTCTCCGG
>JBDGPL010000147.1:0-5202 GCA_042219705.1 Halobacteriales archaeon | reverse complement strand
AAGGGCGGGCATGCGCCAGTTCCGGATCGGCTCGGTCTTCGGCATCCCGCTGAAGCTGGATTTGACCTTCCTCCTAGTGCTGCCGCTGTTCGCCTGGATCATCGGCACCCAGGTCGGGCTCTGGGCGGACCAGCTCAGCCTGCTCGGGGCCACGGAGCTGGACTCGGCCGCCCTGACCGCCGGCGTCACGGAGTGGCTGCTCGGCATCGCGGCCGCGGTCGGCCTGTTCGTCGGCGTGGTGCTCCACGAGCTGGGCCACTCGATGGTGGCCCGGTACTTCGGGTATCCCATCGAGTCCATCACGCTCTGGATCTTCGGCGGCATCGCCCAGTTCCGGGAGATGCCCGAGGCCTGGCGCCAGGAGCTCGCGATCGCCCTCGCCGGACCGGCGGTGAGCGTCGCCCTCGGCGTCGTCTGCTGGGTGGGGTTCCTCGGGCTGCCGGCGGGCGTCCCGACGGCCCGGTTCGTCGTCGGGTACCTCGCGTTGATGAACGTCGCGCTGGCGGCGTTCAACCTCCTGCCGGCGTTCCCGATGGACGGCGGCCGGGTGCTCCGCGCGCTGCTCGCCCGGGACCGCCCGTACGCCCGGGCGACCAAGATCGCGGCCGAGGTCGGCAAGGGCTTCGCGCTGCTGCTGGGGCTGTTCGGGCTGCTGCGGTTCGAGATCATCCTCATCGGCATCGCCTTCTTCATCTACATCGCGGCGGCCGGCGAGGCCCAGCAGACCGTCATGAAGGCCGCCTTCGAGGGCGTCGCCGTCAGGGACATCATGACGCCGGCCGAGGAGGTCGTGACCGTCAGCCCCGAGACGACCGTCGCCGAACTCATCGAGACGATGTTCCGCCAGCGCCACACCGGCTATCCCGTCGTCGAGAACGACCGGCTCGTCGGCCTCGTCACGCTCGAGGACGCCCGCGAGGTCCGGCCGGTCGAGCGCGACGCCTACACGGTCGAAGACATCATGACCCGCGAGCTGACCGCCATCGATGCCGGCGCCGAGGCCATCGACGCGTTCACCGACATGCAGTCGGCGGGCGTCGGCCGGCTCATCGTCGAGGCCGACGACGAGTTCGTCGGGCTCATCACCCGGAGCGACCTCGTCACCGCGCTGAACATCATCCAGTCCGGCGGGGTGGTCGGCGGCCGGAGGGGTTCGCTGCCCGAGCCCGAGCCGTCCGGCGGCGAGCCGTTCTGACGCCGGGCCGTCAGGACGGCTCGTCGACCAGTCGTTTCAGTTCGGCCTTCGACGGGGTGCCGAAGTCGGCCCGGCGGTGGCAGGCCACGCAGAGGGTGACGAGGTTCTTCGGGGCATGGGCGTCCGTCTTGTCGGCGATGGGGGCCTCGATGAACGAGCGAACCGGGACGATGTGGTGGACGTCCGGGTTGCGGCCCAGGTCGTCTTTGGTGGAACCGCAGAGCACGCAGGTGTCGTCGTCGCGTTCGAGGGTTTTGAGCTTGGCGCGGCGCCAGCCCTTGCCGTAGGCCTCGTTGCCGCCGCCCTTCCAGTTGGGATGGCCGTCGCCGGTGTATGATTCTGATAACCACGCTGCCTGACATTCGCGGCTGCAGAGAATCGTCTTGTTCTGAAGCGCGCTCCGATGACGGCGAACGGTCGTTCCACAGACTTCACAGCAGGCTTCGATTTTCCCACCGCTCCAACGGGGGTTGTCCTCGCCAGTAACCCGAGGTGTTTCCCTCCAAGCCTCGTTTTCGACGCAATTGCCACAATAGATTCCAGGCTTTTCAGAGGGGTAGTACTCGAACTCTCTTCCACAAATCCGACATTCTGCGGCCTCCTTTCCACCTTTCCAATTGGGGTGATTCTCCTTCGAGTACGAGTCACTATCGAGGAGACAGTCCCTTGAGCAGTACTTCTTGGCAGTGTCAGAATAGAATGATTTCCCGCAGTAGTCGCACGTCCTATTTGGCAACCGTTCGTCGTGAACGAGGACGTGATGCACCCCTCTGCCTCGCTTGGTATCGAAGGTTGCCTCGCAAGATGGGCAATCGTATGATCCCATGGCGAGTTTGGCTTCGTTTTCATATTTGAACGCGCGCTTAATTCATATCAGAACAAAGGGTGTAATTGAGAATGAAAAGAAAAAACCAACACATATGTACCCGGTAATATAGAATTAAAACATGTCAAAAGTCCAGGTGTGGGAATCGAACCCACCGCGCAAGCACCACAAGCTTGCAGGTTACCACTACCCCAACCTGGACACGCATTATTACTAGCCGGCAGCCGTTTGTATACGTTACGACTCCGCCCCCGATCCGACCGCCGACACGAGCACGCCGTCGTGGCGGATCTGCAGCTCGAACGCCGGCTCCGCGGGGAACTCGACCGTCGCCCGGTAGTGGACGATGCCGCCCTGCTCGCACTCGCGGACGGGCTTTCCGGTGTCCGCCGTGGTGGTGACGTCGAGCCGGTAGACCCGGTCGTCGACCGCCCGCAGGTCGAATCGCTCGACCGCGTAGTGGGCGCCGTCGACCGTGACGTTTCCCTCGACCGTCACGGTCCAAACCCCTTCGGCCCGAGCGCTGTCGACGGCCATCCCGACCCGGGGCGCTTCGACGCACTGCCCGCCGGTCGACACCGTTCCAACGATGCGTGGTTCGACGGGTTCGGGGGTCGGCGTCGGCGCGCCTGGAACAGCGCCGGCACAGCCCGCGAGCAAGAGGAGGGCGGCGAGGGCGAACGCCGCGGTGGACCGGACGACCATGCCATGCCGTCAGCGGGCGAGACGCCTATCGGTTCCGTTCCGTCGCGAAGCGCTTTTTCCCGCCGCGGTCGCGGGTGGGCCATGGACGCGTTCCTCCCCGTCCCCGATCCCCTCCTCGAGGCGGCTGGCCCGGCCGTCGGCCTGCTCGCGACGGCCCTCGGGTCGGTCGACCGCGACCTCCTCGTCAGGGCCGCGATAGCCGCCCTGGGCAGCGGGTTCGTCGCGTACGGCCTCCGTGAGTTCCTCCGGGCGTTCGGCGGCGGCTACTACTGTTGTAACCACGCGTACTACGCGGCCGTCGGGCTCGGCATCGCCGGCGTCGGGTGGGTCGGGGTGCTCCTCGCCCTGCGCGGCCCGACACCCGAGTGAGTCGGCGGGCTTTTGCAATCGCGGCGGCAAGGCCCGCCCGAGCGTGGCCATCACGGACAAGGTCTACGTCAAGCGCCACCGCCAGCTCGGCGACCAGCTGGGGACGTCCATCCCCCGCGGGGCGTTCAGCGGCGCGACCCTCGACCTGCTGTTCACCGGCGACGTCGACAAGCTCGACGACGCCTCCCGCGATCGGGCCCTCGCCTTCGCCGAGGACTTCCTGGACTGCGACTGCGACTCGAACCCCTACTGCGGGCACCCCGAGCGGAAGTTCGTCCGGTACCTCCTCGAGCAGCGCGCGGCGGGGCTGAGCCCCGAGGCCATCGTCGAGGCCATGGACGCCGACTACGGGCTCTACGCCTACCCGGGCGACGTGCTCTCCTTTCTGGACGATGCGGTCCGGACCCTCGAGGCGGCGGCGTCGCTGGCCGAAGTCGAGGGCCACGAGGCGGCACTGCGGGCGCTCCGGCAGTCGCGGGACGAGCTGCTGGCGGCGAAGTAGCCGTCGAACCGGGACCTACCCGAACTGGTAGGGCTCGTCGCCCGCCAGCTCCTCGTCGAGGTCCTCGAGGTAGACGACGTCCTCGTCGGCCTCGAGCTCCTCCCGCAACGCGTTGACGTAGCGCTTGTACTCCTCGAGCTGCTCGCGGAGGTGCTCGGCCTCGAGCTCGAGGCGCTCGTGGTCGCGGATGAACGACGTGGGGACCTCGACGGTGGGCGGGAAGCCGTCCTCGGCGTCGCCCATCGGCTCCTCGGGGACGACCCGGACCTGGCCGTCGTGGGCAACGAACGTGTCGACGTAGTCGCGGAAGACGGCCGACAGCGACAGGTCCTCCTGCTCGGCGACCTGCCGGAGTTCCTCGAAGGTCTCCTCGTTGACCCGGAAGGAGACCGTCTTGTTCTTGTTGCCCATCGGACCCGCAACTGCGGGCCAGGCGTACTTAACGGTTCGTCAGACGATTGGCGGACGTCGATCGAATGGTCTCACGACCCGATGGTGTGACGCGGTGTTCAGGCGTTGACGGAATTCAATCGTCCGTGCGTAACCGCACCTCTTCACCCTGGCGTTCGACGAGCTCTTTCTCCTCCAACGAGTCGAGGGTCGGATAGAGGTCCAGCAGCGAGACGTTGAGGGTCTCTCGGAGGTCGTCGATATCCGTTTCGCCGTTCTCACGGAGGTAGAGGTAGACCAGCTTGTGGCGCGGGACGGACAGATCGGTCGGCAGCGATTCGGATGGTTGCGGTGTCGACATCGGTTGGCCCGGCAATCCATCGACGATTAATAAACATTAGGCAAGACAATCGTCGAAACCTCCTGCCCGTCCCGAGGTGGGCTGTCCCGTCGTCCCAGCCATTCACGAATCGCTCCCGACGGGTCATCGGGGTACGGTCAGTGCATCGGTGTGACCGCCGGCATTCGCTTGATTCCGGCCGCGTCCCCGCCTTGGAAGGTGTCCGGTAGCCGAGGCCAGTCGGCCGGGGGGACCCGAGGGAAGCCGATAACGTCGAACGCGAGGTCACGTTCCGTCCTAGCCACGCACCCGACGAAGCACGGGCGCGATCGAGTGGTTCGGCTACTCCGCCGCCGCGTTCGCCACCTCGGCCTCCTCGACGTCCTCGAGGGCCGCGATGGCCGCCTCGCGGTAGGCGTCCGGGTCGAGGTCGTACTGCTCGGCGGCCATCCGGGCGTACTCGTTGGTCTCGTCGTCGACCGCCGCCACGCGGTCGAGGGTGCGCTCGGCGGTCTCGACCACCCAGCGCTGCCGGGTCGGCTCGTCGACCACGGTGATGGCCTCCGGGCGAACGGAGACGTTGACGGTGCCGTCGTCGGTCTCGTAGGTCCGGGGCTTGCCGGTGACGGCGACGTAGGCGGGCGGCTCCAGCTCCCGGAGGACGCCGGCGGCCTCGGGCTGATACTGGCCGGCGTAGACGAAGAACGTCCCCGTCGGGTCGACGACGCGGCCGCGCCAGTACTCGCTGTCGCTGCCGACGTCCTCGGTCTCGGTGAGCGTCCCGACGACGAAGACCCGGTTGGCGGCGGCGCCGGTCGGCAGCAGCAGGTAGACCGGGGCGCGCTCGTCGTCGGACTCCTTGAACGTGTAGCTGG
>JBDGPL010000146.1:0-2870 GCA_042219705.1 Halobacteriales archaeon | reverse complement strand
TGTGGACGATGGTCAGCAACGGCCCTTTCGCCCCCGGGAGCCCGCCGATCCCGGTCTGAGAGCGCCGTTCCGCGGCGCTCATACTCCCGGGGGAGGTATGGTCGGAGGATGGAACGGCGCACCCTGATCCGGCTGCTGGTGGGGCTCGGCATCGGCATCCCCGTCGCGGTCGAGGCGGTGACGCTCCTCGGCCTCGTCGAGACCCGGCTGTTCGGCGATGGCGGGGCGGCGACGCCGACGCCGGGACCGCGTCGCGTGGGTATCGGCGACGAGCTCCTGGCCGACACCCCCCAGACGGAGACGCTGACGGACGCGGTCGTCCGCGGCCAGGGCCGGCCGTGGGTGTGCGTCCTGACCATCGCGGTCGACAACCCGACCGAGGCCGCCTACGAGCTCCGCCTCGGGACGCTCACGCTCGGCAGCGGCCGGACCGTGGCCGGCGGCGCGAGCACCGGGCGAATCGCGCCGGGTGGATCGGGGCGGGTCACCGGCGCCTGGGAGATCCCCCAGGGGTCGACGCCCGACGCGCTCGAGGTCGTCGCCGTCGATTACGCCGGGGCGACTCCGGCGGCGACGACCGCCCGGGTGCCGCTCGCGAAGGTCCCGGTGCAGGGCAGCTGACCGGCCGTTACGGCTTCCGTCCCTCCGGCGGCCACGCGCGACGTCGGCCGCGACGGGGGCATACTCAAGTCGCTCCCTCGGCAATCGGGACCGCATGACGGAGCCCGAGGCCGACGAGCTGAGCCCGAGCGAGGCCTTCAGCCTCGTCGCGAACGACACCCGGTTCGCCATCCTGCAGGCGCTCTGGGACGCCGGGAACGACGACGCGGATCCGGTCGCCTTCTCCGAGCTCCGCGAGCGCGCCGGCGTCCGCGACTCGGGGCAGTTCAACTACCACCTCGACCAGCTGACGCCGCGGTTCGTCCGGCCGCTGGCGGACGGCTACGAGCTGACCTACGCCGGCGAGCAGGTCGTCGGCGCGGCCGTCTCCGGGGTCTACACCGAGGCCGATGCGTACGAGGTCGAGCCGATGCCCGTCGGGACGTGTCAAGCCTGTGGCGGAACGATCGAAGGGGGCTACCGCCGGGGCCACATCGCCATCGAGTGCGTCGACTGCGAGGCGGTCTTCACGAACCTGCCGGCCCCGCCCGTCCTCGCCGCCGGCTACGACGCCGACGCGCTGCCCCTCGTCTTCAGCCGCCGGCTGCTCACGGCCATCACCACCCTCAACCGCGGCTTCTGTGAGCTTTGTGGCGGCCGGGTCGACCGGTCGGTGGCGGAGTCGTGGCTCGAGCGGGACGACGAGGACCCCCTGGGCATCGAGTACACCTGCCGGGCCTGCGGCCGGACGGTCCACGCCGTGGTCGGCGCGGCGCTCCTCGACCACCCGGCGGTCGTGTCGTTCCTCTTCGACCACGGGGTCGACCTCCGGGAGACGCCCGTATGGGAGCTGGAGTGGCTGTACGACACGAACCCCCGGCTCGCGAGCGACGACCCGCGCCGGTTCGCGGTCTCGGTCGCGGTCGACGGCGACGCCGTCGAGCTGACCCTTGACGGGGACCTGGCCGTACTCGACTGGTCCCGCACGGGCGCCGACGCCGGCGAGCGGTGACGCCGGCCGCGGGGTGGCGTTGGCCCACGCGCCCGGCGGTCACCCGTCAACGGCGCGGGTGAAATTCGCTTCAGTTGGTCCGGTTACAGAAATGTTTTTCAGATTATACTTATGGTCGTCCCCGGACTACCCTTCACCGAGGCCCCCCGATGCAACCCACATCCGCTCCACCCCTCGACTCGCTCGCCGGCCACCGCCTTCTCGGTGCCGCCAGCCTGGCCGCCCTGGCCGTTGTCCTCGGCCACGCGCTGGCGGTCCCCGGCGTCCTCGCCGCGGTGGCCCTGCTCGCCGCGGTCTTCAGCCTCCCGGTCGTGGTCCCGGCCCTGGTCGTCCGCGCGATGGTCGCCGTGTCGGCCCGGCCGGCCGTGAGCCGTCCGCCGCCACGCCCGGTCTCGGGTCCCGCCGACCCCGCGCCCGAGTGCTGAGTCGGTCCGTTCGGCGGACCGCGACGCTTCGGACCCCGTTCCCCCGCTGGCGCGCCAGACGTCGGGGCCGTCGGCTCTTTCACGCTCCGCCCCGTACCTACGGCCAATGACCCTCCGGAAGCTCGCGGCCGTCGTCGGCGCTGGCGTCACCACGTTTCTGGTTATCGGCGCGGCCACCATCGAGGCCCTCACGGCTACCATCGGCGGCGACATCGGGCCCGGCATCGTCGGCGTGCTGGTCGGGGCCGTGGCGGGACTCCTGGCCGTCGCGGCCGTCCAGTGGCGGTGGTCCGCGCTCGACCGCCGGTGGCGGTCGGCCCTACTGGGCTATGCGGCGTTCGGCCTCACCGTCCTCTTCCTCGCCTTCCTGAGCTACGTCAACGTCCCCGGCGTCGACGACTACCTCGGGCTGCCGCTGAACCTCGGCATCGCGGCCGTCGTGGCGCTCGTGGCGGCGGGGCTGAGCGTTCGCGCGGGTGAGGCCGGGGGCAACTAGTCGGCTGTCAACCGTCAATAAGTGTGTTCATCGCTCCGATTTCGACAGAAGCAGACGGATATCTGAAATACACTGTGTGACCGACTCAGAGCGTGCAGTCAGCAAGGCATCTGTGTATGATCACCGTTTTTCGTGATGGCATCTTCTCAAATCGCGGGAATAAGTAATCAGGCTATCTCTCGTCGCCGTGTATCGTTTTGACTGAGGTTGTCACATGACGCCCATGGAAGATCAGAAAGGGGGACAGCCCGATGCCCGTGCCGTCGTCGAACGAGTCTGGATGGAGGTCGTCAACGGGGGTAACCTCGATGCGATTGACGAACTAGTCGCTGACAGT
>JBDGPL010000145.1:0-13493 GCA_042219705.1 Halobacteriales archaeon | reverse complement strand
CTTGAGTATGAGCGCCCTGATAGTTGGTTTGAGAGTTGCAGTGAAGCGATGGTTGTCCCCGCTTGGTCATATACAATTGGAAGCGCTTGCAATACTGATTTGATTAATGCTCTAAATTTGTCTTGTATGTACCACGATTGAACAAAACTATTAGAGATTCAATATTTGATATTTGCTTTAGAATGACGGTAGCAGAACAATTCTCAATGATGCACTCGCGCGTTGAGTGCAGCATGACCAGAATATTCTATCAGTAGCATAGAAAATAAACCGGTCAGTTCTAACGACGCTGGTATAGATATATTCCATTTCAGACATATTCCCGTGCAAGATTTGCGCGTTACAACTGGCACGCAATGGTAGATATACTATATCGGATATCATTTTGCGGGGTCAGTGAACTCTCCAAGTGCGGAGTGACATATCGTGAGGAGGAGCGAGCGAGCGCGCGGCGACGTCCCCTCGGAGCCGCCGGCCCGGAAAGCAGGTCGCCGAAACCGTCTATCGGTCGGGGTACTTGGGCTCGCGTCGCTTCGCCCGCTCGAGGGCTGTCTCGACCAGCCCCCGGACGTCGCCGTGGAAGGCGTCCCCGTGCCCGGCGTACAGGTGCTCGACGCCCTCGGGGAGGTGCTCGAGCAGCCGTTCGATGCTGTCGATGAGTTCCTCCCGGGCCTGGCCGGGCCCGTCCGTCCACCCGAAGCTCCCGTCGTCGAAGGCCCCGTCGTTGGGGACCACCAGATCGCCCGCGAAGAGCGTCGTGTCGGAGACCAACGCGACGTGGTCGGGCGCGTGGCCGGGCGTGTGCAGGACGTCGAAGTCCTCGTCCCCGACCCTCACGGTGTCGCCGTCGGCCAGCTCGTGGGTCCGCCCCGGGTGGGCGGCGTACGCGTAGCAGTCCGCGTCGTACGCGTCGAGGACCGCCTCGAGCTGGCCGACGTGGTCGCCGTGCTGGTGGGTGAGGACCACGGCGTCGAGCGCGTCGGTGAACTCCCCCACGACCGACGCAACTCCGTCGATCGTCCCGGCGTCGACCAGCGTCGGGCGGGCGCCGGTGGCGAGGTAGACGTTCGCCGTGAAGCGCTCCGGGTCGTAGAGGCCCCCCGATTCGACCAGCCGGTCGGCCGCCTCGGGCGTGGTCGTGTCGCCGTCGCCGACGACCTGGATGACGTCCATGCCGGCGCGCCGGGGCGGCCGGCGGAAAGCCTTCCGGCTCCGCGCCGACCCGATGATTTTTGCTCATCGACACCATAGGGGAAATCAAGATGGGCTTCGGGAGCTACGACGAATCCGAACAGGAGAAACACGACATCGGGGGCGACCTCGACGGTGACACCGGCGTCACGACCAACAGCCGCGGCCACGACGGCGCGGTCGACTTCGAGTTCGGCTCGTCGAACGACGAGCTCCTGGACCGGCTCCAAGAGATCAAGGAGGAATGAAGCCCGGCGCCCGCGCCGCGGGCGTCGCGGAGTCGTACGACGGCGAGCACAGCACCCTCGCCGCGGCCGTCGTCCGGGCCGACCGCGTGGTCGACGGCTTCGCGTTCGGCGAGTGCGCGGTCGGCGGCACCGACGCCACCGACCGGGTGGGCGACCTCCTCGACGCGCTCGACCGCGAGGACCTCCACGCCGTCCTGCTCGCCGGCATCGCGCCGGCGTGGTACAACCTCCTCGACCTGGCGGGCCTCCACGACCGGACCGGCCTCCCGGTCGTCTCGGTCTCCTTCGAAGCCTCCGACGGCCTCGAGCCGGCGCTCCGGGACGCGTTCGACGGCGACGCGCTGGCCGAACGGCTCGCGGTCTACCGTCGCCAGCCGGAGCGGGAGCGGGTAGCCGTCAACGACGAGCAGGTCTGGGTCCGAACCGTGGGCGTCGACCCGGGACGGGCCCGGGAGCTGGTCCGGGCGTTCACCCCGGAGGGGGGACGGCCCGAGCCGCTCCGGGTGGCCCGCCTCGCCGCGCGGGCCGCCGACCGGTTCCGGCCGGATTAATACCCCGCCGCCCCCTCGTCGCGGCCATGGTGCCGGGCCGCGCGTTCGAGGTGGCCGACTGCGAGCGGTGTCCGGCCCTCGTCGAGTCGCGCTCCCGCATCGTCAACGGCGTCGGCCCCGTCGAGGCCGACCTGCTGTTCGTCGGCGAAGGCCCGGGCGAGCAGGAGGACGCCCAGGGCGAGCCGTTCGTCGGCCGGAGCGGGGCCGTCCTCGACGAGGCGCTCCGCGAACACGGCCTCGGCCGGGCCGACGTCCGCATCACCAACTGCGTGAAGTGTCGCCCGCCGGAGAACCGCGACCCGACGGCCGACGAGCTGGCGAACTGCCGGGACTACCTCGAGGCGGAGATCGACGCCGTCGACCCGGCCGTCGTGGTCGCCCTCGGCAAGGTCCCCGCCGAGCACCTCCTGGGGCGCCCGGTCGCCGTGACCAGCGAGGCGGGGACCGTCGAGCGGGCCCCGCTTGGCGGGGCCGACCGGGACGTGCTCGTCTGCGTGCACCCGGCAGCGAGCCTCTACGACCCGGACCAGCGCGAGACGCTCGACCGGGCGCTCGCCAAGGCGTCGACGATGGCCGGCTCGGGCGGCCAGTCGCGGCTCGGCGACTTCTGAGCGTCGGGCCGCCCAACGGAAAGCGACTTGGCTCGCCGCACGATACCGAGGGTTATGACCGCCCAGCGCCAGCGGGCCGCCGAGGTCGTCGTGGTCGACTACGGCCTCGGCAACCTCCGGAGCGCGGTCCGCGGGCTCGAACGGGCCGGCGCGGCCGTCGAGGTCACCGACGACGCGGGCGAGATCCGGGCCGCCGACGGCATCGTCCTCCCCGGCGTCGGGGCCTTCTCCGAGGGGATGGAGAACGCGGAGCCCCTCCGGGAGACCCTGCTATCGGCCGTCGAGGCCGGGACCCCGCTGTTCGGTATCTGCCTGGGCATGCAGATGCTGCTGACCGAGAGCGAGGAGGCCGAGCGGGCCGGCCAGGGCGACGCCCGGGGGCTCGACCTCATCCCCGGGCGGAACGAACGATTCCACTCGGGCACCGTCCCCCACATGGGCTGGAACCGGCTGGACGTCGTGGCCGACCACCCCCTGGTGGCCGGCGTCGACGGCGAGTACGCCTACTTCGTCCACTCCTATTACGCCGCGCCCGACGACCAGTCGGCGGTGGTCGCGACGACGGAGTACGACATCGAGTTCGCCAGCGTGGTCGCCGACGGCCACGTCATGGGCACGCAGTTCCACCCCGAGAAGTCCGGCGAGGTGGGCTTGCGCATCCTCCGGAACTTCGTGGAGTATTGCGCGTAGCGCCCCGGCCGACCGGCCTCGACGCCCGCATCGAGGAGTACTGGGGCTGGATCGCCGCCGCCCTCTTCTTGCTCGTCACCCTCGACGTACTGACCACCATCTACGCGGCCCACGCCGTCGGGCTGGACGCCGAGGCCAACCCCCTCACCCGGTGGCTCGTCAGGCAGGGGCCGGCGGTCCTCGTCGGCGTGAACGTCGCGGCGGTCGTCCTCGTCGGGGTCCTGTTCTACGGGCTGATGGAGCTGGTCCGGGTGACGCCCGATGGGCGGCGGCGACCGTTGATGCGGCTCATCGAGGCCTGGCTCGGGGTCCTGCTGGCGGCCGGGCTGGCCGTCTTCGCGAACAACCTCGCGGTCATCGTGCTCGGCCGGAGCCTGCTGTAGTCCCCGTCGGCCACGGCAGAGGCATCACCGTCGCCATCGGCGGCGACATCGCCAGAGGCGGTGGGGTAACTCCGGGCGGGGGACGACTGATCCCGGCCTGCCGGCCCGCGGAACGACGGCCTAGATGAACTCCCGGACCTCGGCGTACCACATGTCGTGGTGGTCGATGGCGTCGAGCCGGGCGGCGAGCTCGACGGCCAGCGCGTGCCAGCAGCGCTGCTCGGGGTCCTCGGGGTCGAGGTTGTAGGTCGCGTCCTTGCAGGTGCAGCTTCCGTCCTCGACGATGTACTCGTCGCCGTGGCCGACGACCACGGTGAAGTCGTTGTACTCCTTGACGCGCCGCTCGCTCACCGCGTCGATGGCCTTCCGGCCCCGCTCGCCGTGGGCGTCGAGGAGCTCCTCGGCGACCTGCGGCGTCAGCTCGCCCGCGGCCTCGAGCGTGGCCTGCCAGTCCCCGGAGGGCACGGCCCCGGCCTACGGGTGGGGGAGACTAAAACCCGTTCGGTGACGGAAACCGCGTCAGGCCGCCGCGACGGGGTCGCCTCAGGCGGCGACGGCCTCGATGATGGCGCCGGCCCGCTCGTCCTCCCACGCCCGGCGGTCCTCGATGGCTTCGAGGCCCCGCTCGGTGATGGTGTACTCGTTCGTCCGGTCGTCCTTCTGGCCCTTCTCGACGAGGCCCTGCTCGACGAGCTGATCGAGGTTCGGGTACAGCCGTCCGTGGTTGATGTCCGACGGGTAGTACTCGTCCAGCTCGCGCTTGATGGCGAGGCCCTTGGGATTCTCGAGGCCGGCGATGACGTAGAGCAGGTCGCGCTGAAAGCCGGTGAGGTCCTCCATGACGGGTCGGGCTATTGGCCGGCCACAAATAAGTAACCTGGTTGAGTGTTCCGGGGTGTCGTCCCGCGGTGCGGGGCGCGTATGACTCTCGAGACCGGGCGGCAGGCCGGACAGCACCGTGGAGTCCGCCGGTCGGCGACCGTCGGGCCGGCCCGCGGGCGAAGTTGCGTATCGCTGTCATCTGGAGCCGTTCCGGCGGCCGGCTTCGGCCGACCGACCGCCCCGCTCGACGCCCGCCGCCCGCCCACCGCAACGGTAAACCGGCCGTCGGTCGCATGGAGGGCCATGGAGACCGTCCGCGAAGGCGGCGTCGTGCTCCGGGTCCCCGAGCAGCCCGAGGCCGGCGCGGGCGAGGCGGTGTTCTTCAACCCGGCGATGGGGCTCAACCGGGACGTCACGGTGGCCGCGCTCCGGGCGTTCCGCGAGCGCGAGCCGGAGGCGGCGACCTACCTCGATGCCAACGCCGCCACCGGCGTGCGCGGCGTGCGCGCGGCCGCGGACGGCTGGGAGGTGACCGCCGTCGACGTCGACGACGACGCCGTCGCGCTCGCCCGGGCGAACTTCCGGGCCAACGACCTGACCGGCCGGGTTCGCGGCCGCGACGCCAACGTCGAGCTCCACCGCCGCCGCTACGACGTGGTCGACGTCGACCCGTTCGGGACGCCGGTCCCCTTCGCCGACGCCGCCGTCCGGGGCGCCCGCGGCTTGCTGTGCGTCACGGCGACCGACACGGCGCCGCTGTGCGGTGCCCACTTCGCGGCCGGCGTCCGGCGCTACGACGCCGTCCCCCGGAACACCGAGTACCACCGCGAGGTGGGGCTGCGGGTGCTGCTCTCGGCCCTCGTCCGGACCGGGGCCCGCCACGACGTCGCCCTCGAGCCGCTGCTGTCCCACGCCACGCGTCACTACGTCCGGACCTACCTCGCCGTCGACCGGGGGGCGACGCCCGCGAACGCCGTCCGCGAGTCCCTCGGGTTCCTGCACCACTGCCAGGACTGCCTGCACCGCGAGACCGAAGCCGGCCCGCTGTCGCACCCGCCGGAGGCCTGTCCCGCCTGCGGCGGCGACCGGGTCGTCACGGCCGGGCCGCTCTGGCTCGGCGCGGTCCGCGACCGGGCGTTCGTCGCCGACGCCCGCGGGCACCTGACCGACGAGCTCGACGAGCGGGTCGCCGCCGACCGCCTGCTCCGGCGGCTGGCGGCCGAGCTCGACGTCCCCCACCACTTCGACCAGCACCGGCTCAGCGAGCTCTGGGGCCGGCCGGCCGCCCCGATGGACGACTTCCTGGCCGCCATCGAGGACGCCGGCTACCGGACCTCCCGAACCCACTACGCCGGCACGGCGTTCAAGACCGACGCCCCCGTCGCCGCCATCCGGGAGGCCACGGCGTGAGCGCGGCCACGATCCGGGCGGTGGGCCGGCGGGCCCTGGACGCTGAGCTGACGTTCCTCGGGGCGGCCATCGCCTACTACGCGCTGGTGTCGGTGGTGCCCGCGCTGCTGCTCGCCGTCGCCGCGGCGACGACCATCGGCGGCATCGAACTCGCGGACCGCGTCGTCGCTGCTGCCGGTGGCCTGCTGACGCCAGCGGGGGAGGCGGCCATCGCCGAGGCGCTGGCGAGCGCCGCCGGCCGGGCCGGCGCCTCGGCCCTGGGGCTGGCCGTCCTCGCCTGGAGCGCCCTCAAGGTCTTCCGCGGGCTCGACATCGCCTTCGCCCGCATCTACGGTACCGAGGGCCGGGACTCGTTCCTCGAACGGCTGGTCGACGCGACGGTGGTCGTGGTGGGCGTCGGGTTCGCACTCTGGCTCATGGTCGCCGTCGGGGGCGCCCTCGCCGCCATCCCGCTGCCGGCGGCCGCCTGGGCCCTCGGCCTCCTGGGGCTTCTGGTCGGCCTGTTCGCCGCCTTCCTCCCGCTGTACTACGTCTTCCCGGACGTCCCGATGTCCGTCCGGCGGGCGCTCCCCGGGACGACCCTGGCGGCGGCCGGCTGGGTCGGCCTCCAGGCCGGGTTCCAGGCCTACGCCGCCGCCGTGCCGAGCTACGAACTCTACGGCGTGCTCGGCGGGGTGCTGCTGCTGGTGACCTGGTTCTACCTCGCCGCTGGACTGCTGCTCCTCGGGGCGACGGTCAACGTCGAACTGGCCGGGCGGGCGGTCGACCGACAGGCCGAAGAGCCGGGGGACCGAGGAGTCGTCCCGACGATGGACGCCGACGGGGACGAGACGCTCGAGGAGGAGGTCGCCGCCCTCCGGGAGGCCGTCGAGGCCCTCGAGACCCGCCTCGAGGAGCACACGGTCCCCCGGTCGGCGGTCGAGGCCGACCTCCGGCGATACGTCCGCGCCCGGGTCCGCCGCGGCCACGCCCGCGGGTGGGGCCCGTATCTCGTCCTGCTCTACGGGACCGCCATGACCGTGGCCGCCTTCGAGCTGGAGGAGGGTGGTTGGGCCATCCTGGCGATGCTCGTCGTCTGGCTGTCGACGCTCGGCCTCTACGTCGTCATGGTGGTCGCCGGCGCCGCCGTCTCGGCCATCGAGCTGCCCGGGCGGGCGCTCGACGCCGTCCGGGACCGGCGGTCATGACCGGCCCAGTGGTCCGGCGGCTCGGGACCGCCCTGACCCAATCGGGCCGGGGCGTCGGCGTCCTCGAGGCCCTCCGGGAGGGGCTGCCGGCCTGGGCCGGCGCGGCGTTCGCCGCCGTCACCCACCTCGGCGACACCTGGCTGCTCCTGGTCCTCGGCTGGCTGGTCTACCTGGCCCACGACCGGCGGGCCGGCGGGTTCGTCCTCGGGGCGCTGTTCGTCGGGTTCGCCCTCACGCTCGGGCTGAAGGCCTGGTTCGGTTGGCCCCGGCCGCCGGGCGGGCTCCGGTACGTGGCCGAATCGGGGGCGGGGTTCCCCAGCGGGCACGCCATGGGGTCGACGGTCGGCTGGGGGGCCCTGGCGGTCGTCCTCGACCGGGTGTCGACGGTTCGGCGACGGGGCGCCGCCGCCGGCATCGTGGTCGCCGCCGTGGCGGTCTCCCGGGTCGCCATCGGCGTCCACTACCTCGTCGACGTCGTCGCCGGGGTGGGGCTCGGCCTCGGCGTCCTCGCCGTCGCGGGTCGGGTCGGGCGGGACCGGCCCCGGGCCCTGTTCGGGCTGGCGGGCGGGCTCGCCATCGGGGCGCTGCTGGCCGCCGGAGCGGGCGTCGAGGCGGTCGTCCTCCTCGGGGCCTGCGCCGGCGCGGCCGCGACCTGGCCGGCTGTCGATACGGCCGGACACCAGGGGAACCGCCGGGACGTCGCCGCCACGGCCGTCGCTGGCGGGCTCGCGACGGGCGGCCTCGTAGCGCTCGCCCCGACTACCGGGCTGGCCTTCGGCGGCGCCGCGGCAGCCACGGCCATCGCGCTTCTCGGGCCGGTCGGCTGGGAAAGGTGGTACCGCGTCGGGCCAGAAAGCGACTGATGTCTCGGCGTCCGGGCCGAACTCAGAAGACCTCGAGGTACCGGTCCTTCTCCCAGTCGGTGACCTCGACGAGGTAGTCGGCGTACTCGGTCCGCTTGGCCTGGATGAACTTGTCGGTCACGTGGTCGCCCAGCGCCTCCCGGATGACGTCGTCGGCCTCGAGGGCGTCGACGGCGTCGCCGAGGTTCTCCGGCAGCGTGTCGATGCCGTACTCCTCGCGCTTGGCCTCGTCGAACTCGTAGATGTTCTCCCGGACCGGCTCGGGCGCCTCGAGGCCGCGTTCGATGCCGTCGAGCCCGGCGTGGAGGATGGCCGCGAACGCCAGGTAGGGGTTACACGACGGGTCGGGCGAGCGCAGCTCGACGCGGGAGGCCGCCGGCACCCGGGCCGCGGGCTTCCTGATGAGCGCCGACCGGTTCCGGTCGGACCAGGCGACGTAGACCGGCGCCTCGTAGCCCGGCACCAGCCGCTTGTAGCTGTTGACCGTCGGGTTGGCGATGGCGGTGATGGCCGGGGCGTGCTCCAGGACGCCGGCGAGGAACTGGCGGGCGACCTCGCTGAGATCGAACTCGTCGTCCGCGTCGTGGAAGGCGTTCTCGCCGTCCTGGAACATCGAGACGTGGGTGTGCATCCCCGAGCCGTTGATGCGGGCGATTGGCTTGGGCATGAACGTCGCGTGGAGGTCGTGCTGGGCCGCGATGGCCCGGACGACCGACCTGAAGGTCGCGACGTTGTCGGCGGTGGTCAGCGCGTCGTCGTACTTGAAGTCGATCTCGTGCTGGCCCTCGGCGACCTCGTGGTGGCTGGCCTCGACCTCGAAGCCCATCGACTCCAGCCCGTAGATGATGTCCCGGCGGACGTCCGAGGCCAGGTCCTTCGGCGCCAGGTCGAAGTAGCCGCCGGCGTCGTGGGTGATGGTCGTCGCGCTGCCGTCCTCGTCCTCCTCGAACAGGAAGAACTCGGGTTCGGGGGCGGCCATGACCTCATAGCCCTTGTCGGCGGCGCGGTCGATGGCCCCCTTGAGCACGCCGCGGGGGTCGCCCGCGAACGGCTCGCCGCTGGAGGTGTCGATGACGTCGCAGATGAGCCGGGCCGCCGCGCCGTTCTCCCGGCGCCGCCACGGCAGGATGGAGAAGGTCGACGGGTCCGGGTCCAGCCGCATGTCGGACTCCTGGATGCGCACGAAGCCCTCGATGGAGGAGCCGTCGAAGTAGATGCCCTCGGTGAACGCCTTCTCGGCCTGGGAGGCCGGGATGGAGACGTTCTTGACGACCCCCAGGATGTCGGTGAACTGCAGCCGCAGGAAGTCGACGTTCTCGGCCTCGATGCTGTCGAGTACGGCCTGTTCCTCGGGCTCCAGGCCGGTACCGCCGTCGGGGAGCTTGTCCTTTGTCATGGTTCTCGACAGGAAAACCGAATTACGTCGGGGTTTAAAGGTGTATTGCTTTTATCTATATTAGGACTACCCAATTCTAGTGGACAAACGTTCGATTTTTAATCCCCCCACGCGTGGGTCGGGCCATGACCTACGAGCACCTCGACGCCCGGCTCATCAACGCCCTGCTCCGCGACGGCCGGTCGAGCCTCCGCAGCCTCGCCGAGGAGCTGGACGTCTCGGTGACGACCGTCTCGAACCACCTCGCCGACCTCGAGGAGGCCGGCGTCATCGACGGCTACGTGCCGGTGGTCGACTACGAGCAGCTCGGCTACGACGTCACGGCGGTCATCCAGCTCAAGGTCGAGGGCACCGCCCTGCCCGACATCACCGACCGGCTCGCGGGGCACAAGCAGATGACCTCGGTCTACGAGGTCACGGGCGATTACGACATCGTCGCCGTCGGCAAGTTCGCCGATACGGACGGCATGAACGACCAGATCAAGGCGCTGCTGACCGACCCGGAGATCAAGGAGACCAACACCAGCGTCGTCCTGAACGCGCCGGTCGAGTACCGCCAGTTCGAGCTTGAGACCGACCCGGACTGACGGCCACGAGGGCGACGGCCGGCACTGGCCGGAGCCGTTCCCAGCACGCGAGAATCGGCCCGCCCGCTTTCCGGGAGCCTGCCATACGCCCCGGGCGATGGTGGGACCCTCGATACCGGGGTCGGGGGACCGGCGCCGGGGGACCGACGACACGCCGCTCCCCGACGCCCTCGACCTGGACGCCGGTCGGGAACTCGTCTCGCTCGCCAGGGCTACCGTCGAGCGCGCCGCCCGAGCCGACGGTCTGGCGACGTCCGACGACCGTGGTGTATCCGCAACCGCCGGTGGCGGGTTCGTGACCCTCGAGCGCGACGGCCGCCTCCGCGGCTGCTGCGGCCGCCTCGAACCCGGGGACCCGGTGGCGCGGGTCGTCGCCGAGGCCGCCGTGGACGCCGCGGCGAACGATCCCCGCTTCCCGCCGGTCTCGCCGGCCGAGCTCGACGACGTGACAGTCACCGTGACGGTCCTCTCCCCGCCGACAGCCGTCGACGTCGACGCGTCCGGGGCGCTTCCCGACGCCATCACCGTCGGGCGCGACGGCCTCGTCGTCCGGATGGGACGCCGCGAGGGGCTGCTGCTCCCCCAGGTCGCCGTCGACCGGGACCTCGACGCCCGGGCGTTCCTCGCCGCGGGGTGTCGGAAGGCGGGGCTTCCGGGGACGGCCTGGCGGTCGGACGACGTCGAGGTCCGGCGGTTCACCGCCCGCTCGTTCGCGGAGCGTGCGCCCGGCGGCGAGGTGGTCGAGCGCCGGTTTGATGCCGCGTCCGCCTCCGGGCGGTCGGACGCCGACCCCGGCGAGCCGTCGACGTCCACGTCGACCGACGGCCGGCCCATGACGGATGGCGGCCGGCCCGCCAACCACGAGGAGCGACAGCCGGCCGTCGCCGGCCGGTTCTACGCCGGGACGGCCGACGGCCTTCGCGAGCAGCTCGAGGCGTGTTTCAACCACGAGCTGGGGCCGGGACGTCCCGGCGAGGCTGACGACGACGCCCCCCGGCCGACGGCGGTGGTCTCCCCCCACGCCGGGTACCCGTTCTCGGGGCCCGTCGCCGCCCACGGGTTCGCCGCGCTCGGCCGGGGCGCGGGTCCGGACACGGTCGTCGTGCTCGGGCCGAACCACGAGGGGCGGGGTCCCGACGTGGCCGTCGCCCCCCACAACCGCTGGCGGACGCCCCTCGGGACGGTCCCGGTCGACGGCGAGCTCGCCGCCGCCATCGTCGACGCCGCGGACGCGGCCACGGTCGACGCCGGCCCCCACGCCGGGGAGCACTCAATCGAGGTGCAGCTCCCGTTCCTGCAGTCCGTGCTCGACGACGTCGCCGTGGTGCCGGTCTGTCTGACCCGGCCGGGTCGGGACCGGGCGGCGGCGCTCGGCCGGGCCATCGGAGCGGCGGTCGAGACGACCGGCCGCGACGCCGCGGTCGTCGCCTCGACGGACCTGACCCACTACGAGTCCCACGAGGACGCCGTCGCCGCCGACGAGCCCGTCGTCGACGCCCTGGCGGCCCTCGACGTCGACGCGGTGATGCGGACGGTTCGGGACGGCCACACGATGTGTGGCCCCTGGGCCACGGTGGCCGGCCTGACCGCCGCCGAGCGGCTCGGGGCGAGCGAGGGCGTCCGCCTGCAGTACGCCACCAGCGGCCAGACCGCGGGCGACCGGAGCCGGGTGGTCGGCTACGCCTCGGTCGCCATCCGCTGACGGCGTGGAGGGCCCCGAACGCCCGTCCGGACCACGCCCCCGGGCCCCCGCGGTCAGCGTTCGACCGGCGCGAGGGTGACCGACTCGAGCAGCACGCCCGCCTCGTGGTGGCGGGTTCCGTACCACCGGACGGCCACGGTGTCCCCGGGCGTGACGCCGTCGACGGTCGCCGCGTCGCCCGGCCGGACCGGGAACGGGTCGCCCCCGGCCTCACGCCAGGTCCACCGCCGCACGACCGGCGTCCGGGTCGGGGTCAGGGTGGCGTCGGTGGGCACGGGGTGGTCCGGCCCGGTCCGGTGGACCAGCTCGAGCCGGTCGGTCGGCTCGGCCCGGATGACCTCGCCACGGTCGTGAACCACGGTCATCGTCCCGGCCGGACGGTCGAACGCGAAGTTCCAGTGGACCAGCGGGGCCCTCGGCGTGCCGAGCCCGGTCACCGTGGCGGGACCGTCTGGGGCGTCGTCTGCGCCGGCCGCCGGCGAGGCCTCCGGGGTTCCGGGGGCCGCGTCGGCCAGACAGCCCGCCAGCCCGGTTCCCAGCAGCGGGCCGACCGCCGCGATGAACGTCCGCCGTCGCATGGTCGCCGATTGATTCCGACGGTCTATAGGCCCCGGGCAGGCTACAATGGCCGTTTCACCCAGCGCCGACGGCCACGCGGACGACCCGTCGTCCCGGCCACCGGCGTCGAGGCGACGCCCGCGAGTCGGCGCCGGATTCAGTACAATTCAGTACAGCTCAGTACGACCAGGCGGTTCGCGGCGGCCCCGCTACTCGGCAGGAAGGAGTAAGGAGAACCGGTCGAGGGGCGATTCGGGCTGGAACGGTCGGCGTGGGCGCGTGGGGGGACTGGGCTCAGGCGGCCGGCGTCACATCGCGCCGCCCATGCCGCCCATACCGCCCATGCCGCCCATGCCACCCATGCCGCCGCCCATGCCGCCCATACCGCCGCCGGGGCCGCCGGCGGGCGGGCCTTCGCCCTCTTCGTCGTCGCCGCCGCCACCCTTCAGGTCGCCGGCGGCGATGACATCGTCGATGCGGAGAATCATGACGGCCGCCTCGGTGGCGGACTCGATGGCCTGGCTCTTCACGCGCAGCGGCTCGACGACGCCCTCGTCCTCCATGTCGACGATGTCGCCGGAGTAGGCGTCCAGGCCGGCGGCGACGTCGCCGGCGTCGTGCTGGGACCGGAGGTCGACCAGGCTGTCGATGGGGTCGAGCCCGGCGTTCTCCGCGAGGGTGCGCGGGATGACCTCCAGGGCGTCGGCGAAGGCCTCGATGGCGAGCTGCTCGCGGCCGCCGACGGAGTCGGCGAAGTCGCGCAGCCCGAGGGCGAGCTCGGTCTCGACGGCGCCGCCGCCCGGCAGCACCTCGCCGTCCTCGATGGTCACGGTCACGACGCCGAGGGCGTCCTCGACCGCGCGTTCGACCTCGTCGACGACGTGCTCGGTGCCGCCGCGCAGCACGAGGGTGACCGACTTGGCGTCCTCGACCTCCTCGACGAACAGGCGGGTGTCGCCGCCGATGTCCTTCTCGGCGACCGAGCCGGCGAAGCCCACGTCGTCCGCGGAGATATCCTCGACGTTGGAGACGATGCGGGCGCCGGTGGAGCGCGCGACCGCCGTGAGGTCGGAGTCCTTGACCCGGCGGGCCGCGATGATGCCCTCCTGGGCCAGGAAGTGCTGGGCCATGTCGTCGATGCCCTTGCCACAGAACACGACGTCGGCGTCGACGTCGACCAGGTGGTCGACGAGCTCGCGGAGCTGCTGCTCCTCCTGGTCGAGGAACTGCTGGAGCTGCTCGGGGTCGGTGACGTTGACCTCGGCGTCGATCTCGGTCTCCTTGACCTCCAGGG
>JBDGPL010000144.1:0-3906 GCA_042219705.1 Halobacteriales archaeon | reverse complement strand
ACCGGTCGTCGTTCTCGCTGTCGGTCAACCACGTCGACACCTACACCGGCATCACCGACCGCGACCGCGCCCGGACCATCGCCGCGCTCGGGCGGGCCGCCGAGGCGACGGCCGCGGGCGACTACGGCGTCGACGACTTCGCCGAAGAGTTCCGGGCGCCCGGCCACGTGCATCTCCTGCGGGCCGCCCCGTCGCTCGCGGCGCGGCAGGGCCACACCGAGCTGGCGGTGACGCTGGCCGCCGCGGCGGACCGCGAGCCGGCGGCCGTGGTCTGTGAGATGCTCGACGACGCCACCGGCGAGGCGCTGACGCCCGACGACGCCCGCGCCTACGCCGACCGCCACGGCCTGCCCTACGTCGAGGGCGCCGCAGTCATCGAGGCGTTCGGGTGAGCGGCGGCCAGCCGTCGAAGGTCGCTCGGGCGGTCCACCTGTGGCGCCGCCCGGGACTACCGCTGCATGAACGAGAGGAGGGCCCCGAGCCGGCCGGTGCTGC
This sequence comes from Halobacteriales archaeon, assembly GCA_042219705.1. Classification (GTDB taxonomy): domain Archaea; phylum Halobacteriota; class Halobacteria; order Halobacteriales; family Hikarchaeaceae; genus JBDGPL01. The sequence goes on along the minus strand of JBDGPL010000144.1, from coordinate 3,411 downwards.
CGGTGACCAGCCGGTCGGAGTTGAACAGCCAGACGGCGAGGCCGATCATGGCCGCGGCGAAGAGCGCCTCGTAGGCGATGCCCGCCAGCACGACGCCGACGTTCTCGAACAGCAGGTGCTTCGGCGCGATGACGGGGTGGGTGAAGGGGATGGCGTAGAGCACGGCCTGAAGCGGCAGCGATAGGGTACTGACGTCGGCGAACATGGTCGCCAGCGTCGGGAGGAAGACGAGCGCGGCGAGCGGCAGCAGGAGCATCTGGGCGCCCTGCCGATCGCTCGCGAAGATACCCAGACAGAGCGTGAGGGCCAGCGCCCCGACGAGGGCGAAGAAGATGGAGGCGCCGATGAGGGCGTACTCCCCGGGACCGAAGCCCGGCCCGATACGGCCGCCGCCGAAGAGGCCCCCGCTCCCGAAGGACGTCCCGTAGTAGTAGAACGACGCCGTGTAGATGGCGGTCGCGACGAGGCCGATGAGGGCGCCGCCGACCAACTTCGAAGCGACGATGGTCCGGCGTTTGACGGGCATCGTCAGCAGCGTCTCGAGGGTCTTGTTCTCCTGCTCGACCGCCATCGCGTTCATGACCATCTGGCCGGAGAACAGGATGACGATGGCGATGACGATGGGGATGAAGATGAAGCTCGCCGTGAACGACCCCGAGATGGCCGCCGGCGAGGCGTCGATGGCCCGGCCCTTGACGTAGGTCGTGTACGTCGGCTCGATGGGGTCCAACGCGGCCGGCGAGGCGCCGGTGACCGCGAGGGTGACCTGCCGACCCGCGTCCTGGAGAAGGGCCTCGGTCCGGGCCGATGACGCGATGCCGACGATACTCACCGACTCCACGGCCGCGTACAGGCGGATCCCGCCGGGCTCGCCGGCCTCGATCCGTTCGGTGAAGTCGGCCGGTATCACGAACAGCGTCGTGCCGCCCTCGGCCCGCACGCGCTCGAGCGCCCGCTCGGGGTCGCCGTCCTCGGCCGCGTCGGCGACCTCGGCGTTCGACTCCAGCGATTCGACGACGACCTCGCCGTAGGGGCCGTCGTCGGCGTTGATCACGCCCACCGTCGGCCGCGCGTCGAGCTGCTCCTCGACGCTCCCGAAGCCCTGTCCCATGGCGACGAAGACGACCGGCACCAGGAGGATGGGGAGCAGGTAGCGGGGCCGGAGCAGCTCCCGGATCTCCTTGCGGAGGAGCCGCAGGAAGGCCCTCATGCGGTCGCCTCCAGGAAGGCCTCCTCGAGGTTCGCCCCGCCGTGCCGCTCGACCAGATCGTCCGGCGTCCCGACGTCGACGATGGCGCCGTCGGCGAGCAGCCCGACCCGGTCACAGAGGTACTCGACCTCGAGCATGTTGTGTGAGGAGAGCAGGACGCTGCGGTCCGACCCGGGGAACGCCTTGATGATCTCGCGGACGTCGCGGGAGTTCTCGACGTCGAGCCCCGCGGTGGGCTCGTCGAGGATGGCCAGCCGCGGTTCCGTCATGAGCGTGCTCGCCAGGAGGAGCTTCCTGGTCATCCCCTTGCTGTACTCGTCGGGGCGGTCGTCGAGGCGGTCGCCCAGGTCGGCGATCTCGACCCCCCGTTCGACCATCCGGTCGCGCTCGTCGCCCGTGGCGTAGAACCCCGCCACGAACGCGAGGTTGTCTCGGCCGGAGAGGTTCCCGTAGGCCCCGGCCTCCTCGGGGAGGTACCGGACCGCCTCGCGGACCGCGTTCGGGTCCGCCTCGACGTCGGCTCCGAAGACAGCCACCTCGCCGTCGCCCACGCGGAGCAGGGTCGCGAGCGTCTGCAGCGTGGTCGTCTTGCCCGCGCCGTTGGGCCCCACGAGCCCGTAAATCTCCCCGGGGGCGACCTCGAAGGTGGCCCCGCGCAGGGCCCGGACGTCGCCGTAGGACTTGTGCAGGTCCTCGACCCGCACGGCCGCCTCGGTCATGGTCGTGGCGCGTCGGGCCGGCGCGACGAAAATGGTTCGCTTCCGTCGGGGCCGCGGTGCCCGGCAGCCAGACCGCCGATGCGACCCCTCCTGGGTCGTGTCCGAGCCGCCCCGTGGAGCCGCGCGGAGGGGTCGCGGTCCCGCGTCACAGCAGCCCCACGGCGGCGTAGAGCACGGCCACCACGCCGGCCACGATAGACGCTTCGATCGCCGGGAGCCCCTGCTGCTCGACGAGGCCCGCCCGCCAGATGTACCCGCCCCAGGCCGCCGTCGTGGCGGTCACGAACGCCCGGTAAGGCTTGACCGCCCGGATCTGTGCCTCCAGGGGCTGGAGGGCCGCGCCGACGTCGTCGCCGGGGGCGACCGTGACGGGGTCGACGGTCAGCGCGAGGGCGACCAGCGCGACGCCGACGCCGAGCACCGCCGGGATGAGCCCCCACGCCGCGACGGCGAACGTCGGGAACCAGCCCTGCTCGGTGCCGTAGAGCCCGGCGCCGCCGTGGAGCAGGAGGGTCACCACGAGCAGTCCCAGCGGGTAGGCGATGAAGCCGGGCCCGGCGAACTCGCCCATCGCCTCCCAGATGAGGGCGTCGACGTCCCGCTCGACCTGCTTCGGCTCGTTGCAGCCCGGCTCGTCGGCGAAGGCCCCGTCGTCCTCGTCGCAGAACGCCTCGGGCGGCCGCGCCGGGTTGTCGACGCGGAGCGTCCCGTCCACGGCGTCGGTCACGACCCACCCGACCCCGTAGATGGTCATCGGCCCGGCGGCGACCAGCAGGCCGACCAGGACCATGACCCGGAAGAAGTCGACCTCCCGGTCGGCGAAGTACCGCCCGGGACGCAGGAGAGGCGTGTAGGGGGCCATCCTCAGCCGGTCGCCCGGGACCGGTCGATGAGCAGCGTCCCGGCCCGGACGACGACGTGGAGCGCCGTCGTGGCGACCGCGAGCCAGGTCACGGCGGGCCACAGGAGGTCGACCCGCTGGAGCAGCTCGTACAGGAGCCGGAGCGACTCGGCGCCGAGCCGGGCCAGCACGACCCGGAGCAGCGTCAGGCCGACCCAGAGCAGCGCCGCCACCCCGGCCCAGACCAGGAGGATGCCGGCGACGTCGAGGCTCTCGTCGAGCGCCCAGCGGAGCCGGCCCGCCGGCGCGTCGGGCAGCTGATGTGGTGGCATGCCCCCGGTGCTCGGCGGGGGCTCAAAAGACCCCACGGAGGCTCAAAGAGCCGTTGCAGTCAGCGCCGGCTCGCAGGGCGGTCCGGCGCGAGACACGCGTCGCTGGTCCCGCCGGGCGGCAGGGCAAGCCGAGCGGTCGCCCCAAGTCGCCTGATTCCTACCGTATTAAGGGAACACCCGCTCAACGACCGACCATGGCCGTCTTCGACGACATGGACGTGGACACCATCTGGCTCGACGGGGAGTACGTCGATTGGGACGACGCCCAGGTCCACGTGCTGACCCACGCGCTGCACTACGGCACCGGGG
>JBDGPL010000143.1:0-8331 GCA_042219705.1 Halobacteriales archaeon | reverse complement strand
GCCGGCCTCGGCGTCGAGGTCCTTGATGGCGTGGCTGCCGCCGTGCATCTGGATTTGAGGGAAGTTCCGCATCAGGAAGTTGCTGATGCGGTCGCGGAGGTCCTCTTCGTCCGCCGCCGTCTCGGTGCTCATGGGCCACCGTTGGTGACGCACGGCCTAAGCCCTTTGGGTCCGGCTACTCCTCGAACCCGAACGTTCGCCGTAGCTCCTGCCGGAGCCGCGAGCGGTACTCCTCCAGCACGGCGTCGAACCGCTCCTCGCTGGCGACGACGCCCTCGAGGCGGTCGAACGGCTCGTCGGGCAGCTCGATACGGAACGCCCCGTCGCCCTCGTAGTACGGCTCGCTCTCGTTCAGGACCTGCTGGTCGATGGCGTGGACGAGCTCCGAGTCGTACCGGTCGTTCATGACCTCGAAGGCCCGCTTGTACGCGGATTCTAGCTCCGGGAGGTAGTGGACGTACTTGTCCTCGAACTTCTCCGGGTCGAAGGCGGCCATACCCTCCATATCGTGGTCCGGCGGGTAAAGCAGCGGGGGTGCGAGCCGGGGCCGATTGGGAAGGCGCGGGAGCCGAGCGTGGGCGATGCACCGGTCGATGTCATCTCGAGTGAGGGCGTCGGCTCGGCATCATCGCCGTGGGACCGGTTTTTATAGAGCGTTATCCGATTTATACCGCCAAACACCCGATTATGTTCGGTTTCCGGGGGCTTACCCGGAAGGAAATCCCTGTTGAAAGGGGCCGGGTCGGGCAGGCCGCCCCTCGTGGGTGTCGGCTTGCCAATGTCTGGCTAACGCCACCGAGAAACCCGTCGCGAGAATCGCCGGATGATGCCTGGGGGAATAGCGCGGTGCGCCCGGCGAGAAAATCAATGGGGCCACCCCAACGAGTCCGTTCGGCTCTCGCCATTCGGTTGCCACAGCACTGAGGGATCGCATGGGGTGGAAGGTGTCCCGGGTGCCCACGGCGTTTCGTATGGGGTCGAGCCGGTGAGGACGGTCGATCCGGGTTGATCACGCGGGCCGGCGATCCCGGTGTCGTAACCTCTCGCCATCGGGGTAGGGAAGTCCATGTGCGCCCGGCCGGATCGATACCGCCGCCGTCGTGGTAATCGTCGCGGGTTGTCCGGTCTCGATAAACCAAATACGACGATACAAAAAGATTCGTCCCCCGGAATTCCCGTGGCGAGTGCGTCACCCGGGAAACGGCGTGGTCTCTGAATCACCGACGGATTCGCGAAAACGCCGTGATCTCCGTTGAATTCGCCCCGAGATAGGGACTCGCCGCCGATTTGGCCTTCAGCGTTCTCTCGGCGGGCCGTCGAACTGTTCGGTCTCGAGCGGACTCGTGAAACTGTACGGGCGAGGTCGGAACATACGGTCACGGGCTCGTCGTCCGCCACAGCGGAACGCCGGTCGGACGCCGTCGATGGGATTGGGGCCATTCCGACGGCGTGGCTTCGCGGTGGCTCTCATCGCTGGGTTCAATGGTTGCTGAGCTCCGTCATGGGGCGGGAGCGGTCGTTTTCATATTGCGCTATATAGTTTATTATTTAAAAAAGCCACCAGCTGGCGGGTGCTGTTCAGTATTGGATGATGCACGTCATGCGATTCCACGAGAGATTGACCTAATTTGCGATCGGCGATTCGTTTGAACTGGTCTATCTCAGGTTCTGCATCGATGGTTTCCCGAAATCGGATTTAATTTCTATCGAATTATTACTCTTGGTTTTAATTGAACAGTGCCGCTGCCGGTCCTGTCCTCCGTCTGTGCGATCGCAGTGACGGGTCACCCGCCGATGGGCGGTTTCAACCAGGAGTGATCCCTGTTCACCCGTTCGTCGATGCGGCCTTCGAGGGTGCTCTCGATCTTCCCTCCCGTGCTTGCCGCAAGCAGGTACGGTAGACTCGCAGAGTTTTCCCGAGTGGGGCGTGGACCTCCGTCCAGAAAACCGGCCTCCCGTCGATCGGTTCGGATATCCACGAGCCACCGGGACCCTCGACGACGGGACGCGGAGCATCCTCGCCCCCGAAGACGGCCGGTCAGATTACCGTTTACGGATGTAATAAATCGCATAACACGATATAAAAACGCTCCTCGGGATGTTCGTCACGGTTGCTCGTCGAGTTCTTCCCGAATTCGGAGCGCCCGATTGGGTGGGTTCGTCACCGTTCAACGGTGATCTCACCGCGGATCATCGGCGAGCCGTCGTGCTCTCCTGTATCAATCGGCTGCTGGAGCTAACACGTCGTTACGAAACGACCTTGCGAGGGGGCCTTCCTCGAAATCCGGCGGTAACCTGTCCGTGGTGCTCGTTCGAAGGCGTCACGGATCCCTCGATACGTGGCTGGCCGACCCTGATTTGGAGGCCCAGGGACTGGGACCGTAGCCGGTCAGCTTTCCACGACGTGCTGACCCAGGCCGGACGATTCCCGAGAACCTACGTTTTTGTATCGCGAAATATAGTTTATTGATCGGCGGAATTGCCGCGCCGGTGGGCGGTTGAGCCTTCCCCTCCCACGTGGCTCGATGTATCGGGAACAAGCCTCCGGTATATGCTGTCGAGTTCAAATAGACGCCGGGGGCGTTATCGACGAACCCTTGAGCCCCGTCGGCGGCCGGTCCCACACCGGGGCGTTCGCGTGGCTATCCCCGTCCCCGGCCGGTGTCCGGTCGATACGGACGGACACGTTGCGCGTGATTCGCCCCGAGGAGGGACGTTCGCGGTCCGTCGCCGGCCCAGTCCACGTGGCAGTCAGTCAACTGGGTGGATCCGTGGGTCCTGCCACCCCGTTCGTCGGGGCCGGGACCGAGCTCGACTGGGTCGGCGGGGTGAGTATGGGTCGCCGGCGATCGGTCGACCCCTGGGATTCGCTCCGCGGGATGGTTCGTCTGGCCTCCTCGGCTCCAACCTGGCTCTCCTCGACAGCCGGTCAGCTTCTCCATCGGGCCCGCCGGTGGGGGCGGTTTATATAAAAGCGAATTCGTTTAAACACTATATCGCTATATAAAAAATCGGATTCCGGCACCGCCCACCCACTCCACGGCACCGCCATCACGCCACGGACCGGCCGACACCGTCCCCGATGTCCGCCGTCCCCCCGCCCGACCCCTACAGATCTACGACCTCGATCCGCTCGATGGCGGTCTCGACCAGCGCGTCGAGGTCCACCGCCGCCTCGAGGTCGGCCAACCGGTCGGCGCCCAACCGCGTGGCCGGGTGGTCGGGCGCGATGGTCCGGCAGGCCGAGTCGACCACGGCGTCCTCGAACGTCCCGAGTTCGCGGGCGCGGCGGACGATGTCGTCCTTGGTGGCCGAGATGAGCGGCCGGTGCACGGGCAGCTCGGTCGCGGCGGAGGTCACCGCCAGGTTGGCCGCCGTCTGGGAGGACTTCTGGCCGAGGGACTCGCCGGTCACGAGGCCCACGCAGTCCGTCTCCCGGGCGACGTGCTCGGCGACGCGGAACAGCACCCGCCGGTGCAGGACCATTCGCCCCGAGTCGACGGCCATGAGGGCCTCGTTGACCGGCTCCAGGTCGACGAGCCGGTACCGCCAGGTCTTCGCCGGGTGCATCCGGACGAGCTTCGACAGCGCCGACTCGAACCGGGCGACGTGGTCGCCGGCGGCCAGCGGCTTGTTGTAGAAGTAGACCGGCACGATGTCGGCCCCCCGGGTCATGGCCTCGTAGGCGGCGACCGGCGAGTCGATGCCGCCGCTGATGAGGGCGACCAGCGGGTCCTGGCTCCCGACCGGGTAGCCACCCGGGCCGGCATACCGCTCGGTGAAGACGAACGCGCCCGCCTGGCGGACGTCGACCTCGACGGTCGTCGCCGGGGCCTCGAGGTCCACGTCGGCGCCGGTCAGCGCTTGGATGTGGGCGCCGAGGCGCCGCTCGAGCTCCTCGCTGGTGAACGGCTGGTCGCCGGCGGTGTTGGCCCTGACCGCGAATGGCGAGTCGACGTCGAGGTCGTCGGTGGCCGCGGCGATGGCGTCGAACCCGGCCGGGACCCGGCGGGCCGGCGACGCGGAGGCCACCCCGGGCAGCTCCGCGAGGGCCGGCGCGACCTCCCGGGCCGCCCCGGTGCCGACGAGGACCCGGCCCGGGATCGTGTCGACCGCGGCGTCGCCGTGGCCCTCGTGGGCCAGCCGCTCGGCGACCCGGTCGCGCAGCCGGTCCCGCATCCGGCCGGCCACCCGCCGGGACTTCGTCCCGATCTCGCTGTACCGGACCAGCACGTGGTCCATCGGTCGTCCCTACCGCGCCGAGCGCATTGAGCCCAGCGGCGGACGGCCGGTCAGTCGGCGGCCGGGCCGGTTGCCGGTTCGGCTGGCTCCAGGCCCTCGAGGAACCGCTCGGGGACGTACCGCAGCACCCGGAGCGGGAGCCGCCCCACGAGGCGATCGGCGAGCCGGACCAGCGGCTTGCGCAGGAGCACGTAGGCCGCTGACACCGCGAGGATGGCCCCCACCACGACCGGCCACGGCCCGTCGAGGACGGTCGCGAGCGGCAGGCCGATGCCGGCCGCCAGCGCCAGGTCCTCCGGCGCGCCGTCGTACCGGATCCACCGCCGGGGGGCGAGCCAGCGACCCCGCCGGTGGTCGAACACGGCCCGGTCGGAGGTGCCGCGCCACGGCCGAAGCTCGAGGCCGCCCCCGAGGACGTCCATGGCCGAGTGCAGCGCCGCGGCGGCGAGGAACACGGCGGCCGCCGTGGCGACGGGGTGGCCGGCTGCCACGGCGAGCCAGGCGGTCGGGACCGCGGCTGCCGGGTAGTAGGCGGGGAAGTGCAGCGTCTTCCGGTGGCCGGCGTAGAGGTCGAGGTCGGGGAACGTCCCGCCGACGAGCCCCGCCGCGAGCGCGGCCGGCGCGTGCGCCGGCTCCAGGGCCGCGGCCACGGAGCCCACGGCGAGCCCGACGAGCGCGTGGGTGGTGGCCATCATGGTCGGGGATAACGCGCTGGCGTATTTAGGCTCGTCGCGCCGTTATGTGGGGTGCTATCACGAACCGTGGCGGCCTGGCCACCAAGCGTTACGGTCGCCGGCCCCGTAGCGGCGGTCATGTGGCCCGCCGCCCGGTCGCCGTGCATGCTCCGGGGGCTGAATCGGGCCATGCAGGCCGCCATCCTGGTCGTCCTCCTGGCGGGCGCCTGGCTGCCCAACGCCAGCGTGGTCATCAACGCCCTGCTGGCGTTCGGCGTGACGCTGCTGCCGGCGGTCCTCCAGCGCGATCACCGGCTCACCCTGTCCCCGGCGGCGACCGTCTGGCTCACGGCGACCGTCCTGCTCCACGCCGTCGGCATGCTCGGTCCCTACGGGACCGTCTGGTGGTGGGACCACCTGACCCACACGCTCTCGGCCGCCGTCGTGGCGAGCGTCGGGTACGTGGCGGCCCGGGCCCTCGACGTCCACTCCGACGCCATCTACCTCCCCCGGGAGTTCATGGTCGCCTTCGTCCTCCTGTTCACGCTCGCGCTGGGGGTGCTCTGGGAGGTGCTGGAGTTCGCGGCCCGCACGCTGGGCGAGGCGTACGGCTACGGACCGCTGCTCTACCAGTACGGCCTCGCGGACACCGTCGTCGACCTCGTCTTCGACGCGGTCGGCGCCCTCGTCGTGGCCGGCTTCGGCGCCGGGGCGCTCTCGGGCGCCGTCGACGCGCTCGTCGGGCGGCTCCGGGAGGCGGCCGACCGGCCGTAGCCCGGGGCGATGGCGCGGCCCACCGCGACCAACGTTTAAGCGCCGGGTTGCCCTGCCTCGGCCATGACCGCATCCGGCCCGGCCGAGTCACCCCTGCAGGCGGTCGGCACGAGCGACCGGGCGACCGAGGCGTTCGAACTTCTCGGCAACGAGACCCGGCTGGCCATCCTCGTGGCCCTCTGGGAGCGCTACGAGCCTTTCGAACCGCCGCCAGCGGTCCGGTTCTCCGAGCTGCGCGAGCGCGTCGGGACGGCCGACAGCGGCCAGTTCAACTACCACCTCGACCGGCTCGACGGCCACTTCGTCACGTCGACCGACGCGGGCTACCGCCTCACCGACGCCGGCCTCAAGCTCGTCCGGTCGGTCATCGCCGGCGCCGGCCTCGAGACGCCCGAGCGCGAGCCCGCGCGGGTCGAGGCGTCCTGCACCCTCTGTGGCGGGCCGGTCGAGGTGCGCTACGCGGACGGCTGGGTCCACGTCCGGTGTACCGAGTGTGAGGGGCTGTGGCCCGGCGCCGACGACCGCCCCTCGGGCCAGCTCGGCCAGTTCGCGCTCGACCCGGCCGGGCTCACCGACCGAACCCCGGCCGAGGTCTACGCCGCCGGGTGGGTCCGGACGTTCCAGCACGTCCACAGCATGATCGAGGGGGTCTGTCCGACCTGCACCGGCCCCGTCGAGCGCGAGCTGGACGTCTGTGCGGACCACGAGGACGACGATGGGCTCTGTGGGCGGTGTGGCCGCCGCGCCCGCGTCATCGCCCGGTTCCGGTGTAGCGTCTGCAAGGACTGGGCCAGGTCGACGCTGGGCGGCGTCGCGAAGTATCATCCCCGGGTCGTCGGTTTCTGCTACGACCGCGGGCTGTCCCTGCAGTACGGCGCGAACGACCTCGACCACCTCACCGAGCTGCTGTCCCGGGCGAGCACGACCGTCGAGGTGCTCTCGACCGACCCGGCCCGCGTGCGGGTCACGACCGAGCTCGACGGCGACAATGTCCGGCTCGAGCTCGACGCGGACCTGGCGGTGCTCGACGTCGAGGGGTGACGGCTCAGCCGCCGTCCCCGCCGAGCTGCTCGGCGATCAGCGCGCCGGCGGCCTCGAGGAAGGCGTCCTCCTCGCCCGCGGGGATGGTCGCCCCGGCGGCGATGTCGTGGCCGCCGCCCTCGCCCCCGACGGCCGCCGCGGCCTCGGTCATCACTGCCGAGAGGTCGAGGCCCCGGCCGACGAGCGGGCCCGAGCCCCGGGCGGAGACCTTCACCTCGCCCTCGTCGGCGTCGGCGAAGGCGACGATGGGCCGCTCGGCGTCGGCCGCCTCGGTGCCGAGGGCCATCCCGGCGACGATGCCGACGATGGTCTCCCGGATGCGGTCGCCGGCGTGGAACCACTGGAGGTGGGCCGCCTTCGTGATGCCCGACTGGCGAACCAGCTCGAGTCCCTCCGACAGGTTACGGCGGTGGTTCGCCAGGAGCCGTCGGGCCCGGGTCAGCGCGGCCTCGCGGTCGCCCAGACACACCGCCAGCCCGACGTCGGGGCGCTCGTACCGGGCGGTGGCGTTGAGCAGCGTCGAGAACTCGCTGGCGTCGCGCAGCTCGGTCCCGGGAGCCTCCTCGGCGAGCTCGTAGGTCGTGCCGACGAGGCCGTCGATCTTGCCCGCGGGGACGCCGCGGTCGACGGCCCGGCGGACCAGCCCGCTCACGACGGCGGTCCGCTCCTCGCGGTCGAGGTCGGCCCAGGTCCGCCACTCGCCGTCGGCCTTCAGCTCGAGGCCGAGGCCGTCGAGGAACCGAAGCGCGCCGTCCTCGGCGTTCGAGATGCCCGGGATGTCGACCTCGCTGCCGTACTCGAGCAGCTTCGGCAGCGGTCGGGTCTGCTTGCCGTACAGGGCGAGGTCCCGGCCGGTCTCGACGACGCCGGCCGCGACGCCCTCCTCGACGATGGCCTCGTTGGCCCCGACGAGCGCCCCCGAGGTGGCCTGCATGTCCCCGACGGCGCCGACGACGGCGAGCGCCGCCAGGTCGCGGTTGGCCGCCCCGCCCAGGGCGCGGGCGACGGCGTAGGTCGTGCCGGCACCGGAGAGCTCCGACGCGCCGTTGAGCCCCTCGAGCAGCGGGTTGACGTGCCAGTCCGGGTCGGCGTCGACGTCGGCGGGCTGGTGGTGGTCGGCAACGACCGGGTCGAACGCCCCGGCCTCGGCGTGCTCGAGGACGTGGGACAGCTGACCGCTGCCGAAGTCCGTGAACCAGACGACGTCCGTGGCGGCTTCCGCCGCAGCGGCGACCTCGTCGGCGTCGAGCTGGTCGCAGAAGGCGGTTCGCACCGGCACGCCGGCCCGCCGGACCGCCTCGGTCGCGATGGCGGCGCTGGTGAGGCCGTCGGCGTCGATGTGGGAGACGACGAGCACGTCGTCGGCGTGCTGCAGTCGGTCGGCGGCCGCGGCGCAGCGGCCCGCCAGCTCCGGTACCGGCCCCTCGAGCTCGGCGGACGCACCCATCGGGACGGGGGTGGGTCGGGATGGCGGATAAACCTACGGCCCGGCGGGCGGTCGATACGTTCAATTCGGCTCGCCCGATCCCGGCCCGTATGGAGTCCGTCGAGGTCGGCGACCACCTGGCGGTCGACCGGGGTGACCCCGTGCCGGGCATCT
>JBDGPL010000142.1:0-9958 GCA_042219705.1 Halobacteriales archaeon | reverse complement strand
GCGAACGACTATCGCGACGAGCCCCGGGACCGGGTCCGGGTGGGGACCATCCACTCCGCGAAGGGCCGGGAGGCCGACCACGTCTACGTCGCCACCGACCTGACCGAGAAGGTCGTCGAGCACATGGCCACGACGGCGCCCGACGACGCCGTGCCCGCTGGCGTCGAGTTCACGCCTGGCTCGAACCCGGTGCCGGTCCTAACCGACAACGAGCGCCGCGTCTTCTACGTCGGCATGAGCCGGGCCAGGGAGCGGCTGGTCGTCATGGAGAACCTCATCGGCGGGGCGCCGACGCTGCCCATCGACGTCCTGCTCTGCAACGAGATCCGGGAGGGGGTCTCGAACGACGACCTCCTCGCCGAGACCCTCGAGACGCCGCCGGCGCCGTCGGCGACCGACTAGCCGACCGCGCCGAACCGCTTTTGGCCCCGTCGGCGAACCGTCCGCCATGGGCACCATCTTTGTCGCGTACGGCGAGCCGGGCGACCGGGAGGCCGTCCTGCGGCTCGCGGCCGAGCAGGCCGGCGCTGCCGGCCACGACCTGCTGGTCTACCACGTCCAGGAGCCGGAGTCGGCCCCCGCCGACGTGCTCCGGGCGGAGGTCGATGCAGTGGTCGCCGATGTGGCGCCGGACCTCGAGGCGACCGTCCGGGTCGACCCGCGGGATCCCGTCACCGACGAGACCAACGTCTCGCCGGCCAAACGGCTCGTCGACGCCGTCCTCGAGGAGGCCGACGACCTCGAGTACGTCGTGATGGGGGACGTCGAGCGCGGCTCCATCGACGGCCTCGTCCACGCGAGCATGACCGAGGCCGTCCTCGACACCCACGCCGTGCCGGTGCTCCTGGTGCCGGTCTGAGCCCGGTCGGGAGCCGTCGCGTCGACAAGCCGCCGAGACGGTCACCTGCCCCCATCGTGTCGTCGGCAAGCGGGTCGCGGCTCGGGGACCGTCACTCCCGCTTTCCGGTCACCCGCTCGACGGCCGCCTCCGCGAGGTCGCCGGGGTCCAGCGGGTTCGTCAGCCGCCATTGGAGCAATAGCATCATCCCGGCCAGGCCGACGAACGTGGCGCCGAGCACGGGCCGGCCGCCGAGCAGCCAGTCGAGGCCGAAGAGCAGCAGTGGGGCTGCCAGGGCCAGGACGGCGGCCAGCTGGACGGTCCCGATGACGCCCGGTCCGCGCATGTCCAGCCTTGCGAGCGCCGGGCCAAAAGGCCGCCGCTCCGGCGGGACGGAACGCTTTCGACCCGCGGCGCCGTACCCGTCCGCATGTTCACCGGTATCGTCGAGACCACGGGCGAGGTGACGGCCGTCGATGCCGACGCCGACGGGCGGCGCCTGTCCGTGGCCGCCCCGTTCGCCGACGCGCTCGCGCCCGGCGACAGCGTGAGCGTCTCTGGGGCCTGCCTCACGGTCGAGGCGGCCGCCGCGGACGCCTTCGAGGTCTTCCTCGCGGCCGAGACCCTCGCCCGGACCAGCCTCGGCGACCGCGGCGTCGGGGACCGGGTCAACCTCGAGCGGGCGATGCCCGCCGACGGCCGGTTCGACGGTCACCTCGTCCAGGGCCACGTGGACGCGACGACCGAGCTGCTCGACGTCGAGCCCGTCGGCGAGGACTGGACCTACACGTTCGCGCTCCCCGACGGCCTCGAACGCTACGTCGTCGAGAAGGGCTCGATCGCCCTCGACGGCGTCAGCCTCACCGTCGCCGGGCTCGACGACGGGGCCGGCCGTTTCACCGTGGCCGTCATCCCGACGACCTATCGGGAGACGACCCTCGGGGACCGCGAGCCGGGCGACCGGCTCAACGTCGAGGTCGACGTCATCGCGAAGTACGTCGAGCGACAGCTCGCCGACCGGCCGTAAGCCGTCGGTCAGGGTGGATCGGTGACGGCCTCGGCATCTCGCCCGGCGTCCGTGGCCTCGTAGGCGGTCCGGTACCGCCGGATCTTGCGCAGCAGCAGGTAGAGGAACAGGCCGTCGTAGGCGACGACGAACCCGAGGAACGCGACGCCGGTCCCGATGCCGAGGCCCGCCAGGGTCACGAGGGCCGGCAGGGAGGTGACCACGGCGTTGTACGTGCCGTGGATGAACGCGGCGATGAGCAGCCCCTTCACGACGATGGGGCCGGCGTTCTCGCGATTGTACTTCGCGAGTCCCAGGTAGTAGCCGGCGAAGCTCGAGTAGATGACGTGGCCGGGCCCGGCGAACGACCGGACCGCGGCGGTGGGCAGGGCCGCCCGGATCAGGGCGTCGCTGGCCCCGGCCGCTTGCACGGCCTGGAGGTACTGCTGGCTGATGTACAGCGTGTTCTCGATGGTCGCAAAGCCCAGCCCCGCGGCCGCGCCGTAGACGGCGCCGTCGACGACGGCCCGGAACTGCTCGCTCCGGTAGGCGTGGAGCCGGACCGCGAGCCACTTGACGGTCTCCTCGACCGGGCCGACCACGAGGTAGAAGAAAAGAGCCGCCCCGGCGACCGGGATCACCTGGAAGATCGGCTGGGCGAGGGCGTTGAGCACGGCCGCGAAGCTCGCGAACAGGATGCCGAGCAGGAACGTCCCCACGAGCAGCCCGAGGGGCTCGCGTCGGGTGACGTCGGAGCGCCAGACGGAGGCCGCGATGACGGCCGCCGGGACGACGGAGAGGAAGATGAAGACCCCGATGGCGGGGTTCGACAGGGCGGCGACGCCCGTGAGGGCGAACTGGGAGACGAGGATGACCAGCGCGACCAGGACGACGGCGCCCCGCGTGGTCGCGACCAGGAGTCGGTAGATGCGCACCGACAGGCGGTCGACCCAGGTCCGGGGCTCCCACGTGACGACGTCGTAGAGGTCGTGGGCCCCGTCGTCGGCGTCCTGCACGGGATCCCGCCGGTCGGGCATGCCCCACCGTTCATCCCCGGCGCGTATCAGCCTGTCCCCGCCGACCGGTCGATGTTATGACCCCCAGGGCCCTACCACCGGGCGGAACGTGCCTCGCGTCCGCGTGCGCGGCATCTACGCGACCGCCGTGACCGAGGAGCTGCGGGAGGTGGTCGACGTCGTCGCGCCCTCGACGGCCATCGCGGACCGGTTCGACGCGGCCTTCGGCGACGGGCCGGCGGCCGTGACCGTCGACGACGCGCCCGACCGGCTCGGCGTGGGCCTGACGGGCCCGCCGGACGAGGTCGAGCCCGTCCGCGACCGGCTGGCGACCGTCGCCCGGGATTCGCTGTCGTGGCCGGACCCGGCCCCGTCGGGGGGTGTCTTCGAGGCGACGGTGGCCGAGACGCTCGGCAGCGGTGCGGTCGTCGACCTCGGTCCGCGGGAGGGGTTCCTGCCCTACGACGCGGCGGACCGCCACGTCGAGGCGGACGACGCCCTCCGCGTGCAGGTCCGCGAGCCTGCCCCGCCCTGGGCCGACCGCCGTCCCGAGGTCGGGACCGGTCTCGAGGCCAGCGCGGGCCCCGTTACCCTCGTGCGGGGGGCCGACGGGCCCCACGCGGCCGTGGACGACGAGGACGGGGCCGAGGAGCTCGTGCGGTCGCTCGACGTGCTCTCGACCGACGTGCCCGAGGGCTGGGCGGTCCGGTTCGAGCCCGCGGCCGCCGACGCCCCCCTCGCGGTCCTCGACGACGCCCTCGCGCTGGCCGCCGAGCGCGCCGCCGGCGCCCTCGCCGCCTGGGACGGCGACGACCCCCCGCTGGCCACGGCGTGGGTCTGGTTCGGTCGGGAGTCGCGGTTCGCCCTCGACGACACCCGGCGGCGGGTGACGACGACGATGCCCGGCCACCACCGCCTCAAGGCGGCCGGCAGCACGGCGAGCGGTGCCGTGGACTTCGTGGAGGCACTTGTGGCAGCGGGCTGGGTCGACGATCCCGGGGAGGCCGGCTTCCCGTTCGGCGTCGCCGCCGAGCAGTTCGGACCCGACGTCGGCGACGACCTGGCGCTCTCCCACGGCAAGCCTGACGGCCGGCGGTATCGGCTCGGCGTCGGCGAGGTGACCGACCGGGAGGGCGAGACGGTGACCCTACGCCGGGAGCTTGGCGGCGGGGGCGACTACGACGGCTTGGGCGTTCCCCGGGAGTCGGGCGACGTCGCGGTGACCCGCCTGGCGGAGGGCCGGTGGTGGTATCCGACGGTCTACCGGGACGCACGGGGCGAGGTCAAGGGAACCTACGTCAACGTCTGTACGCCCGTCGAGCTGTTCCCCGACGCGGCGACCTACGTCGACCTCGAGGTGGACGTCGTCAGACACGCCGACGGGACCGTCGAGCGGCTCGACGACGCCGAGCTCGACGCCGCGGAGGCGGCCGGCCACGTCCCGCCGGCGCTCGCCGAGAAGGCCCGCGCGGTGGCGGCGTCGGTCGTCAGCGGGCTGGCGGCGGGGGATTAGGGACGGGAATCGATCCCGCCGGAGCGGGCGAGCGCGAGCGCCCCGCGGAGGACGGCGTCGTGGCCGTGGACCGCCGGTTCGATGGCCGGCACGTCGAGGATCGCGTGCTCGGCGACGGCTCCCGCCATCGGGTCGACGAGCAGCGACCGGTTCTCGAGGGCGACGGCGCCGCCGACGGCGATGCGGTCCGGCGCGTAGGCGTGGACGACGTTCGCGAGGCCGATGGCGTTGTACCCACGCACTCGCTCGACGACCCGGTCGGCCAGGGGATCGTCGCCCGCGGCCCCCAGGACGTCGGCGGCCGAGAGGGCGGGGTCGTCGAGGTCGAGATCCGTCCCGCGGCTGCCCCCGCTGGCCAGGTCCCGGGCGAGGCCGGGGATGGCGGCGCCCGCGCAGTAGGCCTCCCAGTGGCCCGGCCGGCCGCAGCCGCAGGTCCGCCGGCCCGCCGGGTCGACCACGAGGTGGCCGACCTCCGCGGCGTTGCCCCGGCGACCCCGGAGGACGTGGCCGTCGACGGCGACGCCCGCTCCGATGCCGGTCGACAGCGTCAGGTAGACCAGGTCCGCCGGTGGGTGCGCCCTCGCCGACCGCTCGCCGACGAGGCCCGCGACGGCGTCGTTCTCGACGTAGACGCGGTCGCGACCGACGAACGTCGCCAGCTCGTCGCGCAGGGGCATCCGCTCGACGCCGGCCAGGTTCGGCGGCTCGACGACGGCCCCGGCGTCGCGGTCCAGCGGGCCGATGGTTCCGACGCCGACAGCTGTCAGCTCCCCGGGGTCGAGGCCCGCCATCGCGCTGGCGTCCGCGAGCGCGTCCGTGACACTCGCGGCCACCGCCTCCCCGTCGTCGCCCTGCGGGGTGGGTCGGCGCTCGACGCCGTCGGGGCCGTCACGGCCGACCGCGACTGCCGCCCGGAGGTTCGTCGCCCCGAGGTCGACGCCGCCGACGGTGGGCACGGGTCAGCCCCCCTGCTGCTGGCTCGGCAGCTGCGGGACGAGCCAGGCGAGGAACGCGTCCTGGCTGCGCGACTGCAGCCAGACCCGGCCGGGCCCCTCGAAGTCACAGACCAGCCCCTCGCCGCTGAACAGCGTCGACTTCAGCCCGCCGACGCGCCGAACGTCGAACGTCGTCGATGACTCGAAGGCGACGACGTGACCCGTGTCGACCACGAAGCGCTCGCCCGGGGCCAGCTCCCGGGCCTGGATGGCACCATACGAGGCGAGGAAGGCGGGCCCGGTGCCAGACAGTTCGAGCAGGAACAGCCCCTCGCCCCCGAAGAACGTCTTCGCGCCGCCGAAGGCGGTATCGAGGTCGAGGGCGGCGGCCGAGGCGAGGAAGGCGCCCGACTGGACGAAGAGGGGCTCCCCGGCGAGGTCGTGTCGCACCACGTCGCCCGGGAGGGGCGGCGCGAACGAGACCGTCCCCGGCTCGCGGGCGGTGTAGGTGTTCTGGAAGAACGACTCCCCGCCGAGCACGGACCGCTTCACGGAGTCCAGCAGGCCGCCGCTGGTGCTCGTTTCCACGTCGATGCCGTCGTCGTGGGCCACCATCGCGCCGGCCTCGGCGCGGACGGACTCCCCCGCGTCGAGATCGACGGTCAGCAGCGCGAACGACGGCCGGTGGTCGACCGTGGCGTCCATGCCCGAACCGCGCCCGGGGCGGGGATATAGCTAGGCCCGGCGGCCGGCACGTTGCCAAACGCGTATAGCCCCCCGTCGTGAACCGGCACTCGAACCGAGCCGAACGATGTCCGACATCCTGGCGGTCTTCCGCGTCGCCCACCCCGACCTCGCCCTCACGGCGACGGTCGCCCACGACGAGTCGGCGGTCGTCCGGCCGGTCCGCGAGGCTGGAACCGACCCCCAGGGCGACCGCTACCTCTTCTCGGTCACCTCCGCGGACTTCGACCGGTTCGAGGCCGGGCTCGACGCCGACCCGACCGTCGCCACCTACCAGCGGGTCGTCCGGCTGGACGACGAGGCCGTCTATGCCCTCGGGTACGCGGCCGACGCCGTGCTCCTGTCGACGGAGATCGTCAGGCGGAACGGCGTCATCCTCGAGTTCGAGAACGAGGGGACGACCTGGGTGCTCAAGATCTGGTTCCCCGATCGCGAGGCAGCCCGGGGACTCTGGGACTTCGCGACGGACCACGACCTCGACGTCGAGCTCGTGCGCGTCAACGAGTACGGGAGCATCCTCGAGCACCGGTATGGCCTGACCGACGCCCAGCGGGAGGCGGTGCTCGTGGCGCTCGACGCCGGCTACTTCGACGAGCCCCGCGGGGCGACGCTCGGCGAGGTCGCCGAGACGCTGGACATCTCGAAGCCCTCCGCGAGCCGCCTGCTCCGCCGGGCCCTCAAGCGGCTGGTACGGTCGACGCTGGCCGAGGCCGAGCGGTAACGGTCGGCCGATTCGAATCCGGCCGACAGAAGGGGTGCGCTACTCCTCGGGCAGCCAGACAGCGTACGTGCGGCGGAACGGGGCGGTCAGCCGGCGCTCGAGCCGTTCCGTGAGTCTCGACGGCCGGAGGGTGGCGGGCAGGTACTCGGCAACACGGTCGATGGTGGTAGAGTCAACGGGCATGACGTACCTAGTGGTCGGGCCGCCGGGTCCAAGGCACTGGCCGACAACGGACTAGCTCCTTTAAGGGCCCGTGGCTGACCGCCGGGGAACGGACTCACGGCCCGCGTCCGAGATGACGGCGGAGTTCGCCTCCGCGGAAGGCTTTAATCGCCGAGACCGCGTAGGCGGCCGTCGATGGAGGTCCAGGCCGACGGAGAGGTCGACGCCGACGAGGAGTCCCTCGAGGCCTACCTCCAGGACGTCGCCGATGGGTGTGGTTGTGCGGAACTCTGGGAACACCTGTCGGAGCGCCGGCGGTCGGACTGACGGCGAGCGGGGGAACGGTTAGGTGGCCCCTCGCCGTTGACCGCCCATGGCCGACGACGCCGTCGAGGGGGTCTATCAGTTCTTCTTCGCCTGGTTCGGGCTGACGCTCGCGGTCTTTCCCCTGGTGGCCACCGTCGAGGCCACCGTCTTCGGCGGGTCCCTCGGCTCCGTGGTGGTGCTCGGGGCCAGCGTCGTGCTGACGATCCCGGCGGCGCTTGAGTTCCGCTTCTCGGACCGGAACCCCCGCCTGGTGGGGTTGTTCGTCGCGGCGTTCGTCGGGCTCTACTTCCTGGCCATCCTCGGCCAGGCGGCCGTCTACGTCGCGATCGGTCGGACCGAGACCGTCCCCTCCGCGGAGTTCGTCGTGCTGCTCGGCACCTACGCGGTCGCGTACGTGCTGGTGTACCGCGGCGGGTGGGCCAGACTTCGAGCGACGGTCGCCGGATAACCCGCTTCCGTCGGCCGTCGCCCGGCGCCGACCAGAGGCAAACGCTAAAGCGGCCGAGGGTCTGGCGTTCGAGCATGCACCCCCGTGCCGAGGAGTTCGCCGCCGCGGCTCGCGAGCGCCACGGCGTCGACGTCGACGTCCACGAGTTCGACGAGGGCACCAAAACGGCGGCCGACGCGGCCGACGCCATCGGCTGTGACGTCGCCCAGATCGCCAGCAGCCTCGTCTTCGTCGTCGACGGCGAGCCGGTCGTCGTGGTGACCAGCGGGGCCAACCGGGTGAGCGAGGACCGGCTGGCGGCGGCGCTCGACGCGGCCGACGCCCGGATGGCCGAGCCGGCGGAGGTCCGCGAGGCGACGGGCTGGTCAATCGGCGGCGTGCCGCCGTTCTGCCACGAGCGCGAGCTGCGGGTGCTCGTCGACGAGACGCTGCTCGACCACGACAAGGTCTGGGCGGCCGCCGGGACGCCCGAGGGCGTCTTCCCCATCGCGCCCGACCGGCTGGTCGCGATCGCCGACGCCCAGGCCGCCGCCGTCGCCGAGTAACGGCCGGCGCCCCGCCGGGGGGACGGCAGCGCCCCGGTTATCCGAACTCGTCCTTCCAGAGGCGCCAGAGCGCCCGGTAGAGCGTCCACATCGAGACGTCGAGCCGGTCGCCGACCGCCCGGCCGGCGTCGAGGAACTCGCCGTAATCGGCGGGTCCGATGGGGTCGGGCTGGGAACCCTCGAGCTCGCCGGCGGCGTGGAGCACGGTCCATTCGCGCTCGCCAACCACGAGGTTGGCCTCGGGGTCGAGGAAGAGGAGGAAGGCCGAGGCGACGGGGACGTCGACGCCCGACAGGGCGGTCAGGTCGTCGAGGGCGTCGAGCGGATCCGCGGCACCGGCCGCCGCCACGAGGGCGTCCTGGACGGCCTCGTACTCGTTTTCGCCGAAGGCGCCCTCGGCGGCCCGGCGCCGGTCGTTAGGGATGGCACCGAGGTACCGGCGGTAGTGCCACCGGACCACCCACTCGGCGTCCCGCCAGCCGAAGTCGCCGGTGGCGAACGCCGCCGGCAGCCCCCGGACCTGCTCGGCCTCGACGGCGTACAGCGGCTCCTCGGCCGCGTACTCCTCGGCCTTCGACTCGACGAGCGACCGGGTGAGCTCCATCGTCACGGCGAGGTAGGCCGGGGGACGCCCTGAACGTTGTCCCCGCCGCCGGTATCGGTGGCTGAACGGCGCCCGCCCGTCGACCGGGGAATTGCCGGCGAAACCCCCGCTGGCAGAAAAATACATGCGCGTGGAGTCTCCAACACGGGTGACAAGGTGTTCCTGGATGTCGACTGACCAAGACCCCGTCAAGACCATCTGTCCGTATTGCGGTGTCGGCTGTGGCATCTCCGTGGTCCCCGGCGAGGAGCCGGGCGACATGCAGTTCCGGCCCTGGAGCGACGCCCCGGTGAACGAGGGACGCATCTGTATCAAGGGTGGCGCCGCGACCGAGGTGGTCGACCACGAGGACCGCCTCACCGACCCGCTCATCAAGGACGAGAACGGCGAGTTCCAGGAGGCCACCTGGGAGGAGGCCTACAGCCGCATCGTCGAGGAGCTCGGCCGCATCCGCGAGGAGCACGGCCCCGACGCCATGGGCTTTTACGGCTCCTCGAAGACGATGAACGAGGAGAACTACCTCATCCAGAAGCTCGCCCGCCGCTACGGCACCAACAACGTCGACAACTGCACGCGGATGTGCCACGCGTCGACCGTGTGGGCGCTGCGGACGAGCCTGGGCGCGGGCGCGATGACGAACTCGATGGAGGACCTGAAGAACGAGTGCGACGTCTTCTGGATCCAGGGCGCCAACCCCGGCGAGCAGCACCCCATCGCCAACAGCGTCTACTTCCGGCAGGCGGTGCTCGACGGCGCGACGGTCATCCAGGTCGACCCCCACGCCAACAAGACGACGCGGTCGTTCAAGATCCACGAGGAGGACAACGACCACCAGCACCTCCAGCTCAACCCCGGCACGGACATCCCGCTGCTGAACATCGTCCTCAAGACCGTCATCGAGAACGACTGGGTCGACGAGGAATTCATCGAGGAGCGCACGGAGGGCTACGAGCACCTCGTCGAGACCCTCGGGGACTTCGATAAGGAGGAGGCCGCCGAGACCTGCGGCGTCCCGCTCGAGGACATCGAGGCGGCCGCCGAGAAGTACGCCACCGCCGACAACGCCGCCATCTTCACCGGGATGGGGATGAGCCAGCAC
>JBDGPL010000141.1:0-4643 GCA_042219705.1 Halobacteriales archaeon | reverse complement strand
CGTCCGCGAGTGGCTCGGTCTCCTCGCCCCGTTCAAGGTCCTGGTGCCGGTCATCCTCGTCCTGAACGCGGTCGTCTACGGCGGGGGGACCGTCATCTGGGGCATCGACGTCTTCGGCTGGCCCGTCCAGCTGTCGACGGGCGGCATCGAGGCCTCGCTGGTCATCGCCGCCCGGCTGGTCGTCATCGCCGCGGTCGCGGCGTGGTTCGCGGCCACCACCGACGCCGAGGCCTTCGAGGTCGCCCTCGCCCGGCTCGGGGTGCCCTGGACGCTCGCCTTCGTCGGGTCGCTCACCGTCCGGCTCGTGCCCGAGCTGCGGACCCGGTACCGGGCCGTCGAGGAGGCCCAGCGCTCCCGGGGGCTGCGCTACACGGGCGGCCCGATCGCCCGGGCGCGGGCCCGCCTCCCCGTCTTCATCCCCTTCTTCGTGTCGGTCGTCCGGTACGGCTACGAGCTCGGCGAAGCGCTGGACGTCCGCGGCTTCGGCCGGGCCGAGCGGCGCACCTACCAGCTCACGCTCGCCTTCGACCGGACGGACGCGGCGTTCACGCTGCTCGCCGTCGCCGTGCTCGTCGGGTTCGGCGGTTGGTTCGCGATGCTGGGGTGAGCCCGCCGGCGAGCGGCCCAGCGCCGGTTCCGTCATCCCTATGGCCGCCACCCCCGGAGGGCGGCCATGGCGGCGCTGCCGGCCCGCGACCCCCTCCCACGGTATCTCGCCCCGCTGCCGGCGTGGCTCGAGGACCTCGGGCTCCGGCTCGCCCTGCCCATCGCCCTGGTCAACCTCGTGGGGACGGCCTTCGGCTTCTGGTACTACGGCCTCCACCCGTTCTCGACGCCCGTCGTGGCCGACCAGCTCGCCCACGAGCCGCTCCTCATGTGGCCGCTCGTCCCGGACAGCCCCACCGCCACGCTGTTCATCGGGCTGAGCCTCCTCCTGTTCTGGCTCGGCCGGTCGGTCGAGCCGCTGAACGCCCTCGCCTTCTTCGGCTGTATCAAGCTCGGCCTCTGGACGCCGTTCGTGCTGGTGGCCTTCGCCGACGGCTTCAGCTACCTGCCGGCCTGGATGTACCACTTCCTGGTCTGGAGCCACCTGGCGATGGCGCTGGAGGCGTTCCTCATCCACCGGTACTCGGCGTTCCCGCTCTCGGCCGTCGCCGTCGCCCTCGCCTGGTACGGCCTGAACGACCTCGTCGACTACTTCGTGCCGGTGATCGGCGGCCCCCACCACACCTGGGTCCCGCCGATGTTCGTCGACGGCGCGGTGACCCACCCGGCCGGCCCGCATGCCCTGGTCGCCGGGGCGGCCGTCGGGTTGACGGTCCTGGCGACGGCCCTCGCGCTCGCGACCTGGGCCGAGAAGCGCGAGCTCGCCGGCGGGTAGGCCGCCCGGCCGGGGCTCAGGCCGGCACCGCCCCGATCGCGATGGCGCCCGCCGGTGCCAAGAGCCCGCCGACGAGCGTCGACAGGAAGTTGACGTGCTGGTTCCCGATGAGCCACCCCTCGAGGGTGGCCCCCAGGACGCTGTCGGCGAACATGCCCGCCACGCCGACGACCAGGACCACGACGGCGCCGGGGATGGACACGCCGCCGAGCAGCGCCGCCGCCAGCACGGCGACGAGGAGCCCCCCGCCGGCGCCGGCGAGAACGCCCTCGAGCGTGACCCCGCCGTCGGTACCGGGCTCGACGCGCTCGAGCGTGGTGATGAGCCGGGGCTCGCCGTAGAGCACGCCCAGCTCGCTGGAGAGCGTGTCGGCCATCGCCGTCGCGAGCGAGCCCGCGAAGGCGTACCCGAACAGCAGCGGCTCGAGTCCGAGCTCGGGGCTGGCGGCGTAGCCGACCACCGCGACCACGGCGACGGCCGCGTTCCCGAGGACGTTCCGGATGGACCGGGCGCCCTCGTTGGCCTCGGCGACGCCGTACTCGAGCTTCGTCTCGTACCGGTACTTCGCTGCCAGCCCGCCGAACCCGAAGAAGGCGATGAGGATGGCGAACCAGCCGAAGCCGCCCAGCACGATGGTCGCAAGCGAGATGGCGATGCCCGTGAGCATCCCCGTGAGGCTCGCGGTGTCCAGCAGCCAGGAGAGGTAGCCAAAGCCCGTCGCGACGACCAGCGCGAGCACGAGGTGGACCGGGGCGACCGCCAGCCCGAGCGAGGCGAGCACCCAGAGCAGGCCCGCCACGCTCACCAGCACCACCGGGTCGTCTGGTTCGGCCAGCAGCTCCCGCAGCAGCGCGGCGACGAGGGCGCCCACGACGGCCAGGAACGCCGCGGTCGCCGGCTGGACCGCGACGCCGGTGGCGAGGTCGACGACCAGGAGGCCGACGACGGCGGCGGACACGCCGCCGGTCCCGAAGGCGGCCAGGTCGCGGAGGGTGCCGCTCCCGTCGTCGCCGGCCACCACCGCCGCCGCGAGGTCGCCGTAGACCAGCAGGAGGACCGCCGCGACGAAGGCGGTCGCCGAGAGCCCGGTCAGCGACGCGAGCAGCGCCAGCCCGGTCACCGCCAGCGAGAAGCTCACCAGCCCGCGGAGCTGGCCCGCGATCCGGTCGGCCGGCGAGGCGAAGACCTCGAAGACCGGGCCGGCCGAGACCAGCCGGCCGACGACGGCGATGAGGGCGAAGGGGACCGCCGCGAGGGCGCCCGCCGCCGGGGCGGCCAGGACCAGCGTCCCCACCGCGGCGAACGCCCCGGCCCGGCTGACGGTCGGCTGCACGGCGCCCGCTTCCCCGGACGGCTACTTAACGGTCCCGACCCCCTGCGTGGACCCGCCACGGTCGCGAGACGGCGGCCGGTCGGCCTTCCGCCACGCTTAGCACCGGCGGGCGCGTCGCCGCGGCCGTGGGGCTCTACGACCGCTACCTCGCGTTCCGGCTGCGCCGGGAGGCCGACGCGCGCCCGGCCCACGTCGCGCTGGTCATCACCGAGCGCGACTTGCTCGAGCAGGGGGCCTACGACACGCTGGAGCGCTTCCTGGGCTGGGCGTTCGAACACGGCGCCGAGCGGGTGTCGGTCTACGCGAGCGTGCTGGACGAGTCGGTCGTGCCGACGCTCGCCCGCGAGCTCGAGGCGCTCTCGGTGCCCCGGCCCCTCGCGGTGCGGGGGCCCGACGACACCGAGCGCGCCGACGCCCCCATCCGGGTGAGCATCGGCCTGGGCGGCAAGCACGAGTTCGCGAGCGCGGTCCGCACCCTGGCCGAGCGGGTCGAGGCCGGCGAGCTGGACCCCGCGGACATCGACGAGGCCGACATCGAGGAGCACCTCGTGTTCCCGGTCGAGCCCGACCTGGTCATCAAGACCGGCGCCGAGCGGCTCTCGGACTTCATGATCTGGCAGAGCGTCTACGCCGAGCTCTACTTCACGGACGTCAACTGGCGGGACTTCCGCCGGCGGGACTATCTGCGGGCGCTGCTGGACTATGCGGATCGGCAGCGGCGGTTCGGACGCTGAAGCGCGAGCGAAGCGCCCGAACGTCGACGGCCGAGCACCGCGAGCCCGTCGGAAGTTTGGGCGGTGAGCGCGGGCGGTCTGGCCGAACGTGGATGGGTGAGGGAGTGAGTCCGGCGGACGTTCGGCGGGGCAACGGCGTGCCCGGGGAGACAGTCAGGAGCGACGACTCGACTTGAACCGGTCCGTCACTCGGGGGCGAGACACGACCGGACGTCGTCGAGCACCGCCCGACAGAACGGCTCGGTGAGCCGTCCCACGCGGTCGGTGATGTCCTCGACACGGGGCGAGTGAAGAGCCCACGGCAGGACGAACGACGTCGCGGGGAGCCCACCATCCGCCCACGCGTCGTCGGAGAAAGCCGTGCCGGCTTCCCAGGGCGTAGTGGTCAGGGAGACGGCGATGAACGGCTCGCCGGCGAACGGATGACTGTCGTCGTTGCGGACGAGCCAGTAGCGCTCGGCGTCGTCACCGAGCTTGAATGGGTCGAGGCTTCGAACCACGTCGCCACGGGCGTCCATCTAGGTGGGCCGTTCCTGCTCGTTCAGCGATACGGTCGCCCGGTGGAGGTCGTCCGCCGATCGGAGCCGTTCGACGTCCTCGGTGATGGCCCAGTAGCGGCCCCGGTGGCGGACCAGCTCGGCCCGCTTGAACCGGCTCAGAGCGGTCCCGACGACGTTGGGGTCGGCGTCGATGGCCTCGGCGATCTCCTGGCGGGTAAAGGCGTGATCGCGGTGTTCGTGGAGGAACACGGCGACTCGATGGGAGACGCTCTCCCCGTCGCCGACCTCGCCCGACTCGAACTCGTCGATGGTGATCGGCATACTCCTGTAATTCGTGTACCCTCGTAATGGAAGTGACGTCCCGACGGGACCGTTCCGACGCCGGGCCGCCGACCACCCCGACCTAGTCCGCCGGCTCCCCTTCCACGTCCCCCCGCTCCAGCTCCTCGACCACCGCTCGGGCCTGCGCCTGGGGCAGGTGTTCGCGGAGCCGGCCCGCCACCGCCCTGGCCTCCTCGAGCTCGACCTCTCCGACCGCCCGGACCAGCGCGGCCGCCCGCTCGGCCCGGGTGCGACGCCAGGACGCCTCCCGGGACTCGTAGGTGCGGATGGCCCGGAGGAAGTCGACCTTCGAGAACGACGGCCAGTAGGGCGCACAGAAGAACACCGCCGCCTCGTTGCCGTTGGCGTGCCAG
>JBDGPL010000140.1:0-3487 GCA_042219705.1 Halobacteriales archaeon | reverse complement strand
GGTACGCGCTGAGTTCGGTGTGACCGGGAATGTGGCCCGTTTCGCTCCAGATGCGCCCGGCGGTCCACCGGGCGACGTTCCAGAGCTTCGAGGCGGCAAACCCGAGCGAATCGAAGTCGTCGCGCACTTGTCGAAGGTTCCCAATGGAGGCGACGTGGGTGCGTACGACCGTCCGATTCGCCATGCAGTCTCTTCTCCGTTGATCAGTATATTTCTTCACCTAGTAGAGTGAAAGTAAAAAGCCATCGGCCCGTTTTGGATGTATCTACCGCTCGGAACGGACGCGATTCACGCCCGCCGTGAACGGCGGGACACTTTCGCTGTAGAAGGTAGGGTCCGGCCGCGGTTCCACCGGACGCGGGACCGCTCGACCAGCACCCGATTGCTGCCGGTGGAGGGGATGCGATTGGGCCCGCGTTGCGGGGCGACCGTGCCGGCGGCGCGGTCGGATTGACAACCGTTAAACCGCCCGGCCGGCCACGGGCGGTCATGAGCGAATCGGCCCAGCGGGCCCGCAACTGCGTGTCCTGCGGCATCCGCATCTCCGGGACGGCCGCCGCGTCGTTCCCCTGTCCGGACTGCGGCCACCCCCTCTCGCGGTGTGCGAAGTGCCGCAAGCAGAGCAATCGGTACGAGTGTCCGGACTGCGGCTTCGCGGGGCCCTGACCATGGGGAAGGTCGCCGCGACGCTGAAGGTCATGCCCAACAGCCCCGAGCTCGACCTCGACGCGCTCGAGGAGCGGTTGGCCACCGCCCTCCCGGAGGGCGCCAAGCTCAACGACGTCGGCCGGGAGGACGTCGCCTTCGGGCTCGTCGCCCTGCTCCCCACCGTCGTGGTTCCCGACGACGCCGGCGGCACGGACGCCGTCGAGGAGGCGTTCGCCGCCGTCGAGGGCGTCGAGAGCGTCGGCGTCGAGAACATCACGCGTATCTGACCAACCAGCGCCTGTTTTCGGTGGCGGGGCCGCTCAGGCCACGCCGGCCGCCCCGAACGCCCCCTGGAGGTCGGCCCGCAAGTCCTCGACGCTCTCGAGGCCCACGCTGACCCGGACCAGCCCGTCGGTGAGCCCGGCCGAGACCCGCTCCTCGCGGGGAATCGACGCATGGGTCATCGCCGCGGGCTGCTCGATGAGGCTCTCGACGCCGCCGAGGCTCTCGGCTAACGTGAAGACCTCCGTGGCCGAGACCGCCGTGCTGGTCTCCTCCAGGGTGGCGTCTAGCTCGAAGCTCAGCATCCCGCCGAAGTCGTCCATCTGCCGGGCCGCGAGGGCGTGCTGGGGATGGTCAGACAGGCCGGGGTAGTAGACCCGTTCGACCGCAGCGTGGCCGTCGAGCCACCCCGCAAGCTCCATGGCCGACGTGCAGTGTCGGTCCACCCGCACCGGGAGGGTCTTGATGCCACGCAGGACCAGGAAGCACGCGAACGGGTCCAGCGTCGCCCCAACGGCGTTCTGGACGAACCCCAGCCGCGCGTCGAGGTCGGCGTCGTCGGTGACGAGCGCTCCGCCGACGACGTCCGAATGCCCGCCGAGATACTTCGTCAGCGAGTGGCAGACGACGTCCGCCCCGTGTTCGAGCGGCCGCTGGAGCGCGGGCGTCGCGAACGTGTTGTCGACCGCAGAGAGCGCCCCGTGGTCGTGGGCGATGTCGCTGAGAGCGGCGACGTCGACGACCCGCATCAGCGGGTTCGTCGGCGTCTCGACCCAGACCAGTTCGGTCTCGGCCCGACACGCGTCGGCGACCGCTCGTGGATCGGTCGTATCCACGTAATCGACCCGGAGGTCGTGGCGCTCGTAGACCTGGGTGAACAGCCGACGGGTGCCGCCGTAGACATCGTCGCCACAGACGACGTGGTCGCCGGCCGATAAGAGGTGGCAGACCGCGTCGATGGCGGCCATCCCGCTCGCGTACGCCCGGCCGTGGGCCCCGCCCTCGAGGCTGGCGAGGTTGGCCTCGAGCGCCGCCCGGGTGGGGTTCCCCGTCCGGGAGTACTCGTAGCCGCGGTCCTCGCCGGGGGCGTCCTGCGCGTAGGTCGAGGTCGCGTAGATGGGCGGCATCACGGCCCCCGTTCGCGGGTCGGGCGGTTGGCCCGCGTGGATAGCGCGGGTCTCGAAGGCGCGGTCGTCGGTCATGGCCGACAGTGGGTCCGGCCGCACCTTAACCTGCTGGGGGCGGGCGGGACCGTCGCGACGCCGTCGACCGCTAGTCCGGGAATCCGACAGGCCATTAGGGGTGGCGGCCCACGATTCCCCATGGCATCCCCGGGCGCATCGGCGCCGGTCTACGTCGCCGCGGCCCTGCTCGAGGCCCTCTGCGACCTCGCCGCCGAGCGGGACCCGGAACCGGTCTCGGTGCCCCTGGGAGTGACCTCGGCAGGGTCGCTCGACCCCGAGCAGGACATCGAGGGCCCGGTGTTCACCCATTTCTACCTCCCCGAGGCCGGCCGGTCGGTTCGGGCCGTGTTCGGGGTCGACCTCGGGACGCCCTCGGGGGCGTCGCCCGGCCTCTTCCGCTCCCATCCGGACGGTCGGCTCGGCGTCTCCAAGCGGGACGACCTCCGCGAGGTCGTGTTCGTGGCCGTCCCGCCGTGGGGGCCGGACGACGTGGCCGCCTTCGACCG
This sequence comes from Halobacteriales archaeon, assembly GCA_042219705.1. Classification (GTDB taxonomy): domain Archaea; phylum Halobacteriota; class Halobacteria; order Halobacteriales; family Hikarchaeaceae; genus JBDGPL01. Next base: position 867 of record JBDGPL010000140.1, on the reverse strand, counting down.
GCGTGGTCGGCGCCGGCCGTTCGAGCGGCTCGACGTCACGCTCCCCGAGGAATCGCCCCCGTGAGACGCGTCGTCGAACGTGTGGCTTATAAGCGCCAGTGGCCAAGCGTGCCCATGCCGAAATCGCAGGGCCCCCGGCGGGGCACTCGGGACAAGCTCTCGAACCCCCCGCGAGAGCGCGGCACTTCACCGCCACAGCGCGCCGTCCAGTCGTTCGAGCCGGGGCAGTCGGTCCACCTCGCCCTCGACCCGAGCGTCCCCGACGGCCGGTTTCACCCCCGCTTCAACGGCCATACGGGCGAGGTCGTCGACACCCAGGGCGCGGCCTACCGCGTGCGGATCACCGAGCGCGGCAAGGAGAAGACCGTCATCGCGAAGCCGGCCCACCTCCGCCCCCAGGGCGAGTAGGCCATCGAACTGGAGCACGGTACGAGCTACTTCCCGCCCGGGGCGACGAGCGCCGGACTGTATCGGCATCGATGAGGGGTGCCGGCGGCGGCCGACCGACCGTCGTATCAGGATACAATCATAGGTATCGGCCCGGTTGTGTCGTCAGTAGACCGGACAATATTCGCCTTTGATGCGTTCGGTCATGGACGATCAACGGTCACAAACCGACAGACAGCGACGTAATCGACCGGCGCTGCGACGATTCTTTCCCGACGAGCCGCTGAATAATTCTTACAGGTGCCGGGCTAAATCTTGTGAAGACGTCCCAAGGAACTTACAGATAATTTTAATATGCCGCCCGTCATCCGTACGGCTTGCGCGGAACGCCAACCGGGCCAACTGGACGGCTCGCCGAAGATCCCTCCCCGGGAGAAGTGGCGAGCTGGGAACGGTGGCCGAAATCATAAGGTGGCCGGT
>JBDGPL010000014.1:0-5412 GCA_042219705.1 Halobacteriales archaeon | reverse complement strand
ACCTCCGGCTGCTCGCCTCCGGCCCGCGGAACGGCCTCGGCGAGCTCGAACAGCCGGAGAACCAGCCCGGCTCGTCCATCATGCCGGGGAAGATCAACCCGGTCGTCGCCGAGGCGGTCAACCAGGTCCACAAGCGGGTCGTCGGGAACGACGCGACCATCGGCTACGGCGGCGCCGAGGGCCAGCTGAACCTGAACCTCTACAAGCCGGTGCTGGCCTACGACTTCCTGGACTCCGCCCGGCTCGTCGCCAACGGGGCCGAGGTCTTCGCCGAGCGGTTCGTCGCGAAGCTCGCGGCCGACCGCGAGCACTGTGAGACCCAGGTCGAACAGAGCATGGCGCTCGCCACGGCGTTGAACCCCCACATTGGCTACGACCGGGCGGCGGAGGTCGCCAAGGCCGCGATGGAGTCCGGCCGGACCATCCGCGCGGTGGCCATCGAGAAGGGCTACCTCGACGAGGCGGAGGCCGACGCGGTGCTCGATCCCCGGCTGATGACCGAGCGGGGCATCCTCGGCAGCGACTGAGCTCCTCCCGGCGGGTATCGCCGGGAACGGGGACGCTCCCTTCGTCCGAACCGGGACCGGCGGGCATCGAGCGACGCGACGGGTCGGCTGAAAACCACCAGACTCGAGCCGGGTCATTCGAGATGGTGGCCGGCCGCGGCCGAACGGTCCCGGGCGTCGTAGCCCCCGGCACCGGGTGCCGGGGCCGTCGCGGTATTACCGACGCGGCGGCAGGCATGGGTAATGGCCACCGCCACCTCTACCGCGCGTGCGAACCGGGACGCCGGCGAACACTCGTTGGTCGATCCCCGGGCGCCCCGGTTCGGTCAATCGATCACCGCCCTCGGCCTACTGGCCGGTATCGCCTCGCAGACGCCGGCGTTCGTCTTCGCCGTCGCCCTCGTCCTGAACACCGCGGTGTGGTCGCGGTGGCGGGTGCACCCCTACAGCATCGCCTGGCGGCACGTCGTCGCCCCCGTCGTCGGCGCGCCGGACGAGCCCGAACCGGCCGCCCCGCACCGGTTCGCGACGCTGGTGGGCGCGGCCGGCACGCTCGCGGCGAGCGCGGCCCTCCTCGCCGGGTTCCCGGTGGTGGGGTACGCGTTCGCCGGTGCCATCGCCGCGGCCGCCGGACTCGGGGCTGCCACCGGCTTCTGCCTCGGCTGTTACATGTACCGGAGCGTCTCGCTCTTCCGCCGGCTGGCGATCGTCTGAGCCGCCACCGGGGCTCGCTACCCAGCCGGCTCGTTACGACGCCCGCGCGAGCGTCGACGCGTCGATGTCGTCGTAGGCGAGGACCTCCCCGCCGTGGTCGCCGCTGAACGCCGTCGCGTCGGCCCGGTCGCCGAAGGGGATGAGGTCGGGGCCCATGGCGCCGTGGACCTCGCTGCCGACGACGTAGACGAGGTCGGCGGCGTCGGCGAACGAGCCGGGCTCGACGTGGCAGGAGATGTAGGTGGTGTCGCGCTCGGTGAAGAGCCGATAGTCGACCGCCGAGTAGTCCGTCGCGTACACCACGAGCGCCTCCCAGTCGAACCGCTGCTTCTCGAAGTGGTAGGCGAACTGCTCCTTGACGCTGTCGAACCACGCCGGGTTGTCGTGGCCCTCGGGGGCGTGGTCGCGGTAGAAGATCTGGCCGTTCGGGCCCGGATGGTCGGCGATGACCATCCCGCAGACGTCGCACTGCTTGCCGCCGTCGAGGGCCACCGGGTCGGGAACCGGTTCGTCGCCGGTGGGGCCGCCCAGGCAACCCGCCAGCGAGGCGACGCCCGCGGCGGCGAGGCCGCCGAGCACGGCCCGGCGCGTGACCCGATGGCGGCCACAGCCCGGACACGGCCGGCCGGATCCGCGCGCGGGAGCGGTCGCCGAGCGGGAACGATGCGTCGGTCGTGACGGGTTGGAATGCGTGGGCATCGGTCAGAGGCTCCGTCGGCGGACGGCGAGGGCCGCGCCGACCGTCGGCAGGACCATCCAGCCGAGGAGCGCGATCGCCAGCAGCGGGACGGACAGGCTGGTGCTCGCCACGGCGGCGGCCAGCCCGCCGCCGGTCGTCTCGACGCTGCCGAGGACCAGCACGCGGAAGACGTCCGCCGGGTTCGCGAGCACGGCGGCCGACAGCGCCGCGTCGGGCAGCTCGACGGCCGCCAGGGCGGCGAGCGCGACCAGGTCGTGGACGAAGGCGAACCAGACCCAGACGACCAGCACGGCGCCGAGCGCGTGGGTCTTCTCCGCGGCGAGCGCCGAGATGAACACGCCGACCGCCAGGAACGCCAGGCCGAGCCCGACGGCGCCGAACAGCAGCGCGGCGAACAACGGCCATTGCACCAGCCCGGCGAGGACGACGATGGCGGCGCCGGCCGTCCCGAAGCCCAGGAGCGTCGCCGCCGCCAAGGTCGCTCCCCGGCCGAGGTAGGTCCCGACGGCGATGAGCGGCCGGGGAACCGGCAGCGCGAAGACGACGTCGAGCCAGCCGGCCTCGTCGGCGCCGACGATGGCGTCGTAGCCGAAGACGAGCGCGGCGAGCGGGACCAGGTAGGTCGCCAGCGCCGCGAGGCTCACGAGCGTCGCGTCCACCCGCCCCGGACCGACAGACGACGCGCCGAAGACCGTCACCAGGAGCGCGAACCCGGCGAAGAGGCCGGTCAGCGCGAACGCCCACCGGTTCCGGACTGCCAGGCGGTACTCCTGCCCGGCGATCGTCAGGACCTGCCGGAGTCGGCCGGTCGGGGCCGGCTCGGCGCGCCAGTCGATGGCCTCGGCGTACCCGACGCCGCCGTCCGGCTCGCTCGATGCTCCCGACGACCCCGGCCTCCCGGGCCGGCCGTCGTCGGTCACGCGGCCACCTCCCGGGACCGCTCCTCCTCGGCGAGCGCCTCGAAGAGCCGGTCGAGCCCCGGCTCGTTGACCTCGAAGCCCTCGACCGCCGAGCGCTCGAGTAGCCGCTCGAGCAGCGACGGGACGTCGGCCCGTTCGCACCAGAGGGTCATGGCGTCGCTGGCGGCTCGCTCGACCTCGGCCAGGCCGGCCGTCGCGTCGAAGACGGGGTCGTGGTCCGCCGTCGGTGTCAGCCTGACCTCGACGACGACCCGGCCGTCCCCGGCCGCGCGGAGCTCGCCGACCGCGCCGGCGGCCCGGAGCCGCCCGTCGTGGAGCACGGCGACGGCGTCACACAGCGCCTCGACCTCGGCGAGCACGTGGGAGGACAGGACGACGGTGAGGTCGTCCTCGGCGTGGAGCCGCCGGACGATGCGGTGGAAGTCGGCCACGCCCAGGGGGTCCAACCCGCTCGTCGGTTCGTCCAGCAGCAGGATGCGCGGCTGGGCCAGCAGCGCCGTCGCGAGCCCGAGCCGTCGGTTCATGCCGTTGGAGTACCCCGCGACCCGGCGGTCGGCGGCGTCGGAAAGCCCCACCGTGTCGAGCACGTCGTCGACCCGCTCGGCGCGGGTGGCGCCGTCGAGCCCTCGCATCCGGGCGTGGAACGTCAGCACCTCCCGGCCAGACAGCGACGGCGGGAACCCCGCCTGTTCGGGGAGGTAGCCCACCACTTGCCGGACCTCGGCGCCGGCGTTGGCCACGTCCATCCCGGCGACCGAGAGCCGGCCCGCGTCCGGCCGGATGTGGTTCACCAGCAGCTTGAACAGGGTCGTCTTGCCGGCGCCGTTGGTCCCCAACAGCCCGAACGTCGAGCCCGCCTCGACCTCGAGCGTGAGGTCATCCAGCGCCGTCACGTCGCCGTACGTCTTCGTCACGTCGGTCGCTTCAATGGCGGTCAAGGTATCGCCTCCAGTTCTCGTGGGGCGGCCGGGCGAGGGGGTGGTGGTCGACGACCCCCGGGGACTCGATGACCGGGAAGCTGCTCTGGGCCAGCCGGATGGCGTCGAACGCCGGGCTGTGCGTGAACACCGCCGCCTGGGGATGCTCGTACAGGAGGTGCTCGACCAGCCCGGCCGGCCGGTAGCGGACCTCGTTGATGCCGTCGTGGTCGACGTCGGCGGGGTGGGCGCCCGACCAGTAGTTGCCCCGCTCGGAGCCGTTCCAGGCGACCTGCTCGCCGATGACCGCCTGGACCGGCCGGCCGTTCCCGATGAACGAGTTGTTCACCACCCGTTCGCGGACGCTGCCGGCGGCGAGGTAGACCCCGATATCGTTGTCCATGACGAGGTTTCCGGTCAGTTGGTTGTCGAGTGAGTTGTACAGGTAGATGCCGACCTCGTTGTCGACGAGGGTATTCCCGATCACGTCGGTGTGGTCGACCGCCTTCAGGAGGATGCCGTGGCCGCTCGTGCCGGTGTTGTTGACGGCGGTGTTGTTCCGGATGACGAGGCGCTCGGAGACCATCAGGGCGTATCCCACGTCGTTGTTGAACGCGAGGTTGTTCACCAGCCGGCAGTCGTCCGAGTACATGTAATGGACGCCGTACCGGAGGTCCCACATCGTGTTGTTCGAGGCGACGACGTCGGTCGACCACGAGTAGTAGATACCGTCGCGGACGTCGGTCAGGCGGTTGCCACGGACGCGGCTGTCCTCGACCTTCCAGAGCTGGATGGCGTTCCCCCGGTTGGAGACCGGGTAGACCGACTCCCGGCCGACGATGGTGTTGTTCGCGAGCAGCGCGTGCTCCACACCGTCGACCCAGATGCCGAAGGTGACCGCGGAGACCCGGCTGTCGACGACGGCGACGCCCGAGCCGTTGATCCAGATGCCGGCGTCGTTGTCGGCCGTGTCGTATCCCGAGTTCCGGACCCAGACCCGGCGAACGGTCACGTCGTCGGCGTCGATCGTCAGGACGTCGCCCTCGCCACCGCCGTCGATGACGGCGAGCGTGTCGGGCTGGCTGGCCAGCGTCACGTTCGGCGTGGTCACCACGACGTGTTCCCGAAACCGCCCGGCGAGCCGCACGGTATCCCCGGGGTCGGCGGCGTCGACCGCCGCCTGGACCGTCCCGTAGCGCTCGCCGTCGACGGTCGCCACGCCCGGCTGATGGGGCCCCTCGAACGCGTACTCGTTGGGCACGTCGGCCCCGACGGGGACCGACCGGTCCGTGGTCGCGTCGGCCGGGGCAGCGGCGACGAGCGCGAGCGACGCGACGAGGACGGCCGCGGCGGCGAGGCCGAACGCGCGTTCGAGGAGCGGGGCCATCCGTTCAGGGTAGCTCCCGCGACTGGGCCGTTGATTGGTGGTCCTCGGCGGAGTCGAGGTCCTCGTCGAACCCGGTGCGGTCGCCGAGCGACCGGAGCCGCTCGCGGAGCTTGGCGGGTAGGTCGGCGACCTGGGTGTCGGAGTCCCGGTAGTAGTACGCCACCACGAGCAGCGCGATGGCGACCATCGAGAGGTACACGCCCGTGCCGAACTTCGAGTAGCTCGTGATGTTCGCCACCTCGTAGCGGCCCCAGATCGGTGGCGTGAA
>JBDGPL010000139.1:6951-7415 GCA_042219705.1 Halobacteriales archaeon | reverse complement strand
CCCATCCACGCGGCGATGGGCCGCCGGCCGCGGCTGGACGACGACGAGCTCGACGCCATCGCCGAGCGGATCGTGTCGTCGGTGGACGCCGATGGGTCGGCGACGCTGCCGAACGACGCTTGATTCGGCGTTTCCCGGACGCTGCTCTCGTCCTCCCGAAGCCGGCTGCCCTTGAGTGCTGGTCGCCAGCGGGAATAGCCGACGGTGGACTCTTTCTTCGGAGCTGACACAACTGTCACGTAGGACTTCGTGATTGACTCTCGTCCCCTGCTTTTCATCGATTACTGTCTGGAAAAGAATATACCGCCTGACCCGGATGGAGTTGTATGTCTCCGACCCGTCGAGAGTTCCTCCTTGCAGGGACAGGCGGACTCACCGCCCTTGCCGGGTGTTCGGCCCTCTCCGACCCGCAGCAATCTCTTCTGGTAGCGGTCAACAATTTCACCCACTCTCGTCACGAGGGC
>JBDGPL010000139.1:0-6869 GCA_042219705.1 Halobacteriales archaeon | reverse complement strand
GTTCGGTGACGGCTTGCAGGCAACCGGCCAGCACACGCTGGATTGCTCCGACCAGCACACCGGTGATGCCATATACGTGCAAATCGAGGACGAGAAGCCTGTTAACGTACGGTTGAATCTCGCTTGTTATGACCGGTTTCCATCAACCGAAGCGGTTCAGGGCGGACTCAATCAATCATAATCGGGGTTGTACGCGGCGCGCTGAGTTTCGAATGGTCAAGAAATTCTGACACGACACGCGAACGAACCGCCTCGGCGGTACCTACGGTCCCATCGTGCCCACCGATTGCCAACACGATTCGACCGCCAGATGCGCGCCCAATCGTTTGATTCCCGTCGGAACCGGCTGCTGACCCAGACCCACGCGAACCGATTCGTTACGACGCGTACGGTCAGTCCCCCGCCGCAGGACCCGCAGCCGCCGCGGGCCGGCTCTCGACGAGCGCGAGCCCGGCCACGAGGGCCGCCCCGAAGGCGAGCAGGCTGCCGCCGGCGAAGGCGGCCTCGTAGGACGTCAGCGTGGCGGCCATGCCCAGCACCATCGGGCCGACGACGCCGCCGACGGCCTTCGCCGTCGAGCGCAGGCCCATGAGCTCCGACTCGCGCTCGGCCGGGGCGACGTCGCCGATGAACGAGACGGCGCCGGTCGCCATCGACGAAAAGGAGACGCCGAGGGTCAGGAAGGCGCCGGCGGCGACCAGCACCCGGCCGAGGCCGGGCGCCGGCAGGGTCGCGGCCGCCGCGAGCAGCGCGAACGCCCCGCTGCCGGCCATGCCCGCGACGATGAGCGGTTTGCGTCCCGCACGGTCGGCGGCCACGCCGAGCAGGACCATCGCGACGACCTGCACCCCGTGGTTGAGCGACAGCAGCCCGCCCATGACCGGCTCGGAGACGCCGACGACCTGCACCAAATACGGCGGCGCCAGCGCCATGATGCCGATGACCGTCATGTTCCGCACGGCCAGCGTGACGTAGAGCCACGCGAGGCCGTTGGTGCGGAGGTGGTCGCGTTCGCCGGTGGCCGGGAGCAGCCGGCGCTTGACCTCCCCGAGCACCGCCGACACCGTCGGGGTGCGGTCGGGCGTCGATGTCGGGTCGGCGACCAGCACGACCGCGACGGTCGAAACCAGGCTCAACCCGGCGATGACGAGGTAGAGCTCGCCCGGGGCGAGCAGCCCGAGCAGGATGCCGGCAGTGAGGTTGCCGCCGCCGAAGCCGACCGCGCGGGCGCTGTTGAACAGCCCCACGGACTGCCCCCGGGCCGCCGCGCCGCCCCGGGCGCTCACGATGGAGAGGATGACCGGCCCGAACCCGGCGGCGAAGACGGCGTAGAGCAGCCGGATGCCGATGGGGCCCCACACCCCATCGAAGACGAGCAGCGGCAGGACCGCGAGGGTGGCGGCGAGGCCGGTCACGCCCAGCACGGCGCGCCGCCGACCAGTGATGTCGGCGACGGCACCCCAGAACGGCGCGACCACCATCATCCCGAGGAAGTAGGCCGTCGCGACCAGGCTGACGGCGAAGGGCGAGCCGGCCCGACCGACGTAGACCGCCAGCGCGGTGCCCATGAGCATGCCGCTCGCGAAGCGCGCCGCCGCGGCGACGCCGATGAGCGACCACTCGCGGGTGGGCTCGTGCGACACTGCCGGAAATCCGGCAGCCGCCCTCTTGAGGCATGCGATTGTGACGGGCCGCAGCGTCGTCGCCCCGGACCTGGCGGGTCCCGGTCATCCTCCCCGCGGCGGCCGGGAGGGGGCCTTCCGGCGGCATCTGTCCGACAGCTTACGACATTAATTTAAGCAGACTGTTCGACGTAATTTTATAACCCATCTCGGCCAACTCGGCCTCTGCATGTCCCATGCGACCCACGCGACGACCTGTCCGGAGTGCGACGGACGGCTCCGCGCCGAGGGCGGCGAGACCGTCTGTGGCAGCTGCGGGCTCGTCGTCGCGGAGGACCACCTCGACCGCGGGCCCGAGTGGCGGCCGTTCGAGGCCGATGCCCGCGAGCGCACCGGCGCCCCGCTGACCCGGAGCCGGCACGACCGGGGGTTGTCGACGGAGATCGGCCGTGGGAGCCGGCGGCTCTCGGGTCGGAAGCGCCGTCAGCTCTGGAGACTCAGACGCCACCACAACCGAGCCAAGATCGGATCCAAGGCCGACCGGAATCGGGTCTACGCCTTCACCGAAATTCGGCGGATCGCCAGCTCGCTCTCGTTGCCCAACGCGACCCGGGACCGGGCCTGCATCCTCTTCGAGCGCGCCCAGGCCGAGGACCTGCTCCGCGGCCGCTCGGTCGAGGGCTTCGCCGCCGCGTCGGTATACGCCGCCTGTCGGGCCGACGGCCTCTCGAGGACGGTGCGCGAGCTCGCGGGGGTCGCCCGGGCCACCCCCGACGAGCTCCGGATCGCCTACGACGCGATGAACCGCGACCTCGGCCTGCCCACGGGCCCCATCGATCCCGGGGAGTATCTCCCGCGCTTCGCTAGCGAGCTCGACGTCCCGGCGTCGGTCGAGCGCCGGGCCCACGAATTCGCCGCCAGGGTGCGAGAGGAGGGCCTGGACACCGGCCGCCATCCCGCGGGCGTGGCGGCGGCCTGCCTGTACGCCGCGGCCGCCGACCGGTGTTACCCTCTGACCCAGCAGCAGGCGGCTGATGTCGCCGACGTCACCCCGGTGACGCTCCGGTCGACGTACACCGAGCTGAAGGCGGAGGCAACCTGAATCGCGGGCCGGCGGCGTGGCCGACGCCATCGGCCAGATTCGGCCGTCCGCCGCGCGCGGCAGGCCGCCGGCGGACGGCCTCAGCCCGCCCGTTCCCGGTCGGCCAGGGCGGCACCGACCAGCCCTCCGATCGCACTCAGCACCACCGTGTAGCCGACGACGAACAGCGCGACCACGAGCAGGATCCCGATGACGAAAACCGGTCCGGCCACCTCGCCGGTGGCGGCGATGCCGACGCCCACCACGAGGACGACGAGGCCGACGATCGCGATCAGCGGGACCGCCGCCAGGAGGCCGGCCAGCGCGCCGACGCGGAGCCCATCGCGGTCGGCGCCCTGCTGCAGATAGCCGGCCACCCCGCCGCCCAGGACCGGGGAGAAGGGGACGAAGGCCGTGACGACCGTGACGATGCCGCCGACGAGCGCGTTCAACCAGATGGAACGCTCCGGGTCGCCGACGGTGGAATCGGTTGCGTCGTCCGGCGTCGAGGGCTCGGTTTCCATGCCGTTCTCGCTGCCGCCGAGTGCTGATAAATCCGCCCGTTCTTCAATCCAGGTATACCGGCGCCGGCTCGCCCGCCGGCGGCGCGATGTCCGGCCGGTCGATGACGTTCGGGACGACCGACGAATCGAGCGCCCCGGCGTCCGGCGCGTTGACCTCGATGACGTTCCCGTCCGGGTCGCGGACGTAGAGCTGGGCCGCGCCCGAGGGCAGCACGTACACGGGGGGCTCGCCGTCGACGAAGCCCGCCTCGACGTGCGGCAGCACCATGAACTCGGCGTCCGCGTGCGCCTGGATGGCTCCGTAGACGGCCTCGAAGTCGGACACGTGCAGCGCGAAGTGGTTGAACGTCGGCGCCTCGGCGTCGTTCTCGACGAGGTGGAGCTGCAGCTCGCCACACCGGAACCACTGGGCGGGCTCCTCGAAGTCGGGCGTCGGGATGCGCTCGAGCCCGAAGACCGACTCGTAGAACGCGACGGCGGCCGCGAGGTCGTCCGTCTGGACGCTGACGTGGGTGAACCGCGACTCGACCATGCCGGTGAGAATCTGCCGGGCGGTAAAGCGGTTGGTGTGTTCGGGTCGCCCCGATCACGTCGTCCGCAGGTGGCCGGTCGCCGGCTCGTAGACCTCACCGCGCTGTCTGAGCTTCTCGATCTCGTGGTCGACCTTCGACTCGTCGATGCCGGCCTCGGCGGCCCGGCTCTTGACCTCCTCGATGGGGGCGCCCTCCTCGTACTCGGTCTCGATCTCGCTGATGAGCGCCCGGAGGCTCTTGATGCGGTCGCGCTGGGACTTCGAGGTCCCGGTCTCGATGACGTCGGCGTCGAACTGGCCGGTCTCCGGGTCGACCCCGATGTCCTTCAGGCTGCCCCGGACGATGGAGATGACCCGCTCGGCGTCCTGCTCGTCGACGGTGTCCGAGAGCCGGACCCGGGCGCTGGCCTCGGCGAGCCGCACCAGCGCCTCGAGCTTCCGGGCGGTGATGGGCACCGGGGCGTCGGCCTCGGTGCCGCGGGCCCGCAGGTCCACGTAGAAGTCGCGGATGGCTTGCCGGGCCTCGTCGGTCATCGAGGGGAAGACGTTCCGCTTGGCGTACGCGATGTACTTCCGGAACAGCTCGGGCTCGATGGCCGGGACGACCTCGGCCGCCGCCGACTCGACATCGTCGTCGGTCACCGTCGGCGACGCCAGCTCGTCCTTCTGGGTCTGGAGCTCGCCGGCGTAGTTGGTCCGGAGGATGTGGTCGGCGAGCTCGGCGTCGCGCTCCTCGTCGGGCGCGTCGGTGACGGTGAAGATGAGGTCGAACCGGGAGATGAGCGCGGGCTCGAGGTCGATCTGCTCGGCGATGGGCTCGTACTGGTCGAACCGGCCGTACTTCGGGTTGGCCGCGCCGAGGAGGGCACATCTCGATTTCAGGGTGGCGTTGATCCCGGCCTTTGAGATGCTAATTTGTTGCTGTTCTAATGCTTCGTGCAGGGCCGAGCGGTCTTCGGAGTTATGGACGACCATCCCGTTGGCGACGTAGTTGTGGGTTCCCTCGACGGTGAGGTCGTACACGTTGGGTTGGTTGCGGTCATCTATCTCGTTGACCAGTGAGCGAAGCTCTGACCGTTTCGACCTGAGGACATCGAAGCAAGCTGTCCGAACTTGCTCGAAGTTCCCCACATCGACCCTGCCCGTGAACCAGCGGGAGATTGTCGCGTTCGATACCTCGAGAGTATCAGCGATTTGCTGGAACGAGACAGCGTGGCGTTCGAGGCACTGACGGAGTTCCTCCCAGGAACTCGCCGACTGGGGGGTCTGGAGGAGCCCACGGGCGGTGCGGAACGCAGCCTCCTCATTAGTCATTTCGAGCAGGTCGGCGAGTCGGTGCTTGAGGATCGGAACCCGGTCGTCATCGAATTCATCTCGCTCGACGACCTCGACATTCGACACCCGTCGCCATTTCACGTCACCTCGAATCAGTTCCCGCAACGGCTCCAGGTTGACTTCCTCGACACCTTGAACGATCTCCTGAAGGACCCGCCGGACCCGCTCCCGTAGTTCGGGGTCCTCCCCCCATTTGGCTGAAATCGCTTGCTGATTGACCGTAAGCTGTGACGCGAGCTCCTCCTGGCTGACGTGATATCGCTGCCGGAATTCGTCCAGCCGGTCCCACGAGCATGACTCGGCGAGCGCTGCGGCATCCGTACTGGCTTGTCGGGTTCGTTCTTCGAATCGCGTGAGGATCGACTCTCCACCGGTGAACGAAGCATTGGCAACCCCCTTCTCGAAGTTGCAATACGTCGCATCGTTGATGCCACATTCTCGTTGATAGAGCCGCAGGTCCGTTCTTGCTTGTTGGAACAGCTCCCCACAATCCGGGAGCACGTCGATGATCGTCCGGTCCCCCGAGAGCTGCTGGCAAACGGCCTCGAGCGCTTGCTGTTTCCGAGTGAGGGTAAACCCGATTTGCTCCCGATAGGCGTCGACCGACGCTTTGGACGTGATCGCGAGGATGTGGTAGTCTCGTCTATCTGATCTCGGGCGGAATTGGATCTGGCTGGAGATGCCGAACTCGAGGAGGAGTTCCTTGATCCCGAGCAGGAGTCGATAACTCGTCGACCCCAGTTTCACGTTGCCGGTTTGGACGTCGACCGAGCCGTCCGAATCTGCAAAGCCCCGAATGAACGCTGCTTTGGCCGCTCGAGACGCCCCTGTAATCCCCCCGGGAAGCGTTTTCCTGTCGTATCGCCCCAGCCCCGCCCCGATGTCGAACAGTTCATCGACGACGGCCTTGCCCCTGAGGGTCGCGGTGTCGACCCCGTCATCCCGTCGATCGCTCGGATAGAGGGTAGGTTGGTCATCGAACGCTCGTCCACAGGCCGAATTGAAGTCCTCTATGAGCTCCGATTCTTTGTTCGTAAACCGGATACCGTAGACTCCTTCCGCCCGATCGTAGATGACGTTCCCATCGCCAGCCAGATACCCGAGTATCGCCCCGTGATCGGGTGTCACGTGCTCGTTGGGAACCGGCCAGTCCGAGATCGGTTGAGTAACGGCCCCGCCGTCCGTCGCGGCCGTCGGGATGTTCTGCGGGACGTACACCCAGTCCCCTTCAGCGAGTCCAGCCGCTGGCTGCTCGTCGCGTTCGCCGTCATCGAGCACGAAGAACGGATGATCGGCGGTCGTTGTGAGCTTCTCGCCCGATTCGAGCGTCACTTCGACCAGCTCTTCGGGGGCTTCGTATTCGTGGAGGGCCTGTATTCCTCGTGAGACGATTCGACCGTCCTCGGTCATCGTATAGACCGACTCGTCAAGCCCTCGAATCGTTCGGCCATGCCCGTGTTCCTCGATGGCACCGTCCTGCTCGGCTCGGATCGCGAGGTCGCGGATCGGGACGATCTCGTCATCGAGGTGAACGAGCGTGTCGCCGGTTACACAGCGCATCTTGTCGAGCTCGTCCACTGCGGCGATGCCCATGTCCGCGAGCACGAGCGCGCCGGCCTCCAGCGACCACTGCTGGCCGTCGCCGAAGTCATCTTTTACCGCAGCTGCGGTAAGCCCGGCTGAACTGCTGCCTTTACCGGACGTATAGATCGATCTCGGCGCGATGTTCCGGATGTACTGCAGGAGCTGGGAGTTGTGGGAGATAACGTTGTTCG
>JBDGPL010000138.1:0-5487 GCA_042219705.1 Halobacteriales archaeon | reverse complement strand
CCCGACTTCGCCGACCAGGTCGAACAGCAGCTGGTCGCGCTGGCCCAGAGCGGCCGGCTCGGCGACCAGATCGACGAGGCCCAGATGAAGGACCTGCTCCGCGAGCTCGCCCCGGAGTCGAAGAGCTTCGACATCAAGCGGCGGTGAGCGCCGCGTCGCGCCGCGAACGTGGTCGGACGTACGGCCGAGTCCGACGGAAGTGAGCATCGCGGAGCGATGCGAAGCCCGCTGGACCGCCAGCCAACGTGGTGCTGAGCGCCGCGAACGCCGTGGACCTCCGTGGACGCCGAACCCACCGGTGAGCCGGGTCTCGGAGCGCGGGACAAGTCCGGCGAACGGAAGCTTTCAAGCGCGCCCACCGAAAAGCGGGCGGCATGTACGACCGCCTCAAGGGCTTTCGCGACTTCTATCCCCCCGAGATGGCCGCCCGGCGGGCGGTCATCGACACGGTCGAGGCCGTCGCGACCGGCTACGGCTACCGCGAGATCGCCACGCCGGCCCTCGAGCGGACCGAGCTCTACGTCGACAAGTCCGGCGAGGAGATCGCCGAGCAGCTCTACCGCTTTACGGACCACGGCGAGCGCGACGTCTCGCTGACGCCCGAGCTGACCCCGACCGTCGCCCGGATGGTCGTCGAGCGCGGCCAGGCGCTCGCCAAGCCCATCAAGTGGGTCTCGACGCGGCCCTTCTGGCGGTACGAGGCGGTCCAGCAGGGCCGGTTCCGGGAGTTCTACCAGACCAACGTCGACGTCATCGGGACTGACGACCCGACCGCCGACGCCGAGATCATGGCCGTGGCCGCCGACGCGCTGGCCGAGCTGGGCCTCACGGACGCGGACTTCGAGTTCCGGGTGTCCCACCGGGACATCCTCGGGGCGCTGCTGCGGTCGTTCGACGCCGGCGTCGACGTCCCGGCGGCCGTCCGGGCGGTCGACAAACGGGCCAAGGTCGACGAGGCCGAGTACCTCGATCTGCTGGTCGAGGCGGGGCTCTGCCGGGAGCAGGCCCGGGAGTTCGACGCGACGCTTGCGGCCGGCGATGATGACCTCGACGCCGTGCTCGACGCGACCGACGACCCCGCCCTGGCCGACGCCGTCGCGAACCTCCGGGCCGTGCTCGCGGCGGCCGACGACTACGGCGTCGCCGAGCACTGCACCGTCTCGCTAACGACCGCCCGGGGGTTGGACTACTACACCGGGGTCGTCTTCGAGTGCTTCGACACCACCGGCGACGTCTCGCGGTCGGTCTTCGGCGGCGGCCGGTACGACGACCTCGTCGAGGCCTACGGCGGCCCGCCGACGCCCGCGGTGGGGGTCGCCTTCGGCGTCATGAACTCGACGCTACCGCTGCTGCTCGAGCGCGCCGGCGTCTTCCCCGAGGAGGCCGTCTCGACGGACTACTACGTGCTCCGGGCCGGCGAGACCCGCTCCGAAGCGGCCCGCATCGCCCGCTCGCTCCGGGAACGCGGCCACGTCGTCGAGGCCGACGTGGCGGGCCGGGGCTTCGGCTCCCAGCTGGACTACGCGGACGGCATCAACGCCGAGACGGTGGTCATCGTCGGCGAGCGCGACCTCGCCGAGGACGCGGTGACGGTCAAGGACATGGCGTCCGGCGAGCAGGTCCAGGTCCCGCTCGCCGAGTTCCCCGGCGAGCACGACCGGCCGACGTACGACGACTACGCCTGACCGGGGGTCGACCCGGCCCGTTTCCATGCGCGCGTTCCGCCTCGCCTACGACGGCCGGCCGTTCCACGGCTTCCAGCGCCAGCCCGAGGTCGAGACGGTCGAGGGGGCGGTGCTCGACGCGCTCGGCGAGCTCGGCGTCGTCGGTGCGGACGACGACGTCCCGCCGGGCTACGCCGCGGCCGGCCGGACCGACGCGGGCGTCTCGGCCGTGGCCCAGACCGTCGCCTTCGAAGCGCCCGACTGGTGCACGCCGCGAGCGCTCAACGGCGCGCTCCCCGACGCCGTCCGGGCCTGGGCGAGCGCCGATGTCTCCGCCGACTTCCACGCGACCCACGACGCCACGCGGCGCGAGTACACCTACTTCCTGCCGGCGCCCGAGGCGGCCCTCGGCCCGGCCCGCTCCGCGGCCGAGCGGCTGTCCGGCGAACACGACTTCCACAACCTCACGCCGGACGACCGCGGGACGGTTCGAGAACTCGCGGTGGCGGTCGACCGCTCGGCGGACGCCCTCGTGCTGACGGTCGCCAGCGACGGCTTTCCCCGGCAGCTCGTCCGCCGGCTCGCGTCGTTGGTCGGCGCGGTGGCCGCCGGCGACGCGCCCCTCGAACGCGTCGACCGGGTGCTCGGCCCGGAGCCCCTCGACGGCCCGGACGGCGTCCCGCCCGCGCCGGGGGAGGGCCTCGTCCTGACGGCCGTCGACTACCCCGGTGTGACCTTCGACGTCGACGAGCCGGCCCTGGCCGACGCACGGTCGGCCTTCGAAGGCCGGGCCCGGGCGGCGCGGCGCCGCCTGGCCACGATGACGCGGGTGGCCGACGGGCTCGACGGTGACCGGAACGACTGAGCTCCGGCTCGGCCAGGCGGCTACCGCCGCCCCGCCGGCCAGATGTCGGCGGCCCGCATGCCGGGCTCGAGCCCGGCGTCGGCGAGCCGGTCGAGGACGGCCTCGGGGTCCGGCCGGGGGAGGTCCCGACGGGTCAGGTCGCGGACGAGCAGCGCGGCGAGCATCGCGTGGGTCCGGAGGTCGCGGGCGTCGACCTTGTCCCGGGTGTCGGCCGCCGTGTGGCCCCAGCCACGCCCCCGCTCGCCGCTGTCGGCGTGGAGCTGGACGGCGGGGACCCCCTGGCGGAGGAACGGCCAGTGGTCGCTGTACGGGTGGGGGTCGGGCTCGATGGCGATGGGCTGGTCGGTCGCCGCGCCGAGGGCCTCGACGGCCTCCCGCATGGCCGGCTGGCCGTGGGTGTACGCCTTCAGGTCGCGGAACCGGCCGACGCCGTCGAGGTTGACCGCGGCCCGGACCGAGGCGAGGTCGAGTTCGTCGGCCAGGGCCGTCGAGCCCACCAGGCCGACCTCCTCGGCGCCGACGCTCGCGAACCGGACCCGGCAGTCGAGGTCGGCCGCGGCGAGGATGCACGCGGCGCCGACGAGCACCGCGACGCCGGCAGCGTTGTCCATCGCGCCCTCGGCCAGGTCGTGGGCGTCGTGGTGGGCCAGGACCACGACCTCCTCGCCGGTATCGGGCCCCAGCGTGCCGTGGACGTTCAGGCTCTCGTCGGACACGGTCCGGGCGTCGACCGACAGCTCGACCGACGCGCCGCGTCCCGCGTACTCGGCGAGCCACTCCCCCGTCTCGTGGCTGACGCCGACCGCCGGGAGCTCGCCCTCGCGGTCGAACCGGACGGCGCCGGTCGGCGCGAGCTGGCCGGGGACGTGGTTGTGGAAGACGAAGCCGGCGGCGCCCGCCTCGTGGACGTGGCCGTAGGTCTCCATGCGGTGGACGAACCGGCCGTACTCGGCCGGGGTGGTGGCGCTCCCGAGCGCGACTGCCCCCTCGAGATCGGCAGCCTCGACCTCCTCGGGCGTGCCATGTCCGACGTCGACTAGGTCGGCCTCGACGTCGCCGGCCGGCGAGTACGGCAGGCCCACGGCCGGGAAGGACCGCTCGACCGGCCGCGTCACCGCGAGCCGGGCCTCCCCGCGGTTCCAGCGCCGCACGTCGAACCGCTGGGTCCGCACGTCCCGCACCCCGGCCGCTTCGAGCGCGTCGGCGGCGTGCTCGGCGGCGACCGCCTCGCCGGGGTGGCCGGCCTGTCGGTTGCCGGACTCGGCGATGGCGGACAGGAGCTCCCACGGCGCGTCGTCCCGCCAGGCCCGACCGAGGGCGCGGTCGATGTCGTCGGCCATGGTCGTCCAAGCCGTCCGGCTCCAATAACACGTGCGGCGACCGCCGGCCGACCGGCGGCCCCGAACCCTTAACCCCGCGGGAACCGGAGCCCGGGCCGATGGGCCTGTTCCGCCGCGCCGGCCGCAAGGTCGAGCAGCTCAAGCGGTCGGTCGAGACGGCGGCCGACGAGGAGGCCAGCCACGCCTGCACCGAGTGCGGGGAGCGGTTCTACGCCGAGCGCGAGGCGTGCCCGGAGTGTGGCGGCCCGGTCGAGCCGCTGGACTGACCGGCCGCTGGCGACCGCCCGATTTGGCAAGGCTTACCGCGTCCTGTCCCGATGTGCGGCCATGAGCTCGGTGCCCGAGCGCTCCGACATCGAGGACCGTTACACCTGGGACCTCGAGAGCATCTACGCGACCGACGAGGACTGGGAGGACGCCTACGACGCCGTCGAGGACCGCCTCGACGAGCTGCGGGCCTACGAGGGACGGGCGACCGAGGACGGCGAGACGCTGCTCGCGGTCCTCGAGCTCCGCGACGAGCTCATGCGCGAGGTCTCGAAGGTGACCGCCTACGCCCGGATGCGGGCCGACGAGGACACCCGGGACCAGCACTACCAGGCGCTTCGCTCCCGGGCCCAGACGCTCGCCTCGCGGGCCCGGAGCGCGGCGAGCTTCATCGAGCCCGAGGTCCAGTCGCTGGACCGCGAGACGCTGGAGGCGATGATCGAGGCCACCGACGGCCTCGGGGAGTACGAGCACCACCTGGACGACATCATCCGGGTGGCCGAGCACACCCGCACGGCCGAGGTCGAGGCGCTGCTGTCGGACCTGGGGGAGGTCCTGGGCGCCGGCGGCGAGGTGTTCAGCATGCTGCTCGACGCCGACATGACGTTCCCGACCGTCGAGCGGCCCGACGGCGAGGGGGTCGAGATCACCCAGTCGAACTTCACCACCCTGCTCAAGGAACCCGACCGCGACTTCCGTCGCGAGGTCCACGAGGCGTTCTTCGACGAGCTCGAGACGGTGCGGAACACGATGGGCGCGACCCTGTCGAACGCGGTCAAGACCCACGTCAAGCTCGCCCGGGCCCGGGACTACGACTCGGCCCGCGAGGCCGCGCTCGACGGCCCGAACGTCCCCGAGACGGTCTACGACGTCCTCGTCGACACCGTCCGCGCGGAGCTCGACACGCTCCACCGCCACGCCGAGCTCAAGCGCGAGGCCCTCGGCGTCGACGAGCTGCGGATGTGGGACCTCTACATGCCCATGACCGCGGGCGAGGGCCCGGAACTCGACTACGAGACGGCGACCGACCACGTCGTCGAGGCCGTCGCGCCGCTGGGGGCGGACTACCAGCAGCGGGTCGCCGACGGCATCGAGTCGCGGTGGATCGACGTCTACGAGAACCGGGGCAAGCGCTCCGGGGCGTACTCCGGAGGCACCTACGACACCCAGCCGTTCATCCTCATGAACTGGCAGTCGGACGTCACCTCCATGTTCACGCTGGCGCACGAGCTGGGCCACTCGATGCACTCCGAGCTCGCCAGCGAACACCAGCCCTACGTCTACTACGACTACGAGATCTTCACCGCGGAGGTGGCCTCGACGGTCAACGAGACGCTGCTGACCCACCACC
>JBDGPL010000137.1:0-19596 GCA_042219705.1 Halobacteriales archaeon | reverse complement strand
CTCCCGCTGTTCGACCTTGTTCAGCTCGATGAGCAGCCGGAAGATGGCCTTGACGAGGTTCGCGTCGACGTCGAACCGGTCGGCGTTCTCGCCGGCGCGCTCCATGACGCGCTGTTCCTGCTCCTCGTCGACGGTCGGCAGCCCCCGGGCCTCCTTCACCCGGGCGATGGTGTCCGCCACGTACGTGCGCTGGGCGATGCGCTCGACCAGCTCCCGGTCGATGGTCTCGATCTCCTCGCGGAGCTCCTCGAGGCTCATGTCCTCCGTCGGGTCGGCCGTCATATCGGCCGGGCCCCGTCGTTCTGCGTCGTCGTCAGCCATGTCGAGCCCTCCCGTTCGTCCCAGTGCTCCGCCACGGTCGCCAGCGCGTCCGCCTCGCCGATAGCCGTTACGCTCGGGCCGGTGCCCGACAGCGAGACGCCGCGGGCCGCGGGTAGCGCCTCCAGCAGCGGCTCGGCCGAGAAGCCGAGCGCCGCACAGAAGGCGAAGCCGTTGACCGTCATCGCGGCCGCGTACCGGCCGTCGAGGGCGGTCTCGGCGATGAAGTCAGCCAGGGAGGCGAGCCGTTCGCACCGCGAGACGTCGGCGTCAGCCGAGTAGGCGCGGGCCGGCGGGGTCCAGACCAGGACGTCCCAGTCCACCGGCTCCCGGGCGAGCAGCGCGTCCGCGTCGTTGTCCGTGACGGTCACGCCCCCGAGCATGCTGGCGCTGGCGTCGTCGAAGGCGCCCGTGGCCGTCACCCCCACGTCACGCGCCGCCCGAACGCCCACCCGGGCGGCGTCCTCGCGGGAGACCCCCTGGCCGTCGTTCGGGTCGTCGTCGACCGGCACGTCCAAGGCGTCGAGCGTGGCGAGCACGGCGGCGTTCGCCGCGGCGCTCGAGCTCTTGAGTCCGGCGGCCATCGGCACGTCGCTCTCGGTCCAAACCGAGCCACCCTGCCCATGGCCGTACTCCGCGGCGACGAGCTCGACACACCGCTCGATGAGGGCGGCGTCGGCCTCGGGCCGGCCGGCGACCTCACCGACGACGTCATCGCCGTCGGCGAGCTCGACGCGGGCCTCGACGTACCGGTCGATGGCGAACGCCGACCCCCGCCGGTTCGCGAGGGCATTGAGCACCGTGCCCGCGGCGGGCGCCCGGGCCCGACCCTGCATGGCAGGACCCACCGCAAGGGAGTATTTACGGCTGACGGTCGGGCCGGTCGACCCGAGCGAACCGACGGACCGGGCGACCGAGAAGCCAAGCTTTATAGTTTCAGACCGTTATCCAGTTACCAAACGTGACCACGAAGGCCACCCACGCGGCGCCACGCCAGGCCGACGTCGCCGTCGTCGGCGGCGGACCGGCCGGCCTGACGGCCGCGCTGTACACGACCCGGCTCGGCCACGATACCGTCCTGATCGACCGGGGCGGGGGCCGGGCGGCGATGATGCAGGAGACCCACAACGTCGTCGGGGTTCCCGAGACCGTCTCGGGGCCCGAGCTGCTGGCGACGGCCCGCGAGCAGCTCGAGGGCTACGGCACCGAGCTCGTCCGCGGGTATGCGACCGACCTCGATTTGACCCCCGACGCGTCCCGCCGATTCCGCCTCGAGCTGGACGACGCCGCATACGCGGCCGACCGCGTCGTCCTCGCGACGGGCTTCGCCGACGCCCGGCCGTCGCCGCCGCTGCCTCGCACCGGCCGAGGGCTCCACTACTGTCTGCACTGTGACGCGTTCATGTTCGTCGACGAGCCGGTCTACGTGATGGGCCACGGCGAGTCGGCCGCGCAGGTCGCCATGATCATGCTCAACTTCACCGACGACGTCGACCTGTTGCTCCGTGGCGAGACCCCGGCCTGGAGCGAGCAGACCGACCGCCAGCTGCGGGCTCACCCGGTCGACGTCGTCGAAGCCGAGGTCGACGGCGTCGAGAACGGCGAGGACGGCTGGCTCGAGGCCCTGACGTTCGCGGACGGGACCCGTCGGGCGTACGCCGGCGGGTTCGCCATGTACGGTAGCGACTACAACAACGACCTGGCGGCCGCCGTCGGCGCCGAGCTGAACGACGACGGCACCGTCGCGGTCGACGACCACGGCGAGACGTCCGTCGGCGGCCTCTACGCGGTCGGCGACCTCACGCCCGGACACAACCAGATTCCCGTCGCGATGGGCGATGGGGCGACGGCCGGCCTCGCCATCCACAAGGCACTGCGGCCGTTCCCGAAGCCCATCGAGGCCCTCGAGGCCGAGGGGCCGGTCGACCCGGCGTCCGTGCCGGCCATCCCGGACACGCTCCGCGAGCCTGGCCCCGGCCGGGCCGCATCGCCTGGCGACTGAGCGTCGCGGCTCCCGAGACCGGACCCCGGGAAAGGCCTATGCCCGCCCCAGGGGAGGGCCAGGCATGGCCCTCCACGAGTGGCTGCTGCCCGGCGCGAGCCTCCTCCTGCTCGCCGTTGCGGTCGTCCTCCTCGTGAGCCTGCGCCGGCAGGTCCGCGACGCCGGCGAGGTCGACGCCGACACGCTCTCGGCGGCGCTCTCGCGGACCTGGCGCGCCGAGGGGTTCGATCAGGCGCTCTCCGACGTCGAGCGTCACGCCGAGCAGCTCGAGTCGCTCCACACCGACATCGAGCGGATGCTCCGGAGCCCCCAGGCCCGCGGGGCGTTCGGCGAGGTCCAGCTCGAGACGCTGCTCGCCGACCACCTGCCGCCGGACATGTACGGCATCCGGGAGTCCGTCGTCGATGGCCGGACCCCCGACGCCCACATCCGGTCGACGGCTGGCACCATCTGCATCGACGCGAAGTTCCCGCTCGAGCACTACGAGCAAGCCCTCGAGGCCGACGACCCGGACGAGCGGGCCCGACACGAGCGGCAGTTCGCGGCCGCCGTCGAGCGCCAGCTCGACAAGGTCGCCGACGACTACGTCCGGCCGGCGGCCGGCACCGCCGAGTTCGCCTTCGCGTTCGTGCCCTCCGAGGCCGTCTACTACCACCTCGTCACCGAGGAGTACGACCTCTTGCGGACGTACACCGGCCGCGGGGTCCAGGTGGTCTCGCCGCTGACCTTCGGCCAGAAGCTCGAGCTCATCAAGGCCGACGTCCAGGCCAAGCAGCTCTCCGAGCAGGCCGGCGCCATCCGGGAGCGGCTCCAGCAGCTCGGCGACCGGTTTGCGACCCTCGACGACGAGTGGGACACCCTCCGCCGGCACGTCAGGAACGCGGCGAGCAAGGCCGACGACGTCGAGCGGTCCTACGACGCGCTCCGCGAGGAGTTCGAGCGCATCGACCGGCCCGTGTCGGCGGAGTTCGACGAGGAGTAGCCCGACGCCGGCTCGACGGCAGCCCTTTTACCGGCTCGCGGCCTGGACGCCCTCATGAGCCAGCGTCGGGACGTCTCGCCGGCGACCCTCCCCGTCGAGGTCGGCGATGACGGCGTCGCCGTCGAGTATCTCGACGGCCGGCGCGTCGAGTACCCCGGCCCGGTCGAGCCGGTCCAGGGGCCGGTTCGGTGCGCCCCGGGCAAGGAAGTCCACGTGCTCGTGGCCGACCCGGGGGCCGACCGGGGAGTCGTCATCTACGTCAACGACCGGAACACCGCCGGGGAGATTCTGGAGGACACCGGCGTGGGCCGGGTCATGCTCGCCGACGGCGAGCGGAGCGAGCTCCTCCCGGGTGTGGTGGCCGGCCGTGAGGGCCACGCGATCGAGGTCACGGCCGACCCAGCCGCGGTCGACGGCCGGGTCTTCGTCTTCGAGGAGGACCAGTTCGGCCAGCGGGCCGTCGAGCTGGTAGGTGAATGAGCACCGACCCGTCCGCCCCGATTCGGCCGCGAACCCCCGGGCCGCCTCACTGGATGTACGAGGGCTCCTCGGCGTCGCAGTTCTCCTCGTGTTGCCGGGCGTCCTCCGGGTCGTCGAGCAAGAGGCCGCATTCCTCACACCGGTACCAGGTCCGGCCGTCCCGCTCGGTCTCCACGACCATGTCCGGATGTCCGCGAGCGACGGACATAGACCTTGCCCCGACGCCGGGGGGCGGTGGCGAACCGTGAGCCGGGCCGATGGAATGGAATTGACGGTCGTCGACGCCGATGACCGGGGGGACCACCCGGCCGTGCACCTGCCGGAGCCGGCGCGCCGGGCCCTCGGCGTGCTCTCCGGCGATCAGGTCGTCGTCGAGGCCGACCGCGCCGTCGTCGCCACGGCCTGGCCCGCGGGCCGCGACACCCCGGACGACGGGGCCGGGCTCGGGCCGGCCGCCCAGCGCCTCGCCGGCGCGGCGACCGGGCGGTCGGTCCGCGTCCGCCCCGTCCGAGTGGATGACGCCATCAGCGTCACCGTCGAAGCCGCCGGTGACGGCAAAGCGCCCGTCGCCGCGGCGGTCCGGGAGGCGCTTCGCCACCGGCCGGTGTGGGCCGGTGACCGATACCCGGTCGACGGCGGGACCATCGCCGTCATCGACACCCGGCCGACCGGCCCGGTCCGAGTCACCGACGACACGAAGGTCAACCGTCAGGACCTGGGTACCGGGGGTGCGGACGAACCGTCGCCAGCCGGGGACGCCGGACACCCGGACGACCCCGGGGTCGACCAACGCGAGCAACCCTCGAGCGCGGTCGATACCGCTACCCCCCGGGCCTCCTACGACGACATCGGCGGGCTGGACGAGGAGCTCGCGCTCGTCCGAGAGATGGTCGAGCTGCCGCTGGCCGAGCCCGAGCTGTTCGCGCGGCTCGGCATCGACCCGCCCACCGGGGTCCTGCTGTACGGTCCACCCGGCACCGGCAAGACCCTCATCGTCGAGGCCCTCGCCGGCGCCATCGACGCCACGGTCTACCACGTCTCGGGCCCGGAGCTGACCTCGAAGTACAAGGGCGAGAGCGAGGCCCGGCTGCGTGAGGTGTTCGACCGGGCCCGCCGGACCGCGCCGTCCGTGGTCTTCTTCGACGAGATCGACGCCATCGCCGGCCGCCGGGAGGACGGGGGCGACATGGAGGGCCGGGTCGTCGCCCAGCTGCTGACCCTCCTCGACGGGTTGGATCCCCGCGGCGACGTCGTCGTCATCGGCGCTACGAACCGCCTCGACGCGCTCGACCCCGCGCTCCGCCGGCCCGGCCGGTTCGACCGCGAGATCCAGATCGGCGTCCCCGACGAGGCCGACCGCCGGGAGATCCTCGCCGTCCACGCCGACGGCGTCCCGCTGGCCGACGACGTGGACCTCGACCGGGTCGCCGCGCGAACCCACGGCTTCGTGGGTGCCGACCTCAAGGCCCTCGTGACGGAGGCCGCCATGGCCGCCCTCCGCCGGGTCCGCGAGGGCGGGGGTGACCCGGCCGCGGTCACGGTCGGCCGGGCGGACGTCGAGGCGGCCCTGGCGGGCGTCGAGCCTTCGGCGATGCGGGAGGTGGTCGCGGAAATGCCGGCGACGAGCTTCGACGACGTGGGGGACCTCGAGGACGCCAAGGCCACGCTCCGGAAGGCCGTCCAGTGGCCGCTCGAGCACCCAGAGCTGTTCGAGGCGGCCGGGACGGACCCGCCCGCCGGAATCCTTCTGTACGGCCCGCCCGGAACCGGCAAGACGCTGCTCGCCCGGGCGCTGGCCCACGAGAGCGGCGTGAACGTCATTCACGTCCGCGGGCCGGAGCTGCTCGACAAGTACGTCGGCGAGTCCGAGCGAGCGGTCCGGGAGGTCTTCGAACGCGCCCGGCAGGTCGCGCCGGCGCTGGTCTTCTTCGACGAGATCGACGCCATCGCCGGCCGCCGGGTCGGGGCGGGTGACGTCGCCGAGCGGGTGGTCTCCCAACTCCTGACCGAGCTCGACGGCCTGGCCGACAACCCCAACCTGGTCGTCGTCGCGGCGACCAACCGGAAGGAGGCCATCGACCCGGCGCTGCTCCGGCCCGGCCGGCTCGACACGCACGTCGAGGTTCCGCCCCCCGACGAGGCCGCCCGGCGGGCCATCCTCGCGGTCCACGCCCGCGACGCGCCGCTCGCCGACGACGTCGACCTCGACGCAGTCGCCGCGGCGCTCGATGGGGCGACCGGTGCGGCTGTCGCGGCCGTCGTGCGCGACGCCTCGATGCGGGCCATCCGGGAGGCGGTCGACGATGGGGCCGTCGGCACCGTCACCGACGGCTCCCATCCGCTGACGATCCGGCAGCACCACTTCGAGGCGGCCCTCGCCGAACGACGGGAGTGAGACCCCGTTCCGCGCGGGGAATCACCCTGCTGGTACGGCCTACCGCTGCCAGTGGACGACCGAGGCCCGGTGGCGCTCGTTGAAGGCCTCGAGCCCCTCGCCGAGAAGCCCCGTGAGCCGGGCGTCGTGGTAGAGCGTCGTGTGGGTGTAATCGACGAAGGTCATCGGCACGACCAGATCGCCGTCCTCGCGGACGACCGACCCCACGGCCGTGTAGACGTGCTTGTGGCGTTTGTCCCACACCCGGGCGGCGACGACGGGGAGGGTCTGCTCGACGGCGGGGACGGCGTGGAGCGCCTCGAGCGAGCGGTGGGTGAATTCATAGCAGAACAGGCCGGTCTTCCCGTCCTCGAGCAGGGCTGGAAAGCTGACCGGGTCCCGGAACGGCGCCCGAAGATCGACGGCGCCGAAGAGGACGTTGTCCTGGATGGAGCCGGCGACGTATCGGGGTGCGTCGTAGTAGGTGTGTTCGCGGAACCCGCCGACCAGCCCGCGGATCAGGGCCGGCGGGTCGGCCGGGTCGGCGTCGGTAAACTCGCCGACGATCGCCGGGTCGGCGGCCGGCCACCGGCGCACGGCGTCGACGGCCAGCGGCCGGGCCTCGGCGTCCCGGACCCGCTCGACGAACGCGTCGAGCCGGTGAAACGCGAAGGTGTGCTCCTCACGGGCGATGGCGCCGAGGTCGGCCGCGAGGCCAGCCAGCGGCGCCGCGAGCCCGACGCTCCCCGCCCACTCGCCGTCGAGCTCGGCCAGCGGACGCCGGGCCACGTGGTCCTGGTTCGACCGCACCGTGACGGCACCGTCACGCAGTGTCAGCGAGTCGCCCCCGAGTCCGAAGCGGACGCCTCGCCTGGGCCGGAACCTCGCCCCGGCCAGCGACCCCAATGCCCCGGAGGCGGCCTGCTCGACCAGGTTGGTCCCGACCACCGTCCCGTAGCCGACGAGGACGTTGTCGACGGCCTTGGCGGCGCCCAGGGTGAGGCCGCCGCCGACGACGCCGCGGAGCGCCTGCCGACGCGTGACCGAGACGTCGGGTAGGTGGCGCGTCGCGGTCTCCCGTCGGGACATCAGTCAGGTGGACGGGTCTTCGGGCCAAGTATCTTCTGTGTCCCAGCCGCCCGAGCGGCCGTCGGGAGCATCGAACGAACCGATTGCGCCGGACACCCCGGGACGGCGCTACCGGTCCCAGCGGCGCGGGTACCGCTGGCGCGTTCCCGAGGACCTCCGGGCGAGGAGGCGAACGTTGGCCCGCCGCTCGCCGTCGGGGTTCTCGGAGGTGGTCTCGTCGTAGTACAGGACCGTGAGATCGAGGTTGGCGTGGAGCAGCTCGTTCGCGGCGAACCGGTAGCGGTCGCTGCTCGGACCGCTCGGGGTCGGCTCCGACGACCGGAGGTGGTGCTCGTAGAAGAGGTACCCGCCCGGCGCGAGCGCCTCCTTGAGGTCCGTCAACCGGTCGATGGCGCGATAATAGCTGATGGTGATAGCCGCGTACCGACGCTCGGGGAACCCGAAGCTGGAGACGTCGGCCTGGATCCAGTTCACCCGGTCGGCGACGCCGCGGTCGGCCGCCGACGCCCGGGCGATGCGGAGCCCCTCGCGGGACTGGTCGATAGCGTCGACGGCGTGGCCCGACTCGGCCAGGAAGAGGGCGTTCCGGCCGGTGCCGGTGGCCACGTCGAGCGCTGGACCGTCGGGGAAGCCGTCGACGTAGTGGCGCAGGACCGGCGACGGGTCCGGATCCCGGGGGTACGAGCCCCGGCGGAACCGCTCGTCCCAGGTCGGCATACGCGGCCGTTCGTCGGGGGGCGCCGTGAATCCTGCTACCCGCCGACGCCCCCTTCGTCAAGACTGCCGCCCCGCGCCGGCTCAGTCCCAGAACGACCGGGTCCGGGCGTACTCGCGCTCGCGGGCCAGGATGTCGCGGTAGAAGTCGGCCTCGTCCTCGCGGAGGTTGGCGATGATGCGGGCGGCGTTCTGGGGGCCCACCCCGCGGGCCGCCAGCGCGATGACGGCCTGCTTGCCGTGGCTCTGGACGAGATTGGCGGCCTTGTACGCCCGGCGGACCATGGCCTCCTGGTCGTCGTCGCGGTCCTCGGACTGGACGGCCTGGACGACCTCGTCGGCCCAGGGATTCAGGGCCGCGATGCGGGTCGACCCGCAGCTGGGACACTCCGGCTGGTCGGCGACGCGCTTGACCTTCGTCCGCCGCGTCCACTCGGTGCAGTGCAGGCAGACGAGTCGCACCCGGTCGTTCTGCAGCCGCTCCTTGACGGTCTCGATGACGCCCGCGTCGGCGTCCTCGGGAGCGAGGAGCTCCCGGCCGCCGGGCTGCTCGCTCCGACCGAGCGGGGTCCGGGCCTCGAGGGCCTCGACGGTCCGGTCGCCGTCGCGGAGCCCCCGGAGGACGGCCGCGGCCCGCTCGACGTCGAGGTCGTCGTGAAACAGGCTCCGGACGGCCTCGTCGAACGCGGGGGTATCCTCGAGGATGGTCCGCAGCCGCGACCCGCCGGGACCCTGGCCGCCCTGCCACCGCTTGAGCGCCCCGAAGGTCGCCGCGACCTGGGAGAGCTCGAACTCGAGGGCGGGCGCCCGCTTCAGCGCCAACTCGAGGAGGGCCTCGACGTGGTCGGGGTCGGTGTCGAGCAGCGTCTCGACGACGTCGGCGGGACGGACCCCCGGCGGAACGGCGAGGTCGACGCGGTACGGGTCGACCTCCAGGCCGACCGACGAGCCCGTCGCCTGGCCGAGCAGCGCCGAGAGCAGTCGGCCGAGGGTCTCGTTGACCTGGTGGCCCAGCGCCGCGTTGACGACCGCACCGCCGCGCTCGCCCTCGACCACGAGGTGCTCGTCGGTCGGCACCGGGTGGCCCGCCTCGACCTGTTCGGCGACGGGACCCAGCGCCGTCTCGAGCGCGGCGGCGTCGCCGGGATAGTCGGCGACGAACTCGGCGGCGACAGCCGCGAGGTCGGCCCCCTCGGCGAACCGGGCCGCGGCCGCGGCGCGCACCCGCCCCACGTGCTGGGCGACGGCGTACGGAACGGGGATCTCCTCGCCGACCCAGGATGGAATCTCGCCCCCGGGGTCCTCGACCGGCGTCGCGTTGACGTGGGCCTCGTCCTCGTCGACCTCGACGATGCGCCACATGTCCCCGCGCTGGATGAACGTCACGCCCGGCTCCGCGACGTTCTTGACGAACCGCTCGTCCAACGAGCCGATCTGGCCGCCCCCGGCCATGTCACGCACGGCGTACGTCTCCTCGTCGGGGATCATCGAGAGGTTCGAGTAGTAGTATTCCCAGGTCCCCCCGCGCTTGGAGACCGTGTCCTCGTCCTCGTCGAGCCAGACGAGCCGGTTGTCGTGAACCTCCCGGACGACGGCCTTGAACGCCTCCTCGTCGAGGTCGCGGAACGGGTACGCCCGGGTGACCACCTCGTAGGCCCGGCGCGCCGACAGCTCGCCGAGGTCCATCACGAGCCCGACGACCTGGTTCGCCACCACGTCGAGGCTGCCGTGGTGGATGGCCGCCGGCTCGACCTGGTCGTCGAGCGCCCGTCGCGCGATGACCAGCGACTCCATCGCGTCGTCGGCGCCCCGGGCGACGACGGTCCCGGTGGAGACCCGATCGGCCCGGTGGCCGGCGCGGCCGACGCGCTGCAGCAGCCGGGCGACCTCCCGGGGGCTCCCGTACTGGACCACGTGGTCGACCCGGCCGACGTCGATGCCGAGCTCCATGGAGGAGGTGCAGAGGAGCGCGTCGAGCTCGCCGGCCTTGAACTGTTCCTCGACCTCGACCCGGGCGTCCCTCGACAGCGAGCCGTGGTGAACGCCGACCGACGCGTCGAGCGCCTTGAAGCGGGAGCCCAGCGCCTCGGCGGCTTGGCGGGTGTTCACGAAAACCAGCGTCGACTCGTTGGCGTCGACGGTTTCGAGGACCGCCCGGACGCGGCTGGCCACGTCGGGGTCGGTGGCCAGCTGGCCGGCCAGCCGGCGGTCCTCGTCGGTGATCTCGGGCACCCGAACGGCGAGGTCGAGCCGGCTGCCGGCATCGACTGCGACGTGCACGCACCCCCGGTCGCCGGTGAGGAACCGGCCGACCTCGTCCGGGTCGCCCACGGTCGCGGAGAGGCCGATGCGCTGGAAGTCGCCGGCGAGCTCGACGAGCCGCTCGAGGCCGACGGCGAGCTGGGCGCCCCGCTTGGAGGCCGCCAGCTCGTGGACCTCGTCGACGACCACGTGGGCCACGTCGGCGAGCGCCCGGCGGAGCTTCTCGCCGGTGAGCATCGCCTGGAGCGTCTCCGGGGTCGTGACCAGGACGTCAGGCGGGTCATTGGCCTGTTTCGTTCGCTGGTATCGGGTGGTGTCGCCGTGTCGGACGTCCACCTCGAGGTCGAGCGCCTCCCCCCACCACTCCAGCCGGTCGCGCATGTCACGATTGAGCGCCCGCAGCGGCGTGACGTAGAGTACCGAGAGGCCGAACTGGGCCCCGCGCTCGAGCACGGCGTCGAAGACCGGCAGCATCGCGGTCTCGGTCTTGCCCGTGCCGGTCGGCGCCGTCACCAGGGCATCCCGCCCGTCGGCCAGCGGCGGGATGGCGCGGCGCTGGGGCTCGGTGGGGGCGTCGAACCCCCGTGCTTCGAGCGCCTCGCACATCCGGGGCGAGAGCCGCTCGAAGACGCTCGCGTCGGCGCCACGCGGCTCGCTCATCGACGGAATCGAGGGGTGGTCGCCGGTTAAGCGCGTTGTTCGCCCCGGCCGGGACCGGGTGGCCGGGGGGACCCCCACGCCCGGCGCGGCCACAGCGGCCCATTGATCCGATCGTCCGGTCGCGGGGACGGTGAAGAGACTGCCGCGTCGTCGCCGGAGGGCAGGAACGGTGGCCGGCTCCCGGCCCACGTTACGCGTCCCCACCCCGAGGGGCGGCGTAGAGCGGTTTCACTCGACGTCGTGGACGGCCCCCCTCAGCGACCTCGCCAGGAACCGGCCCCTCAAACGTCCCGGTACGGGCCGAGACGGGTGCCGTCGAGCAGGTAGGCTTCGCCGTCGGCCAGCCCGTCCGGCAGGAAGGGCGCGAGGAACGCCTGGCTGGCAACGTTCACCCAGGTGCTCCCGGCGAGCTCGTTGAACGCTGGGAAGACCACCAGCTCGCCGGCGATGGCGTCGGGATCGACACCCTCGCGGTCAAAGGCTCCCGGGTTGAGGTCACCCCGCAGCCAGACCCGCTCGACCCGTCCCCCGCCGACCTCGTCCTCGATGCGCACCGCCGGGTGCTCGTGGCCGACGCAGACGACGTCGGCCGCGAGGACCTCGGGCGCGGGCCAGGTGTGGCCGTGGACGAAGCCCACGTCGCCGAGCCGCACCCCCGCCGAGTCCGTGACGGGAATGTCGAGGGCAGCCTCGAACGCCCCGTCGTGGTTCCCCTTCACCAGCGAGGCCGGCACCCGCCCGGTCACGGCGTCGACCAGCCGCTCGAGCTCCTCGAGCTCGGCACCGGCCGGCTCGCCGATCCAGTGGGCCAGGTCGCCGAGGAACACCACCCGGTCCGGGCCGGTCGCGTCCAGCAGCCCGCGTAACCGGTCCAGCCGTTCGTCCGCCCGGGACGCGGCTTCGACGCCCCGGCTGCGGAAGTCGGCCTCGATGCCGGCGTGGTAGTCGGCCACGACCAGCGCCCGGTCGCCCCCTTCGACGGTCGCCACCGCCGCCGGCTCGCCGGGCACCGGCTCGACCGGGCCCATCAGATGGCCTTGAGTCGCCCGTCGGACGGTTCGTAGCACCGCCCGCCCATGAGGGCGTCCTGGATGGCGTCCTCGACGGCGTCCGAATCGGCCCCGGTCTCGTCGACGACTGCTGCCACGACCGCCTCGCGGGTCGCCCCGTCGCCCTCGTCGAGCTCCGCCATGACCTCGACGGCCACGTCCTCGAGGTCGGGGCCGCCGGGCGCCTCGCCGACCGGGCTGTCCCCGGGCTCCGGGGCTTCCGCCGGGTCCTCCCCAGCTGGGCCGGCCTCGGCCGACGGCGACGCGTCACTTCCCCCGGTCTCGCCGGCGGATTCCTCGGTCCCCGGTCCGTCAGGCTCCTCCCCGGTCGACGGCGGCTCCGTCGGAGCCTCGATATCGGCCGCACCGGGGTCGTCGACCTCGTTCCCCGTGCTGAACTCGGTCCCGTACTCGGCCTCGACCTGCTCGCGCTCCGCCTCGTCCAGTTCGTACTCGACGGCGGGGTCATCGGCGGCGTCGACGGCGACGTCCGGTGCCTCGAAGTCGCCCGGGTCTTCGGCCGCCGTCGGTGCCGCCGCCTCCGTGGAATCGGGGGCCGGCGAGGGGCCGTCGGCTCCGCCCGTGCCTTCGGCCGCCGGCCCCGGGGGCTCGCCGGCCTCGTCGGGACCGACCGCCCCGGACCCCGTAGCCGTTCCCTCAGTCGCCGCCGGTTCGACGCCAGGCTCGCCAGTCAGGGTGCCCGGCACGGCGGGTGCGGCGGTCAGATCCGTCGAGACGGGGCCGTCCTCGCCCGGCCCGCGGTCAAGTTCGGGTACCGACTCCCGCCGGCCGGCCACCACCTCGACGGCGGCGACCGCCTGTGCCCGGACGGCGGCCAGGTAGCCCCGGGTGGTCCCGTAGTGGTCGATGGCCAGGGGGACGCCGGCCGCGAGACCGGGGGCGACCCCCTCGGCCCGGAGCGCTTCGGCGAGCGCCTCGCCCCGCTCCTCGCGATCCAGCGCCCAGGCCACGGTCGCCACCCGGGCGAGGGTGTGCTCGGCGGCCTGGACCGTCCACCGGTCGCGGGTGTCGGCCTCGACCGCGGTCATCGACTCGGGGCGGACCGAGGTGAAGACGCGGTCCGTGCCGTCGGGCTGGAAGGTTCGGGCCTTCCCGGTGACCGCGACGAACGACGGTACGTCGGCGTCCTCGAGGAACGCCACGGCCTCGGGCTGGTACTGGCCCGCGTAGACCACGAACGCCCCCGTCGGGTCCGCAACCCGGGCCCGGAGCACGTCGTCGCTGACCGGCTCGACCTCGGTGAGCACGCCGACGGCGAACAGCCGGTTGACCCGGGCGCCGGTCGGCGTCACCACGTAGTTGGGGGCGCGTTCCTCCTCGGAGTCGGAGTACTCGAGGTCGGCGTCCTCGTACTCGGCCGCGAACAGCCGGTAGGCCACCTCCCGGCGGCCCACGGGCCGGCCGCTCACGGTTCGGCGACCTCCAAGAAGCGGTCGGCGCGGGCCGCCGGGTCGTCGTCGACGGGTTCGAAGGCGGTGGCCTGGAGGTTGGCGCCGTAGTCGTCGACGCTCAGGTTCCCCCGCACCCGGTAGGACCGGCCGACGATGCGGTCGGCGATGGCGTCAGCGACGACGCTCTGGTCCATTGCCTCCCGGGCCTGCTCGCGGGCGTCCTCGAGCGTGCCGCCGTAGACCTCGGCGGTCAGCTCGTCGTCGAGCACCGCCGTGAGCGCGCCGGTGCCGTCGTCGAGGATGGCCTTGACGCGGAGGTCGTCCTGGGCGTCGACCTCCCCGTGGCTGCGGCACTGGCCCTTCTGGACGACCCGGCCGCACTCCGGACAACGCTGGATGAGGCCCGACCCTTCCCGGACCCCGACCACGCTGCCGGTCAGCTCGACGTCGAAGACGCCCCCGGTACCGACCGCCTCGCCGATGGCCATCCGGGCGGCCTCCCCGGGCTCGATGGCGGCATCGGCGGGCTCGACGCTCGAGTACTCCGAGATGTTGACCGACGGCACGCCGCGGAACTCCCGGACGTAGGCGTTCTCGATACGGACGGCCGCGCCCTCGGTAAGGGCGTCGTGGGGTGCCCAGTCGGTGAACGGCAGCCGGGCCGACTCGTCGGCGAGCACGCCGCTGAGGATCTCCGTCTCGCCGTCGCGGCCGTCGATGGTCTTCCGCTCGACCTCCGTGACCGCGACCTCGATGGCGACTCCGCGGTCGCCCGGCTCGAGCTCGGCGAGCGTCGCGTCGCCGCCGACCTCGTAGGGCACCTCAGGAGGCTCCTCGGCCGGCCTCACGCTTGTCTGGCCCCCCAGGTTGAGCTCCGGCGAGCCCTGCCACTCCCGGACGCCGGCGTTGACGACGTCCACCGCGTCGCCCGGCTCGAGACCGAAGTCCTCCCAGGCGGTGTAGGCGATGCGGCCGGTCTCGTCGGCCAGCTCGCCCTCCCAGATGGTTCGCTCCTCGCCCTGGTAACGGATCGAGCGCCGGCCGGCGGTGAGCACCACGGCGGTCACGCTGACGTTGGCGTCGTCAGTGGTCACCGCGGCGATGTCGGCCGGCTCCGGCTCGGCCGTCGCGTCGCCGCCCTCGCCGTACTTCCGCCGGAGGCTCTGCTTGGCCTCCTCGACCGGGACGGAGTACTCGAGCAGGTTCTCGAGGTCGCGCGCCACCGCCGCCTCGTCGGCGCCGAGATCGGCGGCGAGCTCCTCGGCGTGGTCCTCGACGTTCATCGGACCGGGGTTGGTCGGGGTGCGGTAAAAACCATCGCCCGCCCCGGCACGGCGGACCGCGGTCACAGGGCCTAACCGCGCCGACCGGTTACCCCGCCCATGAGCGTCATCGACGACGGCGAGTGGCAGGTCCCCACGCCCGACGAGGCCGACGATGAGGGCGCCTTCGAGCGCGCCGAGACCCGGTTCCGCGACCGGATCAGCGACGAACCCGACGCCGCGTACCCGCCCGAACCGGGGCGGTACCACCTCTACGTCTCCCGGGCGTGTCCCTGGGCCCACGGTGCCGTCCTGGTCCGGAAGCTGCTCGGCCTGGCGGATGCCATCAGCATGGACGTCGTCGACCCGTATCGCGACGAGCGGGGGTGGCAGTTCACGCCCGAACGGGCCGGCTGCACGCCGGATACCGTGAACGGCGCCGACTACCTCCGGGAGGTCTACGAGCGGGCCGACCCCGACTACGACGGCCGGGTCAGCGTGCCGGTGCTGTGGGACCGCGAACGCGGGACCATCGTCAACAACGAGTCCATCGAGGTCATGCGCATGCTCGCGACGGCGTTCGGCCACCAGCGGGCCGGCGTCGACCTGTACCCCCCGGACCGTCGCGACGAGATCGACCACATCGTCGAGGCCATCTACGAGCCCGTCAACAACGGCGTCTACCGGGCCGGCTTCGCGGAGAGCCAGGCGGCCTACGAGGCGGCGGTCGACGACGTCTTCACCGCCCTGGCCGACCTCGACGCCCTCCTCGGGGGACAGCGCTACCTCGCCGGCGAGACGCTCACGCTGGCCGACCTCCGGCTGTTCCCGACGCTCGTGCGCTTCGACGAGGTGTATCACACCCACTTCCGGTGTAACCGGCGTCGGGTCGAGGAGTACCCGAACCTCTGGGGGTACACCCGGGAGCTCTACCAGCTCCCCGGCGTCGCCGAGACGGTGAACATGCCCCACATCAAGGAGCACTATTACACCACCCACGACCGGCTGAACCCCAAACGGCTCATCCCGGTCGGCCCCGACCCCGACTTCGAGGCGCCCCACGACCGCGACCGGCTACCGGGCGGGCCGCCCGAAGCACTCGGCGTGTAGCCGGCCGCCGCCCCGACCGAAACCCGTTTGCCTCGGCCCGCGAAGGCAGGCCCATGCGCGTGGTCGTCAACGCCGCCACGAGCGTGGACGGCAAGCTCGCCACGCGCCGGCGAGCGCAGCTCCGCATCAGCGGCCCCGAGGACCTCGACCGGGTCGACGCGCTCCGGGCCGAGGTGGACGCCGTTCTCGTTGGCGTGGGCACGGTGCTCTCGGACGACCCCGGCTTGACCGTCGACGACCCCGACCGGCTGGCCGCCCGTGAGGCCGACGGCCGGCCCCGCCAGCCCGCCCGGGTGGTCGCCGATTCCCGGGCGCGGACCCCGTCCGACGCCCGCATCCTCGACGACGTGGCCCGCACCGTGGTGCTGGTGGCCGAGGCGGCCGACGCCGGGTCCGTCGCCGGGCTCGAGGAGGCCGGAGCGGACGTCGTTCGGGCCGGCGACGAGCGGGTCGACCTGCCGGCCGCCCTCGAGACGCTCGAAGACCACGGGCTCGAGACCGTGCTCGCCGAGGGCGGCGGCGAACTCGTCTTCTCGCTCTTCGAGGCGGGCCTCGTCGACGAGCTCTCGGTCTACGTCGGCTCGCTGGTCATCGGCGGCCGCGACGCCCCGACGCTCGCTGACGGCGACGGGTTCGTCGAGGACTTCCCCGAGCTTTCGCTGACCGGGACCGAACGGCTCGACGACGGCGTGGTCCTCCGCTACGCGGTCACGCGCGACTGACAGGAGCCGGCGGTCGGCGAGTCGCTCGCTGGGTCAGTGGCCGTGGCCGGTCGCCTCGGCGTAGGTGACCCCGAACCGCTCCTCGAAGGCGTCGAGGAGGGCCTCCTCGGCCGCGTCGAGGGCCGCATCGGGCTCGCCCTCGGCGTGGTGGACCAGGCTGTGCGCCTGGCCGGTAAAGCCCATGAGCGCGATGTCGACCGCGACCCGTGCCGCCGGCTCGTCGCCCTCCGCGAGCCGGTCGAGGAGGGCCGCCGGGACCTCGAAGGAGTCGGTGGAACCGTCCGCGGCCTCGATGGAGAACCTCACGGCATCGTCGGGTGCCATGGGGCGTCCACCGGCCCCGGGCCCTTCCGTGTTCCGGGACGGCGATCGTGGCACCGAACCGCTCGCCAGGTCAGTCGTCGGTCTCGGCAGCCGCCGCCCCGGAGGCCGAAGCTTCCGCTGCCGGCTCGACGTCGTCGAGGTAGTCGTCGGCGTCGAGCGCGGCCTCGACGCCCATCCCGGCGGCCGTCGCCGCCTGCTGGTAGTGGAAGTCGACGACATCGCCCGCGCCGAACAGCCCCGGGACGCCGGTCCGGGTCTGGCCGCCGCCCCGGCCACCCTCGGTGATCAGGTAGCCCTCGTCGTCGAGCTCGACGCCGACGTCCTCGAGGTACCCGGTATTGGGGTCGTGGCCGATGGCGAGGAAGACTGCGCCGACGTCGAGTTCCCACTCCTCGGTGTCGGGGTCGTCGAGCTTGTCCTTCGGGTGGCCCTCGGGATGGGTCACCAGCGTCGCCGCCTCGACGCCGTCCTCCGGCGTGCCGTGGACCGCGGTGACCTCGGTGTTCCAGAGGAGCTCGACCTCACCCGCCTCGACCTTCGCCTGGATCTTGTCCTGCCAGTAATCCTCCGCCCGAAGCTCGTCGCGGCGGTGGGCGATGTAGACCGTCTCGGCGAACTTCGTGAGGAAGTGGGCCTCCTCCATCGCGGCGTCGCCGCCGCCGATGACGAGCATGTCCTCCCCGCGGAAGAAGGCGCCGTCGCAGGTCGCACAGGTCGAGACGCCGTAGCCCATCAGCTCGTCCTCGCCCGGAATGCCGAGGGTGCGGGCACTCGCGCCGCTCGCGGCGATGACCGCGTCGGCGGTGTAGACGTCGCCGTTCTGCAGGACCACCCGGAACGGCCGGTCGGTCGCGTCGACCGTCTCGACGATGCCGTGGGTGATGGTCGCGCCGAACTTCTCGGCCTGGGCCCGCATCTCCTGGATGAGCTCGGGGCCGCCGATGCCCTCGGAGAAGCCGGGGTAGTTCTCGACCTCGGTCGTGAGCGTGAGCTGCCCGCCGGGCTCGTCGCCCTCGATGACCAGCGGGTCGTTGTCGGCCCGGCCGGCGTAGATGGCCGCCGACAGGCCGGCGATGCCGCTGCCGACGACGACGACCCGGTGGTGGGAGACGGCCTCGGTCGGTTCGCCCCCGTCCGTCCGTGGAACCTGCTGCGCCTCGTCCATGGCCAGTCTTGTTCGCGGACGGCCATATTGGTTGCGACCCGCCGCGGCCGAAACGCTCACCCCGTCGCCGTCAATCGCTCCAGCCATGCCCGCCGAACTCGCCGAGAAGGTCGACCGGTACGAACGGCTGCTCGCCGAGGCGCTCGAGGCGGCCGAACCGGCCCCCGTCGCGGAAGCGCCGCTCGAAGACGCGGCCGAGGAGGTCGCGGTGATGGCCCGGTCGTACCTCGACGACGGCCGTCATTTCGCCGCCGAGGACGACCCCGTCAACGCCCTCGCCGCGTTCGCCTACGGCCACGGCTGGCTCGACGCCGGGGTTCGGCTGGGGCTTTTTTCGGTTCCCGACGGCGGGCACGCCTTTGCCGTGTAGCCGGCGAAATCCCCGGAGCCGGTGGGTTTACGCCCCCCGGGAGCGACCGTGAAGCGGGATGGAGGCCGTCCTCTGGTACGTGCTCACCGGCACCCGGGGCGGGGCAAACCGGGCCCGCATCCTCCGGGCGCTCGACGAGCAGCCGCGGAACGCGAACCAGCTCGCCGAGGACCTCGGCCTCGACTACAAGACGGTCCGGCACCACCTCGACGTGCTCGTCGAGAACGACGTGCTGACGTCGAGCGGCGACGACTACGGGGCCGTCTACCTCCCCACCAACCGAGCCCGGGACCACTGGGACGTCATCGAGGACATCATCGACCAGGTGGAGTGACCATGGGACGACCGACCGCTGGCGACCGGCGAACCGACCCAGGAGCGACAAGTCAGGCGGAAATTGGGAAAGAGTATATGGCCGGGTGGGACGAATTCCGGCCCGGAGACTGAGATGGGGCTCTGGCTTGATATCACCCGGATCGCCGCCGGGTTCAACGTCGTCCTCCTCGCCGCGCTCGTAGTGGTCTGGGGCCGGAACTACCGCCGGTTTCGGTCCAAGCACACCCTCGGGCTGCTCGTGTTCGGGACCCTGATGCTCGCGGAGAACGGCCTCGCCCTCTACTTCTTCACCGTGGACCCGTATCTGGCGCCGTGGTTCAACACCGCAATGCCCGAGCCGCCCCAGCTCGCCATGATGGCCCTCCGCCTGGTCACCTCCGGCGCCCTGCTCTTCCTGGCCTGGGTCACCTGGGACTAGCAGCGAGCCTTACCGATAGCCACCGCTGCATTTATATAGTTTACGGACTAACCGGACGTAAGGTAATAGCCGGCGCCCGAACACGGTCCCCGCAACGTGCCGGCCGTTTGCATCATGAGCGACTCCACGATACGCGAGCGCGCCAGCGAACAGCGAAGCGAGACAGCCGAGACCGAGGAGGAGGACGTCTGCCCCGAGTGCGGCGGCAACCTCGTCCACGACTCCGAACACGGCGAGACCGTCTGTGCCGACTGCGGCCTCGTCGTCGAGGAGGACGGCATCGACCCCGGTCCGGAGTGGCGGGCCTTCAACCCCACCGAAAAGGACCAGAAGAGCCGCGTGGGGGCGCCCACGACGACGATGATGCACGACAAGGGCCTGTCGACCAACATCGGCTGGCAGGACAAGGACGCCTACGGCAAGTCGCTCTCGCCGCGCCAGCGCGAGAAGATGCAGCGGCTGCGCACCTGGAACGAGCGGTTCCGCACCCGTAACTCCAAGGAGCGCAACCTCAAGCAGGCGCTGGGCGAGATCGACCGCATGGCGT
>JBDGPL010000136.1:0-7221 GCA_042219705.1 Halobacteriales archaeon | reverse complement strand
CACCCAGCCCTCGCTCATCAACCTGGACTACGCCGACATGACCGCCATCATGGACTCCGGCGGCGTGGCCGTGATGCTCGTCGGCGAGACCCAGGACAAGAACAAGACCGAGGAGGTCGTCCGCGACGCGATGAACCACCCGCTGCTCGACGTCGACTACCGCGGCGCCTCGGGCGGCCTCGTCCACATCACCGGCGGCCCCGACCTCACGCTCAAGGAGGCCGAGGGCATCGCCGACAACATCACCGAACGCCTGGAGGCGAGCGCCAACGTCATCTGGGGCGCCCGCATCCAGGAGGAGTACAAGGGCAAGGTCCGCGTCATGGCCATCATGACCGGCGTCCAGTCCGCCCAGGTCCTCGGGCCCTCCACCCAGAAGCAGGCCGACAAGTCCCGCGCGGGCCTCGCCGGCGACGACGCCGGCGGCCAGGCGGGCTTCGGCGCGGAGTCCGACGGCGGCCGGAGCGAGCTCGAACAGGCCAACGGCCTCGACGTCATCCGCTAGGCCGCCTCGATCGACTCGACGAGCGCGCACTTCCGGCACACTTCTCTCGTCGTCACCGACCCACAGCGGCGGCACTCGCCCAGCGCGCCGTCCGCGGCCCGATCGCGGCGCTCGGCCGCCAGCGACGCCAGCTCCTCGTAGCCCGCCATGATGGAGTGGCGCGTCCCCGGGTGGTCGTCCTCGAGCCCGAGGAGCAGCTCCTGGATCTCGCCGCGGTAGGCACCGCTGGCGTGCGGACACTCGGCCATGTGGACCGGCAGGTCGGCCAGCCGGGCGTAGAGGGCGACCTCCTTCTCGGGGACGTCCCGGAGGGGCTTCGCCCGCGGGACGAACGGGGCGGTCGGCCGCGCTTCGAGCGGGGCGAGGCTCGCGTCGTAGTGCTTGGCCATCTGGTCGACGTCGCCCGCGAAGAGGTTCATCACCGCGGTCTGGGCCTCGTCGTCGAGGTTGTGGCCCGTGAGCAGGAGGTCGGCGCCGGCCTCGTCGGCGAAGTTCTCGAGGAGGTCCCGGCGGAACACGCCGCAGTACGCACACGCCGCCATGTCCTCCGGGTCCGACTCGACGACGTCGTCCATCCGGACGCCGAGTTCGGCCTCGTAGGTGCGGAGCTCGTGGCGGAGGCCGTGGCGCTCGGCGAGCGCCTCCGCGGCGTCGAGGCTCTCGTCGCGGTACCCATCGATGCCCTCGTGGATCGTCAGGGCGACGAGCTCGACGCGCGGATCGGCGTCGAAGGTTCGGGCGAGGACGTCGGTCAGGACGACGCTGTCCTTGCCGCCCGAGAGGCCGACCACCCACGTGACGGGGTCGTCGGGCGTCGCGTCGGTCACGAGGCCGTCCTCGCGGACCCGCCGGCGGACGCGCTTCTCGACCGACGCGCGGAGGTGCGACCCACACAGGTGCTGGCCCGAGTAGGCCGCGTGCATGACGGCCGGGGCGCCACACCGGTCGCAGTCCATGGGCGCGGTAGGGGGAGCGGGCCGTTTGACCGTTTCGGGGCCCGCCGGCTCGGAAGCCTTTACCCCGCCGGCCGGGTAGCCTGCCGCGATGGCGGGGGAGGCGCCGGGGATGGCCCGCGACGACGCCGTGGACTGCCTGGAATCCATCCTCGAGACCGTCGAGTCTGGCGACCTCCCGGTGCCGGTCCGGGAGGTCTGGACCTACGGCGACGTCGCGCTCGGGCTGGACCCCGTCGAGCGCCTCGACGTCTACGTCACCAAGGACCTCCTGCTCCGGGACGACGACCCCAACGCCGAGGCGGCGTTCCGCGAGGAGCTCGGGGTCCGGGGCATCGGCCGGACCGTGCGGGCCGACTGGGCCCGGGCCCACCCGGACCTCGTCCGGGCGAACGATGCCGGATACGCCGCCCCAGAGCGGTGCCTTGCCGCCCAGATCCTGCCCGACGACGAGCCGGTCCACCTCGAGGTCTGCAATACGGGCTTTACGGACAACGTCACCCAGCGCCTGCAGGGCGCCCGGGCCCGCGACGCCTACGACGAGGTGCTCGACCCCCGCGGCGTCTGCCTCTGGGTCGAGGGCGAGCGCAGCCCGACGGCGCTCGAGAAGCTCCGCGCCGGCGACCTCGTCTTCCCCACGCTGGCCGAGGCGCTGGAGATGCTCGGCGCCGAGCCCGAGGAGGCCGAGCGGGCCGCCGCGGCCGTCCAGGACTACCGGCGGGAACAATCGGGCGCGTCGGTCCGCGGCGACGTCGTCTGACGCCGGCGCGCCACCCCGGTGTTTACGCCACCGGGGGCCGCACCCGTCGGCCATGCCGGGGCGCAGGGCGCGGCTGGTCGAGCCCGACGCGGGAACCGACGTCGAGCTGACCTCCCGGCGAGGCCTGCTCGCGGGCGCGTTCCAGGCCGGCCTCTACGTGGTCGCCTTCGGCGCCCTGTTCCTGTTGGGCCTCGTCCTGGACCTGGTGTCGCCGGACGCCGTCGCGGCCGCCCCGGCGGCCGTGGGCTGGGCGGCGCTGCTCGGCGGGGGTGCCGTCGGCGCCGGCATGGTGGCCCTGGCGACCGTCGAGCCGGTCCGGCGCTTCTGGCGGCGA
This sequence comes from Halobacteriales archaeon, assembly GCA_042219705.1. Taxonomy (GTDB): domain Archaea; phylum Halobacteriota; class Halobacteria; order Halobacteriales; family Hikarchaeaceae; genus JBDGPL01. Next base: position 4,669 of record JBDGPL010000136.1, on the reverse strand, counting down.
CCAGTCGGCCGGCTGGCCACGGTCCTCGCGGTCTACCTCGCCTTCTTCGGCCTCGTGGCGACCCTCCCCGGCCCCGCCGTCGTCGCCGGGCTGGCATTCGTGGGCGGCCGGCTCGCGGCCCACGCCTGGCTCGTCGCGACGGCCCCCTGAGCCGCCGGCTCAGACCCGGCCGACCGTCACGTAGAACGGCACGGTCTCGGTCCGGCGGTACTCCCCGGCCCGGAGCTGCTCAGCGGCCGCCCGGCCCATGGCGCGCCAGTCGTCGAGCAGGGCCTCGTACTCGGCGGCCGAGAGCCCGCCGGCGCGGAGCTCCGGCTCGTGGTCGGCGAGCCGGCTGGCCGTGGCCTTCCGCCGGGCGGCCTCGACGTCGCGGGGCTCGTACGGCGGCGCCACCTCGCGGACCAGGTCGTGGCGGGTCGTGGTGACGTCCCGGAGGCCGGCCGCCTCGAACAGCGCCGCCACCTCGCTGCCGAGCGTCGCGTCGGTGTCGAGGCCGTCGAGGTACGCGGCCCGGGCCCGGGCGGCGAGGTCCGCCTCGGCCTCGACGGTCGACTCGACGGTCACCGCCGCGTTGTCCGGCTCGACCGCCGCGACGAGCTCGCTCGAGGCCCCCGCGAACGCCCGGACGGCGTCGACGGGACGGGGCAGGTTGACCAGCAGCGCCTGGCAGGCCACCAGGTCGAACGTGCCGTCGGCGACCGGGAGGCGGGTGGCGTCGCCGACGATGCGGTCGCCGGCGTCGACCTCGCGCAGCAGCGACACGTCGGCGTCCAGGCACACCACCCGCGCGTCGGTCTCCGCCCGGAGCACGTCCGCCAGCGACCCGGTCCCGCAGCCGACGTCGAGCACCCGCTGCCGGCGCTCGAGGTCGAGCGCGGCGAGGGCCTCGCGGTCGGCCCAGAACCCCCGGCGCGTGTCCGCGAGGTATTCCGCCGAGAACCGGCGCACGCCGCCGCTCGGCGGGCGCCGGCCAAAAACCCGGTGGTCGCCCCGACGGCCCGCGGGCGCTACCGATGGTCGGGCGACCGCTCCCGGACCCACGCGTCGGCGCCGTACTTCTCCTCGGCGAGCGTCCGGGCCGCCGCGAGCTCCGCGTCGGTCCAGCCGCCCGGCTCGGCCCCGGCCCAGCCGGCGAGCGCCGCCTCGAGGGTCTCGACGACCCGGCCGCGGTCCGCCCCCGCGTGCTCGTGGATGGACGTCACCCGGGCCTCGAAGGCGTCGGCGTCGGGCGGGTCAGCGAAGACGTTCAGGTGGCGCTCGGTCGCCCGGGCGTAGGTCAGCGAGCCGTGCTGGATGACGGCGTCGCGCTGGCGGTACTGGGCGTTGCCGCTGATCTTCCGGCCGTCGACGGCGAGGTCGTGGGCCGGGTGCAGCCCACGCAAATAGCACGCGGGTTCGTAGACCGGCGGGTGCTCCTCGTCGACGAACCCGACGTCGACGCCGAGCCGGTCGAACGCGTCCAGGACCGGCTCGAGCATGGCGTGGTACGCCGCGGTGAGCTCGCCCGGGAACTCCTCGGCGGGCGCCGCGATGCTGTAGGAGACGTCGCCGTGCCGGTCGTGGTAGATGCCCCCGCCGCCGGTCGGCCGGCGCGTGACGTCGATGCCCTCCCCGTCGCAGTACGCCCAGTCGACCGTCGCGCTCGCCTGGCCGTAGCCGAGCGAGAGCGTGCTCGGCGCCCACGAGTAGACCCGCACCGTGCGGGGCCCGCCCTCGGCGGCCGTCCGGGCGGCCACCTCGTCGAGGGCCATGTTCATCGGCCCCGTGCGGACTTCCTCGCGGACGAGCCGCCACTCGCCGGTCGGGGCCATGGCCGGGGTAGCCGGCCGGCCGGCAAATCGGTTGCGACCGTCGCCCGCCGGTCGGGGACCCGCCATTGGCGCAGGTAGACTTGTCCAGGAGCGGCGAGTCGACACCCGCCGGCGACCCCGACCCGGTCAACGAGCACAAAGATACTTGCACTCCCCCGGCCAAGCCGGCGCATGGGCGAGGCGGACCGCCGGGAGCTGCCGGTGCTCCGGCACAAACGCGAGGCCACCCGCTACCAGGTCCTCGTCGAGATCGCCGCCCGCCAGCCGGCGGTGAGCCAGCGGGAGATCGCCGACACCATCGGCGTGACGGCCCAGGCGGTCAGCGAGTACGTCGGCGAGCTGGTCGAGCTGGGCCACGTCGAGCAGGAGGGCCGGGGGCGCTACCGCATCACCAAGGAGGGCGTCGACTGGCTCCTCTCCCGGACCGACGAGCTCCAGGCCTTCACGACCTACGTCGCCGAGGAGGTGGTCGGCCGGGTCGACGTCGAGGCCGCCATCGCCACCGACGCCATCGGGGCCGACGAGCCCGTCTCGCTCTCGATGCGCGACGGCGTCCTGCACGCGACGCCGGGCGAGTCCGGGGGGGCGACGGCCGTCGCCGTGACCGCGGCCGACGCCGGCGAGGCCGTCGGCGTCTCGGAGTTCGAGGGGCTCCTGGACTACGAGCCAGGCGTGGTGTCCGTGGTTGCTGTTCCCGCCGTCGGGAGCGACGACGGCCGGCCGGCCGCCGATACGCTAGGCCGGCTCGCGGCCGACCACGACCGCCTCGCGGCCGCCGGCGTCGAGGCGCTCGCCGCGGTCCGGGCGGCCGGCCTGGAGCCCGACGTGCGGTTCGGGACCGTGCCGGCGGTCGAGGAAGCCGCCGCCCGGGGCCTCGACGTCCTCCTGGTCGCGGTCGACACGGCGGTCTCGGCCCACACCGACCGGCTCCGGGAGGGCAACATCCGCTACGAGGTCGTCGGGACGGCCGGCGGGTAGGCCGACCCGGCCGCCCGCCGGGCTTTTGGTGGCCCGGCGGGTAGCCCCGCCGATGGTCGAGTCGGTCGCCGAGCGCTACGTGGAGCTCGAACCCGGCGACTTCTATCTCCTGTCGGGCGTCGAGCACGGCATGCGCTTTGCGGAGTGGGTCCGCCGGGACCGGCTGGCCGAGCTGAGCGGCCTCGACGACGGGGCCGTCGACTACCGGCTCGACCGGTGTCTGGACCGCGACCTCGTCGAGCGCCGGACCATCCAGTACGAGGGCTATCGGCTGCGGGTCCCGGGCTACGACGCCCTGGCGCTGCGGGCCTTCGCCGAGCGCGACACCATCGAGGGGTTCGGCGCCCCGCTGGGCGTCGGCAAGGAGTCCGATGTCTACGAGGTCAGGTCGTACAAACCGCTCGCGCTGAAGTTCCATCGCGAGGGCTATACGAACTTTCGGGAGGTCCACCGCGAGCGGGAGTACACCGCGGACCGCGAGCACGTCTCGTGGCTCTACACAGCCCGGAAGGCGGCCGAGAAGGAGTACCGCGTCCTCGAGGGCCTTTACCCCGACGTGGCCGTCCCCCGGCCCGTCGACCAGAACCGCCACGCCATCGTGATGGAGCAGATGGACGGCGTCGAGCTCTCCCGGGCCCGGCTCGAGCCGGCCCAGGTCGTCGGCGTGCTCGACCTGGTCCTCGAGGAGCTCGCGGCGGCGTACGCCGCCGGCTGGGTCCACGCCGACCTCAGCGAGTACAACGTCTTCGTCGGCGAGTCGGGGGTCACGGTCTTCGACTGGCCCCAGGCCGCCCCGACCGACCACCCGAACGCCGAGGAGTTCCTGGTGCGCGACCTCGAGAACCTGGTCGGCTACTTCCGGCGGAAGTACCCGGCCGAGGTCCCCGACGTGGACGCCGCGGCGGTGGCCGCCTCGATCGCCGACGGCGCGTTCGAGGGCCTGGCGGCCTGAACCGGCCCGCTCCCGAGCGGCCGTTCCGAAGCCCTTAACCCCGCCACCGGGGTATCCCGTCCTGAATCCTGCCGGGCGGCGGACCCCGGCGGGCACCCGCCAGCCGCGGGTCGTGGGATGTGGCCCTCCGGGCTGAACCAGTCAACGTCCGTCGGCAAGCCATGGCACGAAGCGTCTACGCACACATCCGCGACGCCTGGAAGCAGCCCGACGAGGGGCTCCTGGGCGAACTCCAGTGGCAGCGCAAGCAGCGGTGGCGCCGCGAGCCGGCCATCGTCCGGCTCGACCGGCCGACCCGGCTCGACCGGGCCCGCGAGCTCGGCTACAAGGCCAAACAGGGCGTGGTGGTCGCCCGGGTCAGCGTGGCCAAGGGCACCGCCCGCAAGCGCCGCCACAAGGCCGGCCGCCGGTCGAAGCGCCAGGGCGTCCGGCGCGTCACCCGCGCCAAGAACCGCCAGCGGGTCGCCGAGGAGCGCGCGAGCCGGAAGTTCCGGAACCTCCGGGTCCTCAACTCCTACCCCGTCGGCGAGGACGGCCGCCAGAAGTGGTTCGAGGTCATCCTCGTCGACCCGGCCCACCCGGCCATCGAGGCCGACGACGACCTCAACTGGCTCTGCGACGACGTCCACCGGGGCCGGGCCTACCGGGGGCTTACGGCCGCCGGCACGCGGAACCGCGGGCTCGACGGACGGGGCACGGGCACCGAGCACCGCCGGCCGAGCGCCGCCAGCGGCCGCCGGCGCGGCACGTAAGCCATCCGGGCGGCGCCGACCCCGGCCGCGTGCGGGCTGTCGCCCTGTCACGCAGTGTCAGGAACCGGTCGATATGACTAGTTTTATGGGTCCAACTCTCCGCTTTCAGGGTAGGATGGCTATCGACCCCAACTTCGAGGAGAACCGGGAGGTCGTCGACGAACACGAGGGCCACG
>JBDGPL010000135.1:0-8011 GCA_042219705.1 Halobacteriales archaeon | reverse complement strand
GTCAGAACCCGGTCGGATGGTCGAGGTACGTCGTCTCCAACCCCCACTCCTCGGCCAGCGACTGGAGCGACCGCACTCCGAACGTCTCCGTGGCGTAGTGGCCGCCGAGCAGGACGTTCACGCCGGCCTCCCGCGCCCGGTGGTACAACGCCTGCTTGCCCTCGCCGGTGACGAGGGCGTCGAGGCCGGCGTCGGCCGCCGCGTCGAGCCAGTCGGCGCCGCTCCCCGTCACGATGCCGACGGAGCCGACGGCCTCGGGGCCGAACGCCAGCGTCCGGACCGCGCGGTCCGGGTCGTCGAGGCCGGCGTCGAGCCGGTCGGCGAGGGCGTCCCGGGCGACCGGGCCGTCGGCGAGGCGGCCCGCGAGGCCGATGGGTTCCGGGCCCTCCTCGCCGAACGGCTCCCGGTCCTCGAGGCCGATGACGTCGGCGACGCCGGCGGCGTTCCCGAGCTCGGGGTGGGCGTCCAGGGGCAGGTGGGCGACGTAGAGCGCGAGGTCCGCCTCGACGAGTGCCGCGATGCGGTCGTAGGTCCGGCCGGTGAGCCGCTCGAGGCCGCCCCAGACCAGGCCGTGGTGGACACAGAGGACGTCGGCGTCGGCGGCCGCCTCGATGGTCGCGATCGCGGCGTCGACGGCGAAGGCCGCCCGGCCGACCACGGCGTCGCCCGTACCGACCTGCAGCCCGTTGGCGCTCGGGTCCACGTCGGCGAAGGCGTCGGTCCGCAGCCGCTCGTCGTAGCGCGACGCGAGCTCGGCGACCCTCACGGCGACCCGTCTCCCCCCGCCTCGGGCCTGGCGAGTTCGTCGCCGCGCTCGACGAGCCCGCCCCGGTCGATGACCGCGTCGAGCACCTGCTCGACGGTCGCCTCGCCGAGGTCGTAGGCGCTGGTCGCGAGGTCGACGAACGTCGAGCGCGGCATCGGGAACTCCCGGTTCTTCAGCAGCCGCATCACCCGGTTGTACTCGTCGACCGAGACGCCGTCGAGCCCGGCCGGACCGCCGGCCGTCGCCCGGGCGTGTGCCCGCGATTCGTCGCCCTCGGCGTCGTCGCGGTCGGCCGCCGCGGCGGCCTCCCGAGCGTCGCTTGCCGACGGTTTGGCGTCGCCGGACCGCTCGGCGGGCGGCGACGCGTCCGGCGTTCCGTCCGCCGCCCCCGAGCCGACGTCGATGCGGTCGATCCGGCCGCCACCTGCGGGCGCAGCCTCGGGGTCGTCCGCCGCCTCGTCGGTCGCCGGCCGGGCGCCCCCCGAATCGCGCGACTCGACGTGGTCGAACACGCCGGCGAGGACGCGCTCGAGCTTGTCCTCACACGTCGGACACAGCGTGACCGTGACGGCGGCGTCGGGCTCGCCCCGTCGGTCCCGCGGCGAGATGGACACCTCCTGCAGCGGGGCGTCGGCGGCCGTCCCACAGAAGTAGCACGCGTCGAGTCGCTCCATCGGCCGCACGGAGGGGCGGTGTCCCCTTAAACGGTACCGGCCGGCCTCCGGGCGCCGTCAGTTCCCGCCGGCGGCGTGGGCGAAGACGAACGCCCGGCAGAGCTTGGCCGCCAGCGCGGCGGCCTGGCCGTCGTCACGGTCGTTGACCTCGACGACGTCGAAGCCGGCGGCGGCCGGCGCCACGGCCCGGACGACGTCCCGCAGGGCCGCGCCGTCGAGGCCGAAGGGCTCCATCGTGCCCGTTCCGGGGGCGACCGACGGGTCGGCGGCGTCGACGTCCACGCTCAGGTAGACGCGCGTCCCCGGGTCGAACCCGGGGGCCCAGTCGGCGACGTCGTCGGGGGGCACCACCGTCACGTCCGGCTCGTCGGCCCGGTCCCACTCGGCCTCGCCGCCGGTCCGAACCCCGAGGAGGACCGCCTCCTCGGCCGTCTCGAGGACCCGCCGGGTCGTGCAGGCGTGGCTCCACCGGTTGCCGTCGAAGCGGTCGCGCAGGTCGAGATGGGCGTCGAGGCAGACGTAGACGTCGGGGTCGGCCGCCCGGACGCCGGCGACCGAGACGGTGTGCTCGCCGCCGAGCAGGAGCGGCACGGCGCCGTCCCGCAGGACGTCGCGGAGCTCGGCTTCGAGGAACTCGAGGTACTCGACCGCGTCGTCCCAGGCCCGCACGTCGCCGGCGTCGGCGACGCCGAGCCGGCTGAAGCGCTGGCCGGTCGGCCGGTCGTAGTCGTCGAACGGTTCGGCGAAGGTCCGGATGCGCCGGGGCCCGAAGCGCGCGCCCGGCCGAAAGGAGGTGGACACGTCGAGCGGCGCGCCGACGACGACGTAGGCCGCGTCGGCCCGGTCGGCGGTCGCGCCGGGGAAGGCCATCACCCGACGATCTTCCGCTGGCCCTCGTACTCCAGGTACTCGATCTCGTCCTCGGCGGACAGCGACACGTCGTCGGGGACCTCCATCGTGAACGTCTCGTAGGTCTCGAGGTCCATCACCTGGGCGATGTTGTCGGACTCCATGTTGATGACCTGGCCGCCCTTGCGCTCGATGATGGGGACCCAGACCTTGGCGTCGACCGGCTGGGAGAGGCTTCGCTTCTTGCCGTCGAAGACGCCCCGGCCCTCGATGCGGGCCTTGGCGCTGCCGTGTTTCCCCGGCTTGGCGGTGGAGTACGACGTGATCTCACAGGGGGCGTCGTCCATGACGAGATAGTTCCCCTCGTTGAGGTCGCGGACCTCCTTCTGCTCGCGGGGCATGGCCGGGACTGCGGTCCTCGGCCTATAAACCGTTTGGAAACCGCGATGCGGCCTCAGGCCCGCCGGTCGATGACCCGGCCGACGCGCCGGAGGCCCTCGTCGAGCTCGTCGGTCGGCAACCCGAACCCGAGCCGGAAGTGGCCGGGGTGGCCGAACACGTCGCCCGGGGCGAGGACGACCGACGCCCGTTCGACGACGGCGGTGCAGAAGTCGCGGGCGTCGTCGAAGCCGTCGGGGACGGTCGGGAAGGCGTTGACCCCGACCGGGTCGTGCCAGTCGAGGCCGTAGCGCTCGACGAACGCGCGGACCCGCTCGCGGTTCGTCCGCGCGAGCTCGCGGTTCTCGGCGAGGATGGCCGCCTCGTCGTCGAGCGCCTGCCGGGCGAGGTGCTGGCCGAACGGGGACGGCGAGATGGTGGTGTAGTCCTTCCAGCGCCAGGCCGCCTCGACGACGTCGGCCGGGCCGGCCAGCCAGCCGAAGCGGGCGCCGGCCAAGCCCCAGGCCTTCGTGAGGCTCGTCGTCGAGAGCCCGCGGTCACCGAAGCTCGCGACGGGCGGGAGCGGGTCGTCGGCCAGCAGCCGGTAGACCTCGTCACAGAGGAGGTAGGCGCCGGCGTCCGCCGCGTGGTCGTAGACGGCGCGGACGCGCTCTTCGTCGTGGTACCGCCCGGTCGGGTTGTTCGGGTTGTTGAGGACCACGAGCCGGGTCTCGGGGTGGATCGCGTCCGCGACGGCGTCGGGGTCGAGCCGCCAGTCCGGCGGCGCCAGCTCGACCCGGGTGACCGAGCCGACGGCCTCGGGCAGGGCGGAAAGCGCCTGGTAGGTGGGCGTCACGACGACGGCGTGGTCGTCGCGGTCGAGCAGCGCGAGGAACGCGAGGAGGTTCGCCTCCTGGGTCCCGACGGTGAAGACCACCTCGTCGCGGCTCCGGCCGTACCGGTCGGCCACCCGCCCCCGGAGCGCGGGGTCGCCGTTGGTCGGGATGACGTAGCCCAGCTCGCCCGGGTCGGTGTCGAACCGGTCGCTCGACAGCGACCGGATGCCGCTCTCAGCGAGCATCAGGTCGGCCCCGTGCTCGTGCGCGGCGAACCACCGCTCGAGGCCGAACGGCGCGATGTCCATGGCCGGCCGTCGACCCCGGCAGCCAAAAAGGCGCCCCGGGCCGCCGTTGTTCGACCGTCAGCCGCACCGGTGCCGGTCCGCCGCCCGTGACGGCGCAACGTTTTCGACCCAGAGCGGCCAACGGGCGACGATGCCCGACCTCGACCCGCTCGACGTCGACGCCTTCGACATCGACTCGGTCGCCGTCGAGCCGGACTACTGCCACCGGTGTGGCGGCGCGCTCGGGACCGCCACCATGGAGGGCGAGGAGCACCCCTGGTGTGGGTCCTGCGAGCTCCTGCTCTCGCGGAACCCGGTCCCGGGCGTCCACGTGGTCGTCCACGATGGCGACCGGGTGCTGCTCCTCGACGAGCCGATCCCCCAGCACGCGGGACTGCTGAGCCTGCCCGGCGGCCACGCCCGCCCCGACGAGGGTCCCCGGGAGGCCGGGGTCCGCGAGCTCGAGGAGGAGACCGGCCTCCGGGCGGCGCCCGACGACCTCCGCTTTCTGACCATCGTCCACGCCGAGTACCCGGACGTGGCGCTCTACCTCATCACGTACGGCCTCGCCCGGTCGGCGACGTCGGGGACGCTCGCCCCCGAGGCGGACGGCTTCGAGGTCGCGTTCCGGCCGGTCGAGGCCCTCCGGGACTCGCCGGACCGGCTCCGGGCGTCCGACCTCGAGCGCATCGAGCTGGCCCTCGAATCGGCCGGGTAGGCCCGGGCCGGCGGCTCACTCCTCGCGGTCGCGCCGCTGCCGGAGCGCCTGCCGGGTGAACTGGGGCGTGCCGCCCGGATGCCGGACCGAGATGCCCCGGCTCCGGAAGGCCCGGTAGAGCAGGACGGCGACGGCGAGCCCGAGGCCGGCGGCGACCGCCGCGGCCCGGAGGTCCCTCGGGTAGAGCCACGCGGTCGCGACGACCAGGGCGGCGAGCAGCAGCCCGTAGACGACCCGCCGGGCGAGCCGGTCGAGGACGTCGTTGGCGTCGACCACGACCGACTGGACCCGGACGTTGCCCCGGTCGAGCCGGGTCAGGACGTCCTCCAGCTTCGGCGGCACCCGGAGCGACGCCAGCGTGGCCGCCTGCAGGTCCTCGCGGGCGCCCGCCAGCGCCTGCCGGACGCTCTCCTCGCGGTAGCCCTGCTCGGTGAGGTACGCCGTGGCGACGGCGATGAAGTCGAACTCCGGGTCGAGGGTCACGCTGACGCCCTCGACGACCGTGGCGACCCGCAGCACGAGCGCTAGGTCCCGGGGCAGCCGGAACGGGAACTCGTAGATGGTGTCCTCGACCTGCTGGATGATGCCCTGGATGCGGTGGTGCTCGACGGCCTCCCCGCGGGCGTCCTCGATGGCGAGCTCCATGACCTGGCCCATGGTGTCGCGGTCGGCCTCCGGCGAGAGCGTCCCCATGGCCACCAGCGCGTCGAGCAGCGCGTCGGTGTCGCGCTCCGCCGCGGCGAGGTAGAAGTCGACGATGGTGTCCTGGACGTGGGGGGCGACCCGCCCGCTCATCCCGAAGTCGTAGAAGACGATGGTGCCGTCGTCCTGGACCGCGAGATTGCCGGGGTGGGGATCGGCGTGGAAGACGCCGTCGTCGACGATCATCTGGAGGTACGCCCGGACCACCGTCTCGGCGACGGCGCCGCGGTCGAGCCCCTTCGCCTCGAGCGTCTCGACGTCGGTGATCTTCGTCCCGGGGACGTACTCCATGGTGAGCACGCGGGGTCCCGACAGCTCGTCGACGACCCGGGGCATCCGGATGCGGTCGTCGGCCGCGAAGTTGGCCCGGATCTCCTCGAGCATCCGGGCCTCCCGCTCGTAGTCCATCTCCTCGCGGATGGTGCTCGCGAACTCGTCGGCGAGGTTCGACAGCGAGAAGGCTCGGGCCTCGCCGACGAGCCGCCGCACCAGGGGCATCGTCCACCGGATGACCCGCAGGTCGGCCTCGACCAGGGACTCGACGCCCGGCCGGCGGACCTTCACCGCGACGCGTCGGCCGTCGGCCTCGGCGACGTAGACCTGCCCGAGGCTGGCCCCGGAGATGGCGTCCTCGTCGAAGGCGTCGAAGTACTCGCCGACGGGGCCCAGCTCGGCCTCGACGACCTCGCGGGCCTCGGCCCAGGGCGCCGGGGGTACCTCGTCCTGCAGCCGGCTGATGACCTCGATGTACTCCGGCGGGAGCACGTCCGGCCGGGTCGAGAGCAGCTGGCCGAGCTTGATGAACGTGGGTCCGAGCGTCAGCAGCGTCTCGAGCAGCGCCTCGGCCCGCCGGACTCGCATCTCGACGGTGACCCGGCGCCGGCCGCCGAACAGCAGGAACCGCCGGCGGTCCCGCGCATAGGCGACCAGCAGGGGCAGGAACTCGACGGTGACGACGACGAACCGCCAGTACGCCCGCAGGGTCGCCAGCGCGAACACGCCGTCACTCGTCCTCGATGGGGATGGCCGTGCCGGCGTCGGCCGCCCGCCGGGGCAGCCGGAGCTCGAGCACGCCGGCCTCGAGGGTGGCCTCGGCCCCGTCGGTCGACGCGTCCGGGGGCAGCGGCAGCTCGAGGTCGAGGAACAGCGACCGCTCCTCGCGGCGGTACCGGAACCCGGCCTCCGCCGCCTTCTCGCGCTGGGCCTCGATGTGCAGCCGGCCCGCGTCGACAGCGATCTCCGTCGTCGCCGCGGTCGCGCCGGGCAGGTCGATGACCAGCAGGTAGGCGTCGTCCCGCTCGTACAGGTCGGCGGCCGCGGCGCGGGGGAGGCCCTGAAGCGCCGTCCTGAGCGTCGACATGCGTCAGGCTTCGCGGGGGGACGGCAAAAGGCCCGCGGTGGCCGGCGCCCCGGGCTACCGGCGGAGCGCCTCGAGGGTGTCGACGCGGCGGTCGCCGAGCACGCACAGGCCGCGGCGCTCGGGCCCGTGGCGCTCGACGTGGACGGCGTCGAGGCCCGCGTTCCACGCGGCGCCGACGTCGTGGGGCCCGTCGCCGACCAGCACGCCCTCGTGGACGCCGTTGACCGAGAGCTCGTCGACGGCCCGCTGGACCGGGGCCGGGTCGGGCTTCCAGCCGAGCTCGGAGGAGCAGCTCACCACGGCGTCGAACCAGTCGCGGAGGTCGAGCCGGTCGAGCACCGCGTCGAGCAGCGGCGGCTGGGAGTGGGTGACCAGGCCGACCGGGGCGTCGAGCTCGGCGACGACCGCGGCGTCGTCGTAGAGCCGCGTGGCCGCAGCGCGCTCCTCCGGCGACTCGACCGCGTCGAAGGCCTGCCAGAACGTGGCGGGGTCGAGGCCGATGTCGCGCAGGTACGGGTCCCGGTGGCCGGCGTAGCCGTGCCAGATGCCGGCGGCCTCGGCGTCGGCGAACTCCCGGTCCAGGCGCTCGCCGACGTCGTCGAAGACCCGCCGGATGTACGGCCACTCGACGTCGACGAGGGTGCCGTCGAAGTCGAACAGCCAGTAGTCGTAGCCGGGGGCCGCCATCAGTGTCACCTCTTGACCGGCATCAGCAATAGGGTTTCGCTCGCCCGGGACCGGACCGCCGGCGCTGGGGCCCCGGCAGCCCATAAGATACAAGCCCGCGGCCGGCGCGCGTTCGTCCAGATGGTCCCCCGGGTCGGTCGGCTGGTCCGACGCGCCTACGAGCGGCTGCTGGAGCGGGAGATCGACGGCGTCCCGGCCCACGTCGCCATCATCCAGGACGGCAACCGCCGGTACGCCCGCGAGCGGGGCCGGGCCCCCGACCGGGGCCACCAGGAGGGCGCCGAGACCGCCCGGCAGGTGCTCGAGTGGTGTGAGGAGCTCGGCATCGAGGAGCTGACCCTCTACGCCTTCTCGACCGAGAACTTCGCCCGGCCGGACGACGAGCTCGAGGCGCTGTTCGATCTGATGGCCGAGAAGTTCCGGGAGTTCGCCGACGCCGACCGGGTCCACGAGGCCGGGGTCGCCATCGAGCCCATCGGCGACCTCGAACGGCTGCCCGAGCGGGTCCAGTCGGCCGCCCGGTACGCCGCCGAGCGGACAGCCGACTACGACACCTTCCGGCTCAACGTGGCCGTCGCCTACGGCGGGCGGAACGAGCTCCTGGGCGCCGCCCGGGGGGCCGCCCGGGCGGTCGCGGAGGGCTCGCTGTCGCCCGACGACATCGGTGTCGCCGAGGTCGAGCGGCGGCTCTACGACCGCCCGGTCCGGGACGTCGACCTCATCATCCGGACGGGCGGCGACGAGCGGACCTCGA
>JBDGPL010000134.1:0-11487 GCA_042219705.1 Halobacteriales archaeon | reverse complement strand
GCATCGGGAACCTCACCCAGTCCCACCCGCCCCGGGACTACGAGCGCGGCCAGGCCATGTGGCTGTCCTACCGGGACTGCGCGCACCTGTTCGACTGCTGTCTCCGGGCCGACTACGACTACGAGATCGTCTACGGCATCTCCGACAACGCGGGCAAGTTCTACTCGCTTGCGCGCGCCCGGGAGGTGCTCGGCTACGAGCCACAGGACGACGCGGCGGAGTTCGAGGACTGACCGCCGCCGTCGCCGCGGTTCCGCCCCCGGTCACCCCGGCGGCCACCGGCACCGCCGACACCGGGTCCCCTCGTGGCGGTCGACGGCGTCCCGGATCTCGGCCCAGTTCCCCGCGACGACCTCGCCGAAGGCGTCGCCCGCCGGGTCGACGCCACAGCCCCGGCTGCCGAGCAGGTGCCAGGTCCCGGTCGACTCGTTCAGCACGGCCTCCATCCCGGGCCGACCCACGCCGGCCGGCCCCATGGGTTGACCGGTCCGCCCTACGGGTCGAACAGCCCGTCGACGTCCGCGCGCTTGGCCGCCTCGCGCTCGACGTGCCCGGCGAGCCGCTCGTAGACCAGCTGGCGGCGGTCGGGGTCGGCCACGAAGTCGGCGAGCAGCGCGGCGAACCGGTCGTCTGCGGTCGGTTCTACTCCCGCCTCGACGGCCTCGTCGGCGAACGCGACCGCCCGCTCGACGACCGCCTCGTCGTAGGCGTCTCCCGCCTCGGCGAGCACGACGGCGGCCACCCGGACGGCCGGGTCGTCGAGGTCCCCGAGCCCGAGCGCCCGGCCCTCGTAGGTCAGGGCCGGCGGCGCGGCCCGCTCGACGTGCTCCGGGTCGGCGGCCACCGAGCGCAGGTAGTCGCGGACCGGCCCGACGTTGAGGCCCCGGTAGTCGGCGGGCAGGCCGTCCAGATAGCCGGCCCCGCTCTCCGCGAGGCCGCGGGCCCCCGTCCAGTTGGCGTCGTGGGCGTGGTGGACTGCGGCGGTGAACTGGATGAGGCCGTGGAGGAACCGCTCGTCCTCGGTGCCGGCTTCGAGCGCGAGCCAGCGGTCCTCCCAGGCGTCGTGGGCGGCGTGGTGGCCGCCGGCGTTGTAGACGGCGACGCCGGCCCGGAGGTGGGCGTCCATCGCTATCGGGGCCCAGGCCGGCGGCGGGCCTGAGTCCTTCGGTGCCGGCAGCGCGATGCGCCTCGGTAGGGTTTTGTGCCGGGGCGGCCTCGCGTCGCCGAACCGATGGCCGGAGCCAGCGACGCGGCGGCCCTGCCCGACGCGGCCGACGTCGTCGTGATCGGCGGCGGCGTCACCGGCGTGGCCGTGACCCGGGACCTCGCCCTGCGCGGGGTCGACGTGACCCTGCTCGAGCGCGGGCCCCTGGCGGCCGGGACCTCCGGCCGGAACCACGGCCTGGTCCACACCGGCGCCCGGTACGCGGACTCCGACCCCGACAGCGCCCGCGACTGCCTCGCCGAGCGTCGCGTCCTCGGCGATATCGCCCCGCACTGTCTGACCGACACGGGCGGGCTCTTCGCCTCGCTGCCCGACGACGAGCCCGGCTACCTCGACGCGAAGCAGGCCGCGTGTGCGGACTGCGACATCCCCGTCGAGCGGCTCGACGGCGACGCCGCCCGCGAGGTCGAGCCGGGGCTCGCGCCCGACGTCGACGGGGCGCTGCGGGTCCCCAGCGCGACGGTGGACCCGTTCCGGCTGGTCGCCGCGACGGCCGCGTCGGCCGAGGCCGCCGGCGCCAGCATCCACCCGGGCGTCGAGGTCGTCGACCTGCCGGCCGAGGGCGACCGGGTGATCGGGGCCACCGCCCGGCCGACGGCCGGGGGTCCGTCGGCGACGGTTCGCGCCGAGCACGTCGTCAACGCCGCCGGCGCCTGGGCGGGGCGGGTCGCGGCCCTGGCGGACGCCGCGGTCGAGGTGGTCCCGGTCGGCGGGGCGATGACCGCCGTCGAGCCCCGGTGCGTCGACACCGTGGTCCACCGGGCCCGGCCCCGCGGCGAGGGCGACATCGCCGTGCCACACGGCGACGCGACCCTGCTGGGCACGACGGCCCAGCCCGTCGACGATCCCGACGACTACGCCCCCGACCCGGACGCCGCCGCCTTCCTCGTTGAGGAACTCGCGGACCTGGTGCCCGGCCTGGTCGACGGCACGGCGACCCGGACCTTCGCCGGCCTCCGGCCCCTGCTCGTCGAGGCGATGGCCGATCCGAACGAGGCCGGCCGGGACTTCGAGGTGCTCGACCACGCCGACCGCGACGGCGTCGTCGGGCTGACCACCGCGGTCGGGGGCAAGCTCACGACCCACCGGCTGATGGCCGAGGCGGCCGCCGACCGGGTGGCCGACCGGCTCGGCGTCGACGCGTCCTGCCGGACGGCGGCGGACCCGCTCCCGGGCGGCCATGACGAGGGGCTCGTGGCCGACGCCCTCGAGCGATTCGGCATCGCCGACGGCCTCGAGACGGCGCCGTGGTGAGGGCCGGCGGTTCCGGCCGCCCGGGGTCGTCCGCCGCACGACTTTTCGTCACCCGGTCGTAACCGCCCCCGAGCCGGCGCCCATGCGGTTCACCCCACGGCCCCGCGTCGTCGACGCGGGGGTGCTCTTCGCCACGCTCGCCGCGGCCGCCACCGGGGTGGCGAGCCTGGTGTCGGGCCGCCCGGGGGACTGGTGGGTGGTCGCCGCCCACGGCGTGGCCGGCGCGGTCCTGGCGGTCCTGCTCGGCTGGAAGCTCCGGCGGGTCGCCCCCCGGCTGGTGCGCCCGGCGGCGTGGTCGGGGGCGGTCGTCGTCTCGGCCGGCACCCTCGCCCTGGCCGTGGCGACGCTCGCCACGGGCGTCCTCTGGGTCCACGGGCGGCCCCTCGGCGTCGGGCCCTGGACCGGCCTCACCGTCCACGCGTTCCTCGGCGTGGCCCTGCTGGCCGTCCTGGCCGGCCACCTCCGGTCGCGGTTCCGACTCCCCGCCAGGGCGGACTTCGAAGGTCGGCGGACGGCGATGCAGACCGCCGCGCTGGTCGGCGGCGGCGTGCTCGCGTGGCGGCTCCAGCAGGTTGTCGTCAACGTCCTCGACGGCGCCGGTGCCGCCCGGCGGTTCACCGGCTCCCGGCCGGTCGACGGCGACGCCGGCAACGACTTCCCGGTGACGAGCTGGGTGGCCGACGACCCCGCGCCGGTCGACCTCGACCGCTGGCGGCTCGAGGTGTCCGGGGCGGTGGCCGAGCCGCTCTCGCTCTCGGCGACGGACCTCGGCGCGGCCGACGCCGAGCACGCGGTCCTGGATTGCACGAGCGGGTGGTACGCCGACCGCGAGTGGGCCGGGGTCCGCGTCGGCCGGCTGCTCGACCGGGCCGGGATCGGTGACGAGGCCCGGTTCGTCCGGTTCCGGTCGGTGACGGGCTACCGGTTCAGCCTCCCGCTGGCGGAGGCTCGCGAGGCGCTGCTCGCCACGCAGGTCGACGGCGAGCCCCTGTCGCACGGCCACGGCGCCCCGGCCCGGCTGGTCGCGCCCGGCCGGCGGGGCTTTCAGTGGGTCAAGTGGGTCGAGTCGGTCGAGGTGCTGACGCGGCCTGACTACGGGCAGTGGGTCGCCATCTTCACCAGCGGGTTCGCCGGTCGCGGCTGAGCCGGCCTACCCGTCGGGCTCGAAGTCCAGCGCCGCGGAGTTGATGCAGAAGCGCTGGCCGGTGGGGTCGGGGCCGTCGTCGAAGACGTGGCCGAGGTGGCCGCCACACGTCGCACAGACGACCTCCGTGCGGACCATGCCGTGGCTGCGGTCCTCCCGGAACTCGACGGCGCCGTCGGCGGCATCGTAGAAGGAGGGCCAGCCGTGGCCGGCGTCGTACTTCGTCTCGGCGTCGAACAGCACCGTCCCGCAGCCCGCACACCGGTAGTCGCCCGCCTCGTCGAGGTCGAGGTACTCCCCGGAGAACTTCGGCTCGGTGCCGGCCTCCCGGAGGATGGCGTACTCCTCCTCGGTGAGGACCTCGCGCCACTCCTCGTCGGTCTCCGGGAGCTCGTGGGTCTGGGGCTCGCTCATGGGCCGGCCAACGTCGGCCAAGGGGTTAGGGCTGCTGGTGGCGGCGGGTCCTGACGCTGGTTCGCCCCGTTCCGACCCGGACCTCGGGAGCCTCGTCGGCCGGGCGGCGCCCCACGCGGTCGGGGGAGCCGACACCCGACCGCGAGCCCGCTGGCGACGCTCGCGAGTGGGGGACGTCCTGTCGGAGAGTAGCGCTCTGGTTTTACGGGTAAATATGTGTATTAGTAATCATTTATTACTGGAAGGCATCGGAGGCAACTGGCAGTTTTGGGAGGTCGTCTATGATATTGGGACGCTAATCAGGTATTCATCGAAGGACGATTACAGCGGGAGTAGTTGATATCGATACGATTTCTGCCGTCTTGAGACCCTGGATGGCGCCTATCTACTGTTCATCGCGGTGTACAATGGAGCTGGACGTGACCAGTCACTACGACACACTTTTGTATATACACGACTATACAACAATCGAATACCCATGGGCTCTGATCGAAAGGAGGAGATGATTACCGTCCGGCTCGATCGCTCCCTCAAGGCGAAGATGGACGAGCGCGAAGAGATCAACTGGAGCGGCGTCGCGCGTAAAGCTATTCGAGCTACCATCGAGAATCTCGACACGCTAGACGAGATTGCGGCGAGAAATCAGCTGACTGAGGAAGAGGCACGGGAGATCGCCGAGAGCGTCACGGAGTCCGCCAACAAGCGAGCGCGGGCCGAACGCGAAGGGGACGATCGCTCGAAGGATAGCGGCACGGTCGCTACGCAATGACGATTTTCCGGACGCCGACTGCACGGGCTCACCACGTGAGACGGAGTTCCCAGGGAGCCGAGCAACCAGATGAGTCGGCCCGATAACCGACGACTTCGTCCCATACCCGTGGACGATTATCGTCGACGCCAACACGCTCATTTCGGCGACACTGACTCGAGGAATCACCCGAGAAATGCTCCTCACAACGGAGGACACACTCTACTCACCCGCCTTCGTTCGCGACGAAACCGAGAAACATCGCGCGACACTTCGGGACAAATCCGGACTCGCTGACTCGGACCTCGACACCCTCTTCGACACGCTCTATGCGACAATCGAGATCCTTCCGAAGAACCGGACGACTCGGCACCACAAACGAGCGGAGCAAGCGATGGAAGGGATCGACATGAAGGACGCGATCTACGTCGCTGCCGCGCTCGAAGTCGACGGAGCGATTTGGAGTAACGACCCCCATCTCCACGAGCAGACGCTGAGACCAGCGCTCACGACGGAGGCGATGGTGGCGCGAGTCCGGGAGGCACAACGAGAAACAAATGGCAGGTCCGATCGGGAAGCGTGACGTTTACTCCTTCGAGCTAGCACGGGCTGGATATCCGTTCCTGAGTTCGTTCAGGCTGGTCGCCGACGAGACGCTCGGCGTGTTTGGGTATTTCTTCACCGGCTGGCCGAGTAGGATTGGCTGACGATCGCTCTATTGGGCGAACTCGCACCCGAGAGGACCTGGCGACCACCGCCTCGCCAATATTCGATTATTGGGATTGCTCAGAAATATTTTATTTCATAAATGAATACAGCTGCAAATTTTTACGTCCTGTCGGAGAGTAGCGCTCGGGTTTTACGGGTAAATATGCTATTGGGAAATAATTTATTACCAATAGATATTTTACTATCTATCGATGCCGTGGAGCGAGTCCATACTCTTATACGCGTGTAGGTACAATGTACATACAAGTGGTTTGAGATGGGAACAACCAAAGTCAACTTCCGGCTCCCTGAGGACCTTCTCGAGAAAGCTGACGTAGCGGCTGAAATCACGCACAAGAACCGGACCGAACTCATCGTGGAAGCGCTCCAACAATATCTCCGGGAGGTCGAAGACGAAGAGGCGTTCAAGGAGGCAGTCGTCGAACTCTATCTCGACGAAAAGATCGGGTTCGATACGTTGAAACAGTTCGTTGGTCGGCAAGACGCTGAATCAGTCCGAGCATCTAAAACCATTCTCGACCAAGGCGACGACCTCGCGGACGAACTCGCCGAACTGTAGTGGCGGTCGTGAATGATCGTTGCAGACACGAGCGCTCTCATCTCGATTGCCACCATCGATACCCTCGAGCTATTCCTCGCCGAATTCGATGTCCAAACCACGAAGACTGTCGTTCAGGAACTCGAGGAAACAAGTGGCTATGACGACCGCCACGGGCACGCGGCGGAAACAGTCCTCAAGAATCTGGATCGGATAAGCGTGCATCGCACCTCGAACGAGGCTTTCAGATCATCCCGCGTCGATAAGGGCGAAGGCAGTTGTGCAGTGCTCACGAATGACCTGAAAGCGGATTTCCTGATCACCGATGATCTCCGGGCCTTGCCCGAGCTGCAGGAAGTTGTCAACGCACGGGTCGCGATTTCACCGATCGTACTGAAAGCCCTGGTAAAACGGGACGTTCTTGAGCCCGAAGAAGCGAGGAACCGGTTAGCCAAGGTGGCTGAAACCCGCGACTGGCTCGGGGGCCCCATCTACCGGAGAGCCCAAGCCCTGTTCGAAGATCTGTAGGCTATTTAATTACATGGTCAAAGCGTCGGAAATATTTACGTCCTGTCGGAGATTTGAACTCCGGTCACAGGCTCCGCAAGCCCGTAGGATAGTCCACTACCCTAACAGGACTCACCTGGAGTAGACCGATTGCGGTAAAGAGGATTTCGGTCCGGCCGGGCCCGTCGCTGGCGACGGTCGGACCGCCCGCCAGGTCGTGTCGACGACCGCTCCGAGCCACGCCGCCAGCGGTCACGGACCCGACGAGTTCGCGTCCGCCGCGTGGCGCCCAGCCCCGCCTCCGGCCGGCCGACACCCGCCGGTGGCCGATCGGGCCGACGCAGCCAGCGGAACCGCGGTGGTCGCCACCGCGCCGGCAGGGTGAAATCACCCCTTATGTCACCGGCGCGATTATCCGTCCCGGCCGCCTCGTTCCGCCCGTGAGACGACGCGACCTCCTGGCGGGCCTCGGCGGCCTGGCGGGGACGGGGCTGGCCGGGTGTCTGGCGAGCGCTCCCGGGGACACGCCGTCCCCGCCGACGTCGCCGTCCCCCGACCCGACCGACTCCGGCGACCACCCCGTTACCCCGGCCGAGCAGTCGTTCGCCGTGCTCGACCGGCACTGCGGCCAGGGCGAGAACGCGGCCACCGTTCGGTTCGAGGACGACCGCGTCGTCGTCGAGGGCGTCATCGGCGGCCGGGACACCTGTGACACCGCCCGGGTGGCCTCGGCCGGCATCCACCTGGACGTCTTCACCCTCGTGGTCGAGGTCGTCGAGGAGCCCCACACGGCCACGGTCGGCTGCGGGCAGTGTCTGACCGACATCGCCTACCGCTACCGGGCGAGCAGTCCCCGTGGCGGGCCGGCCACCGTCCGGGTCGTCCACCTGACGGCCGCCGGCCGCCGGACCGTGACCGTCGCGGAACGGCCCTGAGCCGCGGGCCCCGATCGGTCCCTCGGCCGGCCCGTAGGTTCAAACGACAGGCCGGCGCAACCCCCCGGCGTGACGCCAGCGAGGATCGCCGGACGCCGCCAGAGAATCGCTAGCCGGCGCCGGGGACGGTGCGGGACACAATGCTTATGCGAGGCCCTCGTGTGACGTTTCATACTCCGACCATGGGGGCCATCGAGGACATCTACGCCGACGTCGACGCCGACGTCTCCGAGGAGGAGTTCCGGGCGGCCGTCGCGGAGAAGGTCGAGCAGATGGGCGGCCTCGCCGACGAGGAGACGGCCGCCATGCTCATCGCCCACGAGCTGTCAGACCAGGAGGTCGGCGGCATCGCCGACATCGAGCCCGGCATGGAGGAGGTCAAGTTCCTCGGGAAGGTCGTCTCGGTCGGCGAGCTCCGGACCTTCGAGCGCGACGACGCCGACGAGGACGGGCGGGTCGCGAACGTCGAGGTCGCCGACGAGTCCGGCCGGATCCGGGTCGCCTTCTGGGACGAGATGGCCGCCTCGGCGGTCGAGGAGCTCGAGGCCGGCACCGTGCTCCGCATCAAGGGCCGGCCGAAGGAGGGCTACGACGGCGTCGAGGTCAACGCCGACAAGGTCGAGATCGACGACGACGTCGACATCGACGTCTCGGTCGACGAGGAGTACGCCATCGAGGACCTCTCGCTCGGGCTGTCCGACGTCACGCTCCGCGGGCGGGTGCTCGGGACGGAGCCGGTCAGAACCTTCGACCGCGACGACGGCTCGGAGGGCCGGGTCGCCAACCTCGTCCTCGGCGACGAGACCGGCCGGGTGCGGGTGACCCTCTGGGACGACCGGGCCGACCTCGCCGAGGCGTTCGCCGCCGGCGAGTCCGTCGAGGTCGTCGACGGCTACGTCAGAGAGCGCGACGGCGACCTCGAGCTCCACGTCGGCGACCGGGGCGCGGTCGAGCGGATCGAGGAGGACGTCGCCTACGTGCCGGAGGCGACCGACATCGCGTCGGTCGAGATCGACCAGACGGTCGACCTCGCGGGCGTGGTCCGGTCGGCGGACCCGAAACGCACCTTCGACCGCGACGACGGCTCGACGGGCCAGGTCCGGAACGTGCGGCTGCAGGACTCGACCGGCGACATCCGGGTCGCGCTCTGGGGCGAGAAGGCCGACCTGGAGCTGGCGCCCGGCGACGAGATCCAGGTGGCCGACGTCGAGATCCAGGACGGCTGGCAGGACGACCTCGAGGCCTCGGCGGGCTGGCGCTCGACCGTGACCGTCCTCGACGACGGCGAGGCCGAGCTGGCGGTCGACGTGGACGACGGTGGCGGCGAGGCGGGCGGCGGGGCGGACGACGGCGAGGCCGATGCCGTCGGCCTCGACGCCTTCGCCGACGATGACGCCGACGCCGACCCGGACGCGGGGACGGCGGCCGGGCCCGAGCTGGCCGACGGCGAGCGCGTCGAGTTCACCGGCGTCGTCGTCCAGGCCGGCTCGCCGGTGGTCCTCGACGACGGCGAGCGGACCGTCTCGGTCGAGACGGACGCCGACGTCGAGCTGGGCCAGGAGGTTACCGTGGCCGGGGTGCACCGGGCTGGCCGCATCGACGCCGAGGACGTGCGTTAACCGCCGGCGCCGGGCCCCGGCCGGCCCTCGAGGGCCGGGGACGACCGCCCGGGACGGTTCACACAACAGTTAAGCCGTCAGGTCGTCGGTTTGGGGGCATGAGCGTCGAGCTGCCGTTCGCGCCGGTCGACACCGTCATCCGGCGGAACGCCGGCAGCCTCCGGGTGAGCGCCGACGCCGCCCGCGAGCTGGCCCGCCGCATCCAGCGCGAGGGCGCCCAGCGGGCGGTCGTGGCCGCCGAGCGGGCCACCGCCGACGGCCGCAAGACCATCCAGGCGGCCGACTTCGGCGTCGAGTCGGTCCCGGACGCCGAGACCCTGGCGCTGCCGATCGCCCCGGTCGACCGCATCGCGCGGCTCGACATCGACGACCGCTACCGCGTGGGCATGGACGCCCGGGTCGCCCTCGCCGACCAGCTCGAGGACTTCGCCGACGAGGCGGCCCGGGGCGCCGCGCGACTGGCGCGCCACGCGGGCCGTCGGACGGTCCAGGCCGAGGACGTCGAGACCTACTTCGAACTCGTCGGATGAGGTTCGGCTACCACGAGCGGTGCCTGGCCCACGACCCGGGCGGCCGGCACCCGGAGTCCCCCGGCCGGCTCGTGGCCATCCGGCGGGACCTCGGCCGGCGCCACGGCGTCGAGTACGTCGAGGCCGACCCGGCGACCGTCGACGCCGTCACGGCGGTCCACGACGCCGACTACGTCGAGTCGGTGCGGGCGTTCTGCGAGCGCGGCGGCGGCCAGTGGGACCCCGACACCGTCGCCGTGCGCGAGACCTGGGACGCGGCGCTCGCCAGCGCCGGCCAGGCGGTCTGGGCCGCCGAGGCGGCCCTCGACCGGCCCGCGCCGCGCCGGACGCCGTTCGCGCTGGGGCGCCCGCCCGGCCACCACGCGGTGACCGACGACGCCATGGGCTTTTGCTTCCTGAACAACGTGGCCATCGCGGCGCAGTCGGTCCTCGACGCCGGGGCGGTCGACCGGGTCGCCGTGCTCGACTGGGATGTCCACCACGGCAACGGCACCCAGGAGGTCTTCCTCGACCGCGGCGACGTCCTGTACGCCTCGCTGCATGAGGAGGGGCTCTACCCCGGGACCGGCGCCGCCGACGAAGTCGGCACGGGCCCCGGCGAGGGGACGACGCTCAACGTGCCGCTGGTCGCGGGGGCCGGCGACCCCGCCTACCGCGCGGCGATGGACGAGCTGGTGGCCCCGGCGGTCGAGGCGTTCGACCCGGGCCTGCTCCTCGTCAGCGCGGGCTTCGACGCCCACCGGGAGGACCCCATCTCCAGGCAGCACCTGACGACGGAGGGCTACGGGATGCTGACCGACCGGGTCCGGTCGCTGGCGTCGCGGGTCGACGCGGGCCTGGGGTTCGTGCTCGAGGGCGGCTACGACCTCGACAAGCTCGCCGAGGGCGTCGGGATGGTCCACGAGGTCTTCGACGGCCGGGAGCCGGCGGTCGACGACGACGGCCCCGGCGAGGCGGTGGCCGAGCGGCTGGACGAGGTCCGGCGGGTCCACGGCCTCTCGCGGGCCTGAGCCCGGTCAGGGTTCGGGCTCGAAGTAGCCCGCCAGCTCCCGGCCGAACGCCTCGGCGAGCGCCGCGATTTCCTCGCCGACGAGCAGCTCGTAGCCCGCCGCGAGGGCCCGCTCGACGGCGGGCCCGAGCCGGGCGTCGAACACCGCGTCGCCCTCGAGGAACGCGACCGCGGACGCGTACTCCCGCTCGCGCTCGACGACGTAGCGCTCGCCGTCGACGAACGGGCCGTAGACCGTCGGGTCGTCGGCATAGCCGTCGTAGAAGCGCTCGGCGTGCGCCCGGACGTGGACCGGCGGGCCCTGGTGGCGCTCGACCGCGGGCAGCTCGGCGACCGAGAGCTCAAAGAGGAGCACGGCGCGGTCGTCGGCGAAGGTCGCCCGGCGGAGCACCGGAAAGCCCCGGCGGGCGAGGGCGTCGCCGAGGCCGGCCAGCGACTTGCGGAGCTGGGGGTAGAGCTCGTCCTCGACGAGGTCGGGGGCCGCGAACGCAAGCGCCACCGGCGTCGTGCCCCGGGTCCGGACGTGCTCCCGGACGGCGTCGGCATCGAGCGGCTCGGGCGGGTCGGGGAACCAGGCCTCGACCCGGGGCCGGGCCAGTACGTCCCGGGCGTAGTGCTGCAGCCGGGCGACGTTGGCCTCGACGCAGACCGCGGCGACGTTCCGCTCGGGGTCGGTGGGGTCGACCACCACCAGCGGGTCGTCGAACTCGCGGGTGCCGTGGCCGGCGGGGTCGAGCCGGACCGGCGGCCGCCAGTCGGCCGCCGCCTCGAGCACGCCCCGGGCGTCGCCGTACTCCAGCACCAGCAGCTCGGTCAGGTAGCCCGAGAAGCCCCG
>JBDGPL010000133.1:0-8545 GCA_042219705.1 Halobacteriales archaeon | reverse complement strand
TCGTCGGCCAGGACGTACCGGTTGAACGTCGGCCCGGTCACGCGGTAGTACCGGCCGAGGACTTTCTCGCGCATCTCGTCGGCGACGACCGTCGTGTCGAGGGCGTCCATCGCCATGTCCTTGGCCTCCTCGAGGGTGATGCCGGTGAGTTCCTCGGTCGCGGCCTGATCGAACAGGACCTCGTAGACCTCGGCGCCATCGTCGAGGACGCCCTTGATGCGGAGGTCGAACTCGCCCTCGACCTCGCCGTGCTCGGCACACCGGCCGTTCTGCAGCACGCGGGTGCAGTCGTCCTCGGGGCAGCGCTTGATGAGGCCGCTGCCCGACTGGATGTCGACCAGGGCGCCCTCGATCTCGACCTCGTCGTCGCCGACCTCGAGGTCCTCGTCGAGCGCCTCGATGGTCGTGGTGCGGTTGAGCTTCACCGAGTACCGACCCTCGTACTCGTCGGTGACCAGGTTCCCGAACCGGTAGACCTGGCCCTCCTCGAGGGTGGGGAGGTCGGACTTGGCCCACTTCGTGAACTTCAGCGTCCCCGAGGCGTCGCCGAGCAGGCCGACCTGGTCGATGCTGTCGCTTCTGGGCTCCCAGAGCTCGACGACCTTGGCCGTGACGTCGACCCACATGTCCGG
Organism: Halobacteriales archaeon; assembly: GCA_042219705.1. Classification (GTDB taxonomy): domain Archaea; phylum Halobacteriota; class Halobacteria; order Halobacteriales; family Hikarchaeaceae; genus JBDGPL01. The sequence continues at coordinate 7,913 of JBDGPL010000133.1, read as the reverse complement.
GGCGTCGACGTCGGCGAGGCGGACCTCCTCGTTGGCGCCGACGGAGAGGGCGTCCCGGCCGATGCCGGCCTGCTCGAGGTAGTGGTTGACGACGCTCCGGCGGGCCTCCTCCAGCGGGACCTTGTACTCCTCGACCAGGGTCGACAGGCGGTCCTCGACCTCCTCGACGCTCAGCTCCAGGTGGTCGGTAAACTGCGCGCGTATCTCTTCGGCGTGCGTACGTAAATCGGTCATGTCGGTTCCGTCTCCGCGTGGTTTTCGGTGGGAGACGTACCCCCGTTGGCGCGCGCCGGTATTTAAGCCACCGGTGGCGGGGTGAAAGTGTCGACGTCGGCCGGTTTTCCGGATGGACTCCCCGATCTCCCGACGCCCGACCCGCGGTCCCCGAGGTCGGTGGACCTATCCCCAGGACGGCCGACCCGGCGGGCATGGACCGCCCCCTCGTGGCCGTCGTCCTCGCCGGCGGCACCGGCACGCGGCTCTACCCCGCCGCCCGGGCCGACCGGCCCAAGCAGTTCCTGGCCTTCGGCGGCGACCGGTCGCTGCTCGCCCGGACCACGGCGCGGGCGTCGTTCGCCGACGCGACCGTCGTGCTCACCCGGCCCGCCTTCGCCGACCGGGTGGCCGACCACGCCCCCGACGCCGACGTCCTCGCCGAGCCCGCCGCCCGGGACACCGGGCCGGCGCTGGTCTACGCCGCCCACGAGCTCCGGGACCGCTATGCGGACCCGGTACTGCTCTGCCTGCCGAGCGACCACCACGTCGAGGGGGACTTCGAGGCGACCGCCCGCCGGGCCGCCGCCGTCGCGGCCGAGACGGACGACCTGGTGACCATCGGCGTCGAGCCCGACCGGCCGGCCACCGGCTACGGCTACGTCGTCCCCGGCGCCCGGGCCGCCCACGGCGCCCGGCGCGTCGAGCGGTTCGTCGAGAAGCCCGACGCCGACCGGGCCGCAGCGCTGGTCGAGGCCGGCGCGCTCTGGAACGCCGGGATGTTCGCCTGGACGCCGGCCGCGCTGCTCCGGGAGGCCGCCGACTCGCCGCTCGCCCCGTTGGTCGAGGCCCTCGAGGCCGGCGACGCCGCGGCCGGCTTCGACGCCGTCGCGCCGACGAGCGTCGACCGGGCCGTCCTCGAGCGCACCGACCGGGCCGCGGTCGTGTCGGCCCCCTTCGAGTGGGACGACCTCGGCAGCTGGGACGCGGTCGGCCGGCTGGCCGACGGCCCCCTCGCCGACGCCCTCCAGGTCGACGCCTCGGGGAACGTAATCGCGAGCGACGACGCCCACGTCACCGTCGTCGGGGCCGACGACCTCGTGGTCGCCGCCTACGACGACCGGGTGCTGGTGGTCCCCCGGGCGGACGCCCAGCGGGTCCGTGACGTGGTCGACCGGCTTCGCGAGGACGGGCTGTACTGAACCGTACTGAACTACCCTCCGCCGTACTGAACCGTACCGCCCGCTCCGGCACCGCTAGCTGCCCCAGAAGTTGTCGCGGCTGCCCAGCCGGGGCGGTCGAGATGGGCGCTCGTCCTCCTCGTCGGCCTCGGCCTCGTCCTCGTCGACCTCGCCCTCGGCGTCGGCCGGCTCCTCGTCCTCCATCGGCAGCCGCTCGATCTCCTCGGCCCGGGCGTGGTTGGACTTGACCTTCGTGATCTTGACCCGGGCGCGGGCCTCCGGGAGGATGCCGTCGACGAAGACGACGAAGCCGTCCTCGGTGTGGCCGACGCCGGCCCCGCTCTCGTGGATGTCCGTGACGTCGACGACGACCTCCTCGCCGACCTGCACCGGCTGGGCCTTGAGCTCCCGGATGGGCATGTTGTAGTGGTTGCACCACTCGGCCCCGCCCCGATTGCCGTAGTGTTGACAGCCGAGCCCTTCGATCCGCTCGGAGAAACTCGGGCAGTCGTCGGCGAGCGGGCAATCGGGCATTGGCGTCCGGTAACCGGCGGCCCGTCTAAACGCTTGCGTTCGCCCACCGGCGGCGCCTCCCGACGCGGGCGACTCCGGGCGGTGGCGGCGCCCGGTCGCCGACGCGCCCAGCGGGCACCCCCCGCGCCGTCCACACAAGACAGATAACCGCCTGGGCCGTACCGCCGGCGATGCTGCTGGTCCTCTGCGTGGACCTCGACGACGACCTCGGCCGGAAGACGGGCCTCGAGACGCCCGTCACCGGCCGGGCGGCCGTCGAGGACGCTGCGGTGGGGCTCGCCACCGTCGACCCGGAGGACTCGGACGTCAACGTGCTCTTCGAGGGCCTGCACCTGTACGACCGCCTGGAGGACGACGAGGCGGTCGAGATCGCCGTCGTGACCGGCGAGCGCGACGCCGGCGTGGCCGCGAACCGCACGGTCGGCGCGGAGCTCGACGAGGTGCTCGCGAGCCTGACGACCAGCGAGGGCGTCCGGGCCGTGGTCGTCACCGACGGCGCCCAGGACGAGAGCGTCGTGCCGGTCATCCGCTCGCGGGTGACCGTCGACGGCGTCCGCCGGGTGGTCGTCCGGCAGGCCCAGAACCTCGAGTCGATGTACTACACCATCAAGCAGGTGCTGGCCGACCCCGAGACCCGGGGCACCATCCTGGTCCCGCTCGGCATCCTGCTCCTCATCTACCCGCTCGCCATCATCGCGGAGTTCCTCGGGCTCCCGGGGGCGGTCCTGGGCGTCTCCTCGGCACTGGTGGGCCTCTACTTCCTCTTCCGGGGGCTGGGTCTGGAGGACACGTTCGACGACCTCGCCGGCCAGGCGCGCCGGTCGCTCTACGCCGGCCGGGTGACGCTGGTGACCTACATCGTCGCCGCGGTGCTGCTGGTCATCGGCGTCGCGGAGGGCGTCGAGATGCTGAACGCCGTCCGCACCGAGCGCCCCGGTCCGACCGATCCGCTGGTCGTCCTCGCGGCGCTGACGTTCGGCACGGTCCGGTGGCTCGCGGCGGCCGGCGTCACGACGAGCCTCGGCCAGATCACCGACGAGTTCCTCGCCGGCCGGTTCGAGTGGCGCTACCTCAACGCGCCGTTCTACGTGCTGGCCATCGCGGCCGTGCTCCACGCCGTCAGCGGCTTCTTCGTCGGCCGGGTCAGCCCGACGACGCTGGCGGTGCTGCTCACCGTTGGCACGCTGGTGGGCGTGCTCAGCACGCTCACGTTCGCCGTCGTCGAGGACTACCGGGAGCGTCGGGTGCAGGCGGGGTGAGGGGGCGACCCCGCCGTCGGGAGGCGGGCGAAGCAACGGCGGCCTCCGCCCGTTTCCAGGGCCCGGGGGTGGTGGCGGATAACACAAGTGGCCATGGTACCCTACCTGAAGGCTAAGGCCGCGACCCGGGTGGGCTCACGCATGTCAGGACTTCGCTCCTTGCTCGCGGTATTGCTGGTCGTCCTCGCCGGCTGCATCGGCGCGCCGTCCCCGCCAGGTACGGTGGACGGGACCCCGACCGGGACCGACGCACCGAGCGCCACGGCACCACGGGCGGCCTCCCCCACGGTCCCGAACGGGACGCTCGCCCCCGGCGTCACCGACGAGGGCCTCCGGAACGCGAGCCGGCTTTTGGACGCCCACGCCCGCGCGCTCCGCGAGCGGGGCTACGAACTCGCCATCGAGCGACGGTTCAGGAGCGACGACCGGGAGCGGACGGTGGCCTACCGGCTGGCCGCCACGCCCGGGCTCGGCCGGTTCCGGCAGCGGGCCAGGAGCACGGTCGGGGGCAACGAGACGGTCCACCGGTTCTGGCTCAACGCCACGATGGAGCGAATGCTCGTCCGCGTCGGGTCGGACTCGGGACCCCAATATCGGATCCCCCCGGTCGGCCCGGCGGGCTCCGCCGCGCGCGCCCACTGGCAGCGGCGGCTGGTCCAGACCCGCCAGCTCGCGGAACTGCTCCGTGGCGGGGAGTTCGCGGTCACCGGCGTGAACGAGACGGCGACGGGCCGGCGGTACACCCTCGTCGGCCACGACTTCGCGACGGACGGGTACTACGGCGAGCGGGAGGTCCACCTCACCGTCGACGGCGACGGCGTGGTCCACGTGCTGAAGGCCGCCGGGGACCTGGCCGGCGGGGGCTCGTTCAGCGTCGGCTACCGGGTGCTCCGGCTCGGCGTCGAAACCGTCGACCGGCCCGACTGGGTCGCCGCCGCGCCGGCCCCCATCGACGCGCGGCCGACGCTGGGCTTCGAGAACTGCACGACGCCGTACCTCGCCATCCAGAACCCCGGCCCGGATACGATTCCGGCCGGCACCGTCATCGACGTCAAATTCGACGGCACCGAACACCGCGTCAGCCTCGACGCGCCCCTGTCCGCGGGCGGGCAGCGGGCGCTCTATCTGACGGCGTCGGGGTCACTCCGGGTGGCCGCGGTCGACGCCGTCCCGCCGTCCCGCGCCGGGATGCCGAACGAGGTCGAGTTCACCGTCACCACCGGCGACGGCATGCTGCTCTCGGCCGGCGGCATCGGGTTCGGCTGTGAGACTGCCGGCGAGGGTGGCGGGGAGGGTTCGTCCGCGAGCGGGAGCGGTTCGACCGGCGGCTGAGCCGCCGTCAGGACGGCTGTCGGCTCCCCCGTGAGGGTGGGCGGGGCTCAGTGCTCCCGCGTCACGACGAACTCCGCCAGGTCGGCGAGGTAGTCCCGGGCGGTGCCGTCGCGGATGGCGACCCCGTCGAGGGCCTCGAGGGCGAGGTCGGCCTGCGTGCGGGCCTTGGCGTCGGCCTCCTCGGGGGTCAGCTCGGCGACCCGGACGAGCGAGGGCCGCTCCATGGTGACGTCCTGGCCGGTGGGCTTGCCGAGCTCCGACGGGTCGGCGACGGCGTCGAGGACGTCGTCGCGCATCTGGAAGGCGATGCCGACCCGCTCGGCGTACTGGCCGAGCCCGTCGACCGTCGCGATGGGGGCGTCGGCGGCGATGGCGCCCAGCTCGGCGGCGGCCCGGAACAGCGCCCCGGTCTTCTGGCGGGCGAGCTCCATGTAGGCCGCCTCGTCGGTCGGCTCGGCCACCAGCTCGGTGGCCTCGCCCTCGCCGAGGTCGACCATGGCGGACGCGACGCGCTCCATCGCCCGCGGGCTCGCGGAGAACAGCCGGAACGCCTCGCCGATGAGGCCGTCGGAGGCGATGACGGCCGGGCCGTGGCCGTAGGCGGCCCAGGCGCTCTGCGCGCCCCGGCGGACCTCCGACTCGTCGATGATGTCGTCGATGACCAGCGAGGCGGTGTGGACCAGCTCGATGCCCACGGCGAAGTCGACCGCGTCGGCCGGCTCGCCGCCAAGGGCCTCGCAGGCCAGGATGGTCACGGTCGGCCGGACCCGCTTGCCGCCCGAGAGCGCGGCGTGGTCGACGCGGTCCCGAAGCTCGGCGGGGTCGACGCCGGCGACGACCGACGCCAGCCGGTCCTCGACCCGGGCCCGCCGGGCCTCGAGGTACTCCATCGCCGCCAGGTAGCCGGTGGCCGCCCAAATACGTGGCGTTCCCGCCCAGCGGTGCGGCCGTCGGGCCGGCCCTCGGTTCCCGGATCCCCGTCGGACGAACGGACCGGCGTGCCGGGGACGACCGCGCGTGGGGACCCCGACGGTCGACCCTGGTCATTCAAGGGTGGACCGGCCCTCGGCCCCGGCATGGCCGACGACGCGTCCGCCGACGACCGCGAGCCATCGGGGGCCGGGACCCCGTCGAGGTCCGGAGTGCGGCCCCGCGACCCGCCCGAGGAGCGGCTCCTCGACACGGTCGCCACGAACCCCCTCCGCAGCCTCGCCGTCGCCGCGGCCGGGGTGCTGGTCCTGGCCTACGCCGTCCTCGTCGCCCAGCAGCTGCTCCTGGCCATCTGGCTCCTGCTCACCGGGTTCCTCGTCTACCTCCTCGTGCGGTTCGTCCGGGCCCACGAGCGGCTCGCCGGCGCGGCCGAGCGGCTCGCGGACGACGGCGAGTGAGGACGGCGGCGACCTACTCGAACGCCTCGGTGAGCGCCGGCACCACGTCGAACAGGTCGCCGACGACGCCGTAGTCGGCGATGTCGAAGATGGGTGCGTTGGGATCGGTGTTGACGGCGATGATGGTGTCGGCGCCCTTCATGCCGGCGACGTGCTGGACCGCCCCGGAGATGCCGATGGCGAGGTAGACCTCGGGCGTGACCGTCTTGCCCGACTGGCCGACCTGGCGGTTCTTCGGCAGCCACCCGTTGTCGACGATGGGCCGGGACGCGGACACGGTGGCGCCCATGGCGTCGGCGAGGTCGTGGATCAGATCGAGGTTGTCCTCCTCCTCGATGCCCCGGCCGATGGAGACGAGCACGTCGGCCTCGCTGATGTCCACGTCGCCGGCGGCGACCTCCTCGTAGCCGGTGACCGCAGAGCGAACGGCGTCGTCGTCGATGTCGACGTCGACGGCCTCGACGGCGGCGTCGCCGACGCCCTCCGCGGGCGGCCACTCGGCGCTCCGGATGGTGACGACCGCCGGGAGGTCGACCTCGATCGTGGTGGCGACCTTCGAGCCGTACATCTCCCGGGTGGCGACCAGGCCGTCTCCGGCATCCAGGTCGACGGCGTCGCTGACCAGCGGCCGCTCGAGGGCGTCCGCGACGGCGGGCGCGTAGTCGAGCCCGTTGACGCTGTTGGGCAGCAACACCACGTCGGGGTCGAGCTCGTCGGCCAGCGCCGTGACCGCCTGCAGCTGGACGTCGTGGTTGAACTCCTCGCCCTCGTCGACGGTGTGGATGGTATCGACGCCCTCGCGGTTCAGCGACTCGGCGAAGGCCCCCACGTCGCCGCCGACCACGCCGAGGTGGAGCTCGCCGCCGACGGCGTCGGCCAGCTCGCGGCCCGCGGTGACCAGCTCGAGGGAGACGTCCCGGAGCTCCCCCCGGCGGTGCTCGGCGACGGCGAGGACGGCCGTCATTCCGCCCCCACCCCCATCTCCTGGAGGACGTCGGCAAGCGCGGCGGCCTGCTCGCCGGCGTCGCCCTCGAGGTACTCGGTCTCGCCCTCGGCCTCGGGCTCGTACATCTCGGTCAGGTCGAGGGCGCTCTCGACCGCCGCCGGGTCGAGCCCGAGGTCGTCGAGCGACCGCTCGGCGATCTCCTTGGACTGGGCCTGCCGGATGCCCCGGAGGCTCGCGTACCGGGGCTCGTTGATGCCGGTCTGGATGGTGAAGACGGCGGGCAGCTCGACGTCGACGAGCTCCTCGACGCCGCCCTCGAGTTCCCGGCGGACGTGCGCGACGTCGCCGTCGAGCTCGAGGCCGTTGACGACCGCCGCCCACTCGTAGCCGATGGCGTGGGCCAGCGAGACGCCGGTGGCTCCCCAGGCGTCGTCGTTCGCCTGGACGCCGGTCAGCACGACGTCCGGCTCCTCCTCGGCCACGACGGCCTCGAGCAGCCGCGTCTTGGCCGCGACGTCGAGCAGGTCCTGCTCGGCCAGCGCGTCGTCCCAGACGCGGACGGCCCGCTCGACGCCCTTCGCGAGCGCCATGCGGATGGTCTCCTCGGCGCGCTCGGGCCCGATGGTCACCGAGACGACCTCGTCGGCGATGCCGTCCTCCATGCACTGGACGGCCTCCTCGACGGCGTAGTCGTCCCACTCGTTCAGGTCGTACTCCCGGTACCGGTCGCCGATTGCCGTGCCCTCGATCTCGAAGTCGTCCGCGACCTCGACGACTTCCTTGACGGCCACGAGAATCTTCATAGCCACTGATTCCCCCAGGTCGGTTGTAACGATTTCGAAACCGTCGGCCGGTTACTCCTCCTCGTCGGGCAGCGAGATGAGGTTCTCCCGGCCGATGCGGAGCTTCTCGACGTCGCCCGCCTCGGCCATCGAGGAGAGCAGCTGGGACACCTTCGCGTTCGACCAGTCGGTCTCCTCGACGATGTCGACCTGCTTCATCCGACCGCCGCGCTCGCGCAGGAGCCGGAGCACCCGCTCCTCGTCGGAGAGGAGCTCCT
>JBDGPL010000132.1:0-9950 GCA_042219705.1 Halobacteriales archaeon | reverse complement strand
CGGTCAAGGAGCGGCTGGGCACCGAGACCGGCACCGGGCAGGTCCACGAGGCCACCTTCGACGCGGTCAAACGCCGGGTCATCGGGGGGCCCTTCGGCCGGGTCTTCGACCAGTCCGCTCGGCCCATCACCGACCTCGTCGAAACGCTGGTCCGGCCCGGGGGCCTGACGACGGTGCCGACCTACCACATCAACAGCTCGCGGGCGGCCGAGACCGTGGTGCTCGCCGTGGCGAGCCTGCTCATCGACGAGAAGCTCTCGAACGACCCGACCCACGACCGCATCAAGGAGACGCCGCTGGTCCTCGGGATGGACGAGGCCCACAACTTCCTGGCCAGCGGCGACACGGCCCAGGCCCGGCGGGTCATCGGCAAGTTCACCGAGGCTGCCAAGCAGGGCCGCAAGGAGCGGCTGGGGCTGTTCCTGGTCACCCAGGACCCCCAGGACATCGCCGACGCGGTGTTCAAGCAGGTCAACACCAAGCTCGTGCTCAACCTCGGGGACGAGGACGCCATCGCGTCGATGAACCTGCCGTCGGCGCTGGCGAGCAAGGTGCCGTACATGGAGACCGGCCAGCTGGTCGTCTACTCGCCGGACAACTCCGAACCCGTCGAGCTCGCCGGACTCGAACGGTGTGTGGTCCGGCACGGCCGGGACTGACCGGGCGCGCCGGCGGCCGCGCGACCCGGTCGTCGCGCCCGAAACGGGCCATCGTCGCGGCGACCCGAGCCTTTTTCCGGGCCCGCTGGCCCTGCATTGCCATGTCGGCGCGGGCGTCCGACCACGAGACAGCCCTCGTCACGGGGGCCTCGCGGGGCATCGGCTACGAGCTCGCCAAGCGGTTCGCCGCCGACGGGTTCGACCTCGTGCTCGTCGCGCGGAGCGAGGACCGGCTCCAGGAGGTCGGTGCGGAACTCGAGGCCGACCACGGCGTCGACTCGACCGTCGTGCCGGCCGACCTCGCCGACCCCGAGGGGGCCCGGTCGGTCTACGAGGCCGTGTCGGCCGACGGTCACGTGGTCGAGGCGCTGGTCAACAACGCCGGCTTCGGCGTGTACGGCGAGTTCGTCGAGACCGACCTCGAACAGGAGCTCGACGTCATCGAACTCCACGTGGTGGCCGTGACCGTGCTCACGAAACTGTTCGCCAGGGAGATGGCCGATCGGGGCCACGGCTACGTGCTCAACAACGCCTCGACGGCGGGCTTCGCGCCCCTGCCGACGAGCACCGTCTACTCGGCGGCGAAGCACTACGAGCGGTCGTTCTCCGAGGCGCTCGCCGAGGAACTCGCCGACGCCGGCGTCACCGTCACGGCCCTCTGTCCGGGCGAGACCGACACCGGGTTCATGGAGCGGGGGAACTACGAGGAGGCGGCGTACGAGCCGGGGGACCTCATGGACCCGGCGACCGTGGCCGAGGCCGGCTACCGGGGGCTCATGAACGGCGAGCGGGTGGTCGTCCCCGGCTGGAAGAACAAGGTCCGCATCTTCCTCCGTCGGCTCCTGCCCCGACGGGCCTACGTGCGAGCCGCCGAGCGCGCGCAGAACGAGTGACGGCCGGGTACCGTCCGAACCCTTAGGGCCGCGCTCGTCGAAGGTCCGCCATGACCGAGCACGTCCTCGTGCCCCACGACGGCTCGCCGCAGGCCGACGACGCCCTGGACCACGCCCTCGCGGAGTACCCCGGGGCGACCATCACCGTCCTCCACGTCATCGACCCCACCGACGCCGGCTACAGCGCCGGCGCCATGCTGCCGGACTTCTCCGAGGCGTGGTACGAGCAGGCGAAGGCGTCGGCGGCGGACCTCTTCGCCAGGGTCCGGGAGCGGGCCGCGGACCACGCGGGCGAGCTCGAGACCGTCAGGGAGCTGGGTCGACCCGCACGAATCATCGTCGAGTACGCCGACGAGCACGACGTCGACCACGTCGTCATCGGGAGCCACGGCCGGACGGGCGTCTCGCGCATCCTGCTCGGCTCGGTCGCCGAGACCGTCGCCCGGCGGTCGCCGGCCCCGGTGACCGTCATCCGGTAAGGGGTCGGCCGGTCCGTCCGGACCGGCGCCGTTCGATGGCGCCCTGGCCTCACGTCCCCGTGAAGTTCGGGTGTCGGCTGACGTACCGGGGCAGGTAGCGCGGCCGGCGTGGCAGCTCGCCGACCTCGTCGTCGACGGTCGCGAGCAGTTCCTCCGGGGCCATCTCGGTCTCCTCGTCCTCGCCGCGGACGTTCACGCCCAGCTCGCCGCTGTCGATCTCGCGGTCGCCGACGACGGCGTAGTAGGGCACCCAGTCGGTCTCGGCCGTCGCGATACGCTTGCCGACGGACTCCTCTCGCTCGTCGACGTCGGCGCGGAGTCCGGCATCCTCGAACCGGTCGACCAGCTCGTCGCAGTAGTCGAGGTGCTCGTCGCCGACCGGGATGAGGCGGACCTGCGTCGGTGACAGCCAGGTCGGCAGCCGCGGGACGTCCATCGTCGCGGCGTGCTCCAGCAGCGCGCAGACGACCCGCTCGATACCGCCCGATGGCGAGTAGTGGAGGATGGTCGGGTGCTCGACGGCGTCGCCCGCCGAGTACGTGATGTCGAACCGCTCGGCCGACTCGACGTCGATCTGGACCGTCGGGTTCTCGATGGGCCGGCCCAGGCCGTCGATGGCCGCGAAGTCGATCTTCGCCGACCAGTAGTGGGCCCGCTCGGGGAGGATCTCGATGAGCGTCGGCTTGTCGAGGTCGGCCACGAGGGCCTCGACCCACGCCCGGTTGGCGTCGAAGAACGCCCGGGTCATCCGGAAGGCCGGCTCGTAGTTCAGCCCGAGGTCCTCGCTGGTCCGCAGCGCGACGCGGGCCTGGCGCTCGAACTCCTCGCGGGCCTGGTCCATGTCCGCCGTGGCGGTGTGCATGTCGGGCATCGTAAACGCCCGCTGTCGCTTCAGGCCGACGACCTCGCCGGTCTGCTCCCGGCGGAACGAGTAGGTGCTCATCTCGTAGACCCGCAGCGGCAGGTCGTTGACCGAGATGTGCATGTCCCGCATGATGGAGAACTGCCCGAAGCAGGCGGCGAAGCGCAGCATCATCCGGCGGTCGCCGCTCGAGAAGCGGTACTGGCGCTCGCCGAACTTGTCGGCGTGCTCCTCGATGGCCCTGGCGCCCAGGTCGTACATGATGGGCGTCTCGACGGGCATGCCCCCGTAGTCGACGACCAGGTCGGTCACGTACGCCATGAGGGCGTCCCGGATGAGCTTCCCGCGGGGGTACCACCGGAGGTTGCCCACGTCGGAGAGCCCGTCGTAGCCGGCGAGGGCCTTCTCCGTCATCAGCGAGAGGTGCGGGGGCTCCTCGCCCTTCGAGGCGACCGTGTCCTCGACCTCGGCCTCGATGAAGGCCCGCATGTCGTCGCCGACCGCGGGTTTGGCGTCGATGGCGTCCGTGAGGTCCCCGTCCGGCGTCATGACGTGCCAGTCGCTGGGCGCAGTCTCCGTCGTCCCGGCCTCGGCCGCCTCGTCGGGACCCCCGGCCACGTGCCTGGAGAGCTCGCTGAGCGGGTGACCCTTACAGGAGACGGAGAAGCGCTTGTACCAGCCGAACGGCGCCCGGAGCACCTCGAACTCGTCGGCCAGCGTCGCCTCGAGCTCCCCGAGGACGGCCTTGGCGACGTCCGGGCTCGCGAGGTCCTCCGAGAGGTGGGCGTAGGGGTAGAGCACGACCCGGTCGGTCCCCAGCTGGCCGGCGACGTCCCGGAGCTCAACGGCGGCGTTCTCGACGACGCCGTCGGGGTCCGACTCGTCCCCGGACTCCACCGAGATGAAGACCGTCACGCAGTCCTCGAGCCGCCCCTCCATGGGCACCCCCTCGGTCTCGGCGAGGCCCTCGGGCCCCGCCGTCTCCGTGGCCTCGAACTCGAGGTAGTCGGAGTGGATGAACAGCAGTCGCATGCCCTAGGCACCCCGCTGTCGCTAAAAAACGTGCCGGAGTCTGGGCCCGTCGGGACCCCGGCAGCCCCCGGCGGTCGGAGCGCCAGCTCCCAGCCCGTCCGGGCATCGGTTTCAGTCGCCGACCGGCGTGCGGGGCCGTCGCTCGATGTGGGCCCAGTTACTCCCGCCGATCGGCGTCCCGGGCCGAGCCCCGGAGGATGAACGGCCCGATGGCGAGGGTGCGCTTGGCGACGGTGGCGATGCGCAGCACGTACGACAGCAGGATGGCGAACGGGAGGAGGGCCGCCGCCGTGGCCCCGCTCACGGCCAGGACGACGTGGTCGACGCCCGCCGTCGACCCCGTGACGGTCCCCGGGTCGGCCAGATAGAGGACGGCCCCGGTGGCGACGACCAGGGCCGGAACGGAGGCGTAGAGGATGGCCCGGGAGAGGTCGATGAGCTCCCACTGGAAATACAGCGTCTTGACGTGCTCTCTGGCCGGCCCGAACAACTCCAGCGCTTCGACGAGCTCGTCCACCGCGGCAGCGGCCTCCTCGCCGAGCTGGTCGCCGTGGGCCGCCCGCAGCCGCCGGGCCTCGGAGATCTTCCACGAGTAGTTGAAGTCCAGCGCGGCGGCCACCACGTCGAACGTGCCGAATTCGGCGCCGTCGAGGCGCGCCGCCACCTCGTCCGCGTTCGACGCGAGGCCGTCGACGTCGTCGCCGACCCGCTCGCGTAACGCCCCGTCCGCGTCCGCCGGGACGGCGTCTCGGAGGGCCTCACCTCGCTCTCCCGCGGCCTCGACGATGGTCCGCAGGAATCCGGCTGGCGCCGCCGGGACCGCCGCCACCCCGAGCGCGTCCTCGACGTCCCGTCGGAACGCCATCGCCGCCTCCATCCGCTCGCGCTGGTCGCCAACGGCGCCGAGCTCCTGGGAGAGGACGAGCTGGTTGATGGTGACCACGAGGGTGACCCCGGTCACGATGGCGGCGACCAGCGCCTGGAACAGGGTCTCGACCGGGTCGCTGCCCGCGATGGTTCGGCGCAGGGGCGTGGGGTCGAGGGTTCCGATCACGACCAGTGAGGCGAAGACCAGCCCGAGCGTGACGGCGGTGACGACCCAGCGGTCCGCCTCGAGGAGGAACCACAGCCGCAGGCGGCTGCCGGGGACCCGACCGCGCATGGTGTCGGCCGGCTGGTCGTGGTCGTCCTCGGCCATACCGCTCCTGAGGCTTCGAACCCGAAAATGCTGGGGGTTCGGCGCCTACGGCGACTCGTCCTCGTCCGCCTCGAGCTCGGCGAGCTCCTCCTCGACCGCGGCGTCGTCGACCTCGACCCTGGTCTCGCCCTCGGCCTTGCCGAGCTCCTCGCGGATGGTCTCGAGCTCGGCGTCGACCTCGCGCTCCGCAGAGATGCGGTCGAGCTCCCGGTCGATGGAGTCGCCCTCGGCGAGCACGTTCTCCAGGGCCCCGGACGCCTCGAGCTCCTCGAGGGCGGCGGCCCGGGCCTCCATCTCCTCGGTCCGCTCGGTGGCACGCTCGATGGTCCGGCCGACGTCGCCCATCTCCTCGCCGGCGCCGGTCAGCGCCTCCGAAACCCGGGCGCTGGCCTCGGCGGCCTCGTACCGCGCCTTCATCGTCTCCTTCTTGGTGCGGAACTGCTCGATCTGGCCCTCGAGCTCGTCCTTCTTGCTCACCAGCGTCTGCTGTGTTTCCTCGAGGTCGGCGATCTGCTCGTCGAGGTCCTCGATCTGCTGGAGGTTGGCCTGCTTCTTCTCCAGGGCGCGGCGGGCCAGGTCCTCCCGGTCCTGCCGGACGGCCTCCCGGGCCTGCTCGTTGTGCTTCTCGACGTTCTCCTGGAGCCGGTCGCGGTGCTTCTGCAACCGCTTCTTCTGGGTCGTCAGGTCCGCGATGCCCCGCTTGACGTCCTGGAGCTCGTCGCGGAGCTGCTCGTAGGAGTAGTCGAGCTCCCGGGACGGGTCCGAGGCCCGGTTCACGACCGAGTTCAGCCAGGCCCGGACCGTATAGGAGAGCCGCGAGAGGATGCCCATGGGACGTCTTATGTCGCGGCAGGGATAAATATCAGCCCCTTCGACGGCGCGCCCCGGCCGCGGGCCGATTTTCCCCGGAGGGGGCCCGCCGAGATGTACCGACCGTCCCGACCCGGGACGACACGAGACTGACCGCTGGCCGAAACGAGCCACGCCCGCGGGCCCCTTATGACTGGCGGGACTTCCCGTCGGGCGGGACCGGCCGCTACGGCGAAGGCGCGTCGCCGAGTACGAATGCGGGGAGTCCTCCCATGCAAGCATTCGTCATGGAAACGCTCGGCGAGGTCGGCTTCGCCGAGAAGGAACGACCGAACGCGGGTCCGAACGACGCCATCATCCGCCCGACGAAGGGGCTCGTCTGCACCTCCGACGTCCACACCGTCCACGGCGCCATCGGCGAGCGGGAGAACCTCACGCTCGGCCACGAGGTCGTCGGCGTGGTCGACGCCGTCGGTGAGGCGGTCGAGGACTTCGTGCCGGGCGACCGCGTCGCCGTGGGCGCCATCACGCCCGACTGGGGCTCCGCCGCGGCGCAGGACGGCCATCCGTCCCAGTCCAACCAGCCGCTCGGCGGCTGGAAGTTCGCGAACGTCAAGGACGGCACCTTCGCGGAGTACGTCCACGTGAACCAGGCCGACGCCAACCTCGCCCCGATTCCCGACGGGGTAAGCGACGAGGCCGCCGCCTACGTGACCGATATGATGAGCACCGGGTTCATGGGGGCCGAGCACGCCGACGTTCCCGTCGGCGGCACCGTCGCCGTGTTCGCGCAAGGGCCGGTCGGCCTGATGGCGACGAAAGGGGCCGAGCTGCAGGGCGCCGGGCGCATCATCGCGGTCGAGACGGTGCCGGAGCGCCAGGAACTGGCCCGCGCGTACGGCGCCGACGACATCGTCGACTTCGAGGCGGGCGACCCGGTCGAGCAGATCATGGCCCTCACCGACGGCGAGGGTGTGGATTCGGCCATCGAGGCCCTGGGCCGGAGCGCGACCTTCGAGCAGTGTGTGGCGGCGACCAAGGCCGGCGGGACCATCTCGAACGTCGGCTACCACGGCGAGGGTGAGTACGTGAACATCCCCCGGGAGGCCTGGGGCGTCGGCATGGCGGAGAAGGACGTCCGCACTGGCCTGTGCCCTGGCGGCCGGCTCCGGCTCACCCGCCTGCTCCAGCTCCTCGAGGCCGACCGCGTCGATCCGACGATGATGACGACCCACGAGTTCCCGTTCGCGGAGACCGACGAGGCGTTTCGCCTGATGGAGACCAAAGAGGACGGGGTCATCAAGCCGCTCATCGACTTCGAGTGACCCACCCGGGAGCCAACCGGTCCCGCGGCGGGTCCGTCCCGACACGCTCGAGCGTCGGCGCTCGCGTGGGGGCGCTGAGCGAGGCGTTCATTCCCCCCGGCCTCGAAGGACGACCATGCCCCGCGACGTGGTCGTGCCGGGCGGACGCGACGTGCGGGGGTCGCTCGACGGCCCCGAGGGAGCCCACGCCTGCGTCGCCGCCTGCCCGCCCCACCCCCAGTACGGCGGCACCCGGTCGAACCCGGTGCTGACGGCGCTCGGCGAGGAACTCGGCGCCCGCGGGATGGGGGCGCTCCGGTTCGACTACGGCCCGTGGGACGAGGGCGACGGCGAGACGGCCGACGCCCGGCGGGCGGTCGACTGGGCCGCCGAGCGATTCGACGCCGTCGGGCTGTTCGGCTACTCCTTCGGCGCCACCGTCGCGCTGGCGGCGGCCGCCGACGCGCCGGTCGTCGGCGTTTCGGTGCTGGCACCGGCCAGCGAGCTGCCGAGCCTCGACACCGTCGCCGCCCTCGAGCGGGTATCGGTCCCCGTCCAGGTCCTCTACGGCGAGCGCGACCGGGTGGTCGACTCCGGGCCCGTCGCCGACCGGGCGCGCGAGCTGGGCCACGTCGTCGAGGGCCTGCCGGGCGACCACCACTTCGCCGGCCAGCGGGGGAAGGTAGCCGCGCGGGTGGCCGACTTCCTCGAGCCGCTGCTCGCCGACGCGGTCGGGTCGTGACCGGCCGGTGCCGACGCGACGCCGGGACCGACGGAGCGACGGTCCGCCAGTACGTTCATGCCCCGCCGCGGCGTCGTCACGGCGATGTCGCCGACACCGCCCTTCATCGACGGGGAGACGGGTGCGCTAGACACCGGCCAGGTCGCCCGGGAAGCCCTCCGGATCGCGGGGCTTGTCGTCCTGTTCGGCAGCCTGGCCATGCTCGCGTTCCTGGTCGGGCTGCTCGCCGGCGGAAACGCGGCGGTCGGCCTCCTGTTCTCGTTCGTGGCCCAGCTCGTCATCGCCGTCGGGGCCGGGGTCGTCCTCATCTACGCCGTCGCCCGGGGCGTGCAGCTCGCCGATAGCTGATGGCCGGCTCGACGACCCGGCCCCGGCGTTACGCCGCGCCCGGCACCATCGCGAGCGCCGTGTAGAGGCCGTAGCCGACGGCCCCCGCGGCGACCAGCGTGCTCAGCCAGGCGGCGACGGTCAGCCCGATCTTCCGGCCGGAGACGCCGGCCGACCCCTCGACGAGCCCGCTGCCGATGACGCTCGAGATGATGATGTTGTTGAAGGAGATGGGGATGCCGAGCGCGATGGCCGCCTGGGCGATGGCGAAGCCCGGCACCAGCGCGGCGATGGACCGCCGGACGCCGAGCGAGGAGTACTCCCGGGCGACGGCCTGCAGCAGCCGGGGCGAGCCCATCCAGGCTCCGAGCAGGATGCCCGTCCCGCCCAGCAGCAGGAGGGCGATGTCCGGGAGCCCGAGCTCGGTCCGGAACAGGGTTTCGAGCGGGCCGGTGGCCAACCCGACCTGGCTGCCGCCGGAGGAGAAGGCCACCAGCGCCCCGAGGCCGACCAGGAACCGCCTGATGCCCGTCGCGACCGAGCGCTGCATCTGGCGCCGGAGCCCCAGAAACGTCACGACGCCCAGCGCGAGGCTCACCACGGCCCCGGTCGTCCCGTAGCCGGCGAGGAGCGTGGGCCCCTCGACACCGACGGCCCGCGTCACGAAGCCGGCGAGGGTTCCCTGCCCGGTCGGGGCGGGGACGAACGCCAAGCGGACGTTGGCCACGATGGCCCCGACGAGGCCGCCCAGAAGCGGCACGCCGACCGTCTCGGGCACCTCCTCGCGACGCAGTAGCGTCGCCGTCCCGTAGGCGATGGATCCGGAGACCACCGGCACGGCCGCCCAGAAGCTCGCGATGGCCCGGTAGGTGGCGTAGGCCGGGTCGCCTCCGAGCGCGAGGCCGGAACCGACCATCGCGCCGGTGACGGCGAATGCGGCCGGGATGGGATACCCCGTGATCACCCCGAGCACGATGAACGCGGCCGCGGTGAGCAGCCCCGCCGCGGCGGCCAGCGGCGTGATGGCGACGCCGTCGATGAGTCCAGTCCCGACCGTCTCGGAGATGCTCCCCCCCTGGGCGATCGCGCCGAGCCCGGCGAAGATCCCGATGAACAGCGCGGCCCGCATCGTCGGCAGGGCGTTGGCGCCGACCGCGGGGGCGAACGGCGGCGAGTTGCTGCTCGCGCCGAGGGCCCAGGCCATGAAGAGGCCGGCGAGGACCGCGACCGCGATGACGACGATGGAGGCCATTCGTGGGGTCAACGCGGCCCGTCCGGCGGCCGGGACCGGCGGCGTTACGACGCCCCCGGTGGCCGGGGCGATAAAACGGTTGCGCGTCGACGACGCCGGGGCCGCCCCACGAAGTGCCTCGCGAACGCCGCGACTCCCGGTGCCATCGGGCGATTCGAGGCGGGCCCGAAAGGGTTTTGGGACCGCCTTGCGTCACGTCGTTATGCCGACGACCCCCGAGACGGGCTACGACCCGTCGCTCGGAAACAAGTTCATCTTCGTCACGGGCGGCGTCATGTCGGGGCTGGGCAAGGGCATCACGGCCGCGAGCACCGGCCGGCTCCTCGCCAACGCCGGCTTCGACGTCACCGCGGTCAAGATCGACCCCTACCTCAACGTCGACGCCGGGACGA
>JBDGPL010000131.1:0-12431 GCA_042219705.1 Halobacteriales archaeon | reverse complement strand
GCCCATCTTCTCGTCGAAGAGCATGTTGTAGGTGAACCGGTCGATGGCGCGGTTCATCCCGATGCCGAGCTCGCCCAGCCGGCGGGCCCCGTCGTCGGTCTCGAGCGTCGACTCGAGCACGTCGACGTGCTGGGCGGCATCGTAGTCGATCACTTCGCCGGCCGCGAAGCGGAGGTAGACGTCGGTGAGCTCCCGTCCCTGGCGCACCACGGGCTTGTCGAACAGCACCTCGCCCTCGGCACTGTCGGGCACCGGGACGGTGAACGCCTCCCCGGCGGGCATGTTCCGGGTGCCCCAGTCGTTCTCGCCGGTCATCCCCGCGATCGACATGCGCACGTCCGTGGTGTCCCCCGAAACGATGCGGACCGCCTCGCCCTCGGTGAGGATGTCCGCCAGCTCCTGCTGAAACGCCCGCTGGGCCTCCCAGTCCTTGTCGATGGCGCCCCAGACGAAGTCCTCGTAGGCCGCGGTGCTCATCTCGGCCTTCTGGGCGTTGCCGGGCGCCGGGTATTGCGTGATGACCCAGCGGGTCTCCAGGCGCTCTCTGAACACGGGCTCCGTGGCCCGGGACCAGGCGGCCCGCTTCTCCGGGTCGACGTCGCTCATCTCCGCGACGTTCGCCGCGCCCTTCACGAGGATGACGGCGTCCGTCTCCTCCATCCCCGCGAGCGCGTGCTCGGGGGTCCGAAAGTCTTCGACGGCCATCGCCTGCGCCCAGGCCCGGCTGGCCCGGGCGCTGGCCCACTCGAGCGATGAGTTCGCGCCGACCTCGCCGAGCCGCTCGTTGAGGGCGACGACGAGGTCCTCGGCGACCGGCGGCGCCCGCACGATGACGTCGTCGCCGGGCTCGACGTTCGTACACTGCTCGACGAGGATGTCGGCGTGGCGATGGATGCGCTCGTCCATGCGGTGGGCCACGGGGGGCTCGGTAAACTGTTACCGGGTGGGCGCAGCCAGGGCGTCCCGGGGCCGGAACCTACCCCTCGAACCCGTCCTCGAAGACGAAGGTGCCGTCGCGCTGGACGACCTCCCCGTCCAGCTCGATGGACGAGTCCTCGCTCATGTCGACGATGAGGTCCTCGTGGATGGCGCTCTCGTTCTGCTCCCGGCCGGGTCCGACCGTGTCCTCGTAGGCCATCCCGAGGGCGAGGTGGACGGTGTCGCCCATCTTCTCGTCGAAGAGGATGTTCTTCGTGAACCGGTCGATGGCGCGGTTCATCCCGATGCCGAGCTCGCCCAGCCGGCGGGCCCCGTCGTCGGTCTCGAGCACCTCGGCCAGCAGGTCGGCGTACTCGGGCGCGTCGTGTTCGACCACGCGACCGGCCTCAAACCGCAGGAAGACGTCCTCGACCTCCCGGCCCCGTAGCACCGTCGGGACGTCGAACCGGACCGTGCCCTCGACGGAGTCGACCACCGGGGCCGTGAACACCTCCCCGCCGGGCATGTTGTTGTCGGCCGCGTCGTTGATGACCGGCATGCCGTCGACGCTGAGCCGCAGGTCGGTCTCCTCGCCGCTCCGGATGCGGACCTCGTCGGCGGCCTCGAGGCGCTCGACGAGCTGGGCCTGGTGGGCCCGCTGGGCGTCCCAGTCCCGGAGAACCGCGTCCCAGACGAAGTCCTCGTAGCCCTCGGTGCTCATGCCCGCCAGCTGGGCATAGCCGGTCGAGGGGAACTGGGTCAGACACCAACGCTTCGCGAGCCGGACGTTCCGGATTTCCCGGTGGGCCCGGTCGTAGGCCGCCTGGTCCGCCGGGTCGACGTCCGAGGTCTCGGCCGTGTTCGCGCCGCTCCGGATGGCGACGTAGACGTCCAGCTCCTCGAACAGTGCCCGGAGGTGCCGGGGCTCGGCGAAGTCGCCGTCGTGGTTCCGGATGTAGGCCCGGCGGAACCGTTGGCCCATGCGGTGGCGGGTCACGAGCGGATGGGCCCCGACGTCCCCCGCCAGCTCGACGAGCGCCACGACCAGGTCGTCGGCGTCGGGCTCCGCGTCGATGATCACCGTGTCGCCCGCCGACAGGTCGACGCACTGCTCGGCGATGACGGCCGCGTGCTCCCGAACCCGGGGGTCCATGACCGGCGATGGGCCGCTCGGGCGCATACCCCTTTCGATGGTACGACGGCCCAAGCACGGCCGTTAAGCGGGCCCGCGACGCAGGGCCGGCCATGATCGACCTGCGCAGCGACACCGTCACCCGGCCGTCGGCCGCGATGCGCGAGGCGGCCGCCGAGGCCGATGTCGGCGACGACGTCTATGGCGAGGACCCGAGCGTCAACGCGCTCGAGGCCGCGGCCGCCGACCGGCTCGGGGCCGAGGCCGCGCTGTTCTGTCCGTCGGGGACGATGGCCAACCAGGTCGCGGTCCGGACCCACGCCGAGCCCGGCCAGGAGCTGCTCTGTGAGCGACTGAGCCACGTCTATCAGTACGAGCTCGGCGGGGCCGCCGCCCTTTCGGGGCTGCAGACCCGGCCGGTCGACTCGCCGCCCCGCGGCGTGGTCACGCCCGAGCAGGTGCGGGCGAACCTCGTGGTCGAAGACGACCACCGCGCCGGGACCGGCCTGCTCGCCCTCGAGAACACCCACAACAGCCGGGGCGGTCGGGCCATCGAGCCGGACGCCATCGCGGCCGCGGCTGACGTCGCCCGCGAGGCGGACGTCCCTGTGCACCTCGACGGCGCCCGCCTGGCCAACGCCGCCGTGGCCCTCGACGTCCCGGTGGACCGGTTCACCCACGCGGTCGACTCGGTCATGCTGAGCCTCTCGAAGGGGCTCGGGGCGCCCGTCGGCTCCGTGCTCGCCGGCGAAGAGGGGTTCATCGACCGGGCGCGCCGGGTCCGGAAGCTGTACGGCGGCGGGATGCGCCAGGCGGGCGTCGTCGCCGCCCCCGGCCACCTCGCGCTCGAAAACGTCGACCGGCTGGCCGAGGACCACGCCAACGCCGGGCGGCTGGCTGACGGCCTGGCCGCCATCGATGGCCTCGAGGTGCAGCCGCCGGAGACGAACATCGTGCTCGTCGACGTCGACGGACTGGGGCTCGACGTCGAGGCGTTCCTCGAGCGCATCGCCGACGCGGGCGTCGAGGCCACGCCCCTCGACGAAACCACCGCCCGGTTCGTGACCCATCGCGACGTGGATCGCGAGGCCATCGACGAGTCGGTGGCGGCCGTCGAGCGGGCGGTCGGCTGACGGAGCCCCGGCCGGCCCGCCGGGGCTACCGGCGCTCCTCGTAGCCCTCGGCGAAGCTGGTCACGATCCGCCGCAGGAACAGGAAAACGAAGAAGAAGAACAGCACGACCGCGCCGATGACCGCGGCCGTGACGGCGTCGAGGGCCATGGCCGGGATGGGTCCGGGCCGTCCTAAGCCGTTTCGGCGGATGGGCCGAGGGCCCGTCCAGGAGGCGACAGTCGGCACGGCTTTCTCCGGCCACCAGGTACGCGCGGCCATGGACGACGTGACCGTCCTCGTGCCAGCCTACGACGAAGCCGGTCGGATCGGCGACACCGTCGGGGAACTCGTCCCGACGTACGACGTCCTGGTGGTCGACGACGGCTCCACGGACGGGACGGCCGCCGAGGCCCGGACGGCGGGCGCCACCGTCGTCGAGCAGCCGACGAACCGGGGCTACATCGCGGCACTGAAGCGCGGGTTCAGGGCCGCCTCGGCCGACATCGTCGTCACCTTCGATGCCGACGGGGAGCATCGACCGGACGCCATCGGGGCGCTCGTCCGGCCGGTCCGGCGTGACGCGAAGGACCTCGTCCTGGGCGTCCGGCCGACCATCCCACGGCCGTCCGAACGGGTGCTCGACCGCCTCGCCCGGCTCGGAGTGTCCGTCACCGACACCGGGACCGGGCTGCGGGCCATCCGCCGGTCCCTGGCGCTCGAGCTCGAGCTCGACACGGCCTGCACCTGCGGGACCCTCGTCCTGGAGGCCGCCGCCAAGGGCGCCCGGATCGGCGAGGTGCCGGCGGCGACGCGACCGGTCCGGAAACCCCGGGGGATCGCGTGGCAGCACGCCCGCCAGCTCGTCCACGTCGGTCGGTACCTGCGCCGGGCGCGACGGTCGGCCAGGGAGTGACACGCCCCGGTCGCCCCGCAAACAGAACGTTCAAGCCCGCGAGCGGCCTGCAGCAGCCATATGGGCCGCCTCCTCCCCGCCGAGTTCGGCCGGTCGGCCTCGGCCGACGCCGAGCCACGCGTCATCGGCATCGACGACGAGGTCGCCGACGACCTCCTGGCCGCGATGTCCTCCGACACGGCCCGGGAGCTGCTCGCCGCCCTCCACGAGGAGCCCGCCGCGCCATCGGAGCTCGCCGACCGCGTCGACACCTCGCTGCAGAACACCCAGTACCACCTCCGGAAGCTCGAGGACGCCGGCGCCGTCGAGGTCGTCGACACCGTCTACTCGGAGAAGGGCCGGGAGATGAAGCTGTACGGGCCGACCGACCGGCCGCTGGTGGTGGTCGCCGGCGGCAGCGACGAGACCGCCTCGCTCCGGACCGCGCTGGCCACCCTGCTGTCGGGCCTTGGCGTGGTCGCGGTGCTCGCCGTGCTCGTCCAGTACCTGGTCGCGGAGCCGGCCGCCGAGACCGACGGCGGCCAGATGGACGCGATGATGGCCGAACGCGCGACGCCGGTCGCCGCCGCCGGCGGGCCCCTGCCGGACCCGGCGGCGCTGCTGGCCGAGCCCGGCGTCCTGTTCTTCCTCGGCGGACTCGCCGTGCTCGTCGCCGGGTTCGCCGTCTGGTACGTCCGGCGCTGAATCGGCGTAGGTGAAACGGCGGTTTGAGTCTACGGTGGCCTGATGTACGGGCCGACCGTACCGGGTTCTGCCGGCGACCGTTCCCCCCGCGGTCGGTCGGCAGCCCCTCCGGCCCTCCCGGACCCCCCGTTCCGACCCCACGCCGGTGACCCCGCCGCCGGCTCCCCTGTTCACGCTGACGGATTGCTAGCGGAAGCCTCGCCAACCATGGCGTGGTCCGGGCGATCGGCATCCAACCGTCCGCCAGTTCGAACCACCCCAGGCGAGGGTTTGGCCGCCACACGTTCACCGCGCCCGACGCATATATTCAAATAAACGTGAACCGAAATAAAAGCCGGCGATGCGGCGGACCAACACGTTCTGCAACCAGCCCGAACTCCCCACGGTGGAATCTCGTCCCGCCAGGGGCGTGAGGATTTCAAGGCCCGACGCGGAACGTCTCGAGGACGGTCCCGTCGGGCCGGACGAGCCGCCCCGTCGTACCGCTGTCCTCGCGGACGAGCTCCGCGTGGGCGGGCCGGTACCACCGCGGCTCGGCGTGGCTGCCGGGGTTCAGGAGCGTCACGCCCGCCGCCTGCTCGACGCCCGGCCGATGGGAGTGGCCCGAGACGACCAGGTCCGCGCCCAGCTCCCGACCGAGCAGCGACCGCGCCTCGGCCGAGTGCGCGTGGCCATGGACCATCGCGACCAGAAGGCCCGCCGCCCCGAAGGTCGTCCGGTCGGGCAGCCGGGCCGCCACGGCCGGGACGTCGTTGTTCCCGGCGACGGCGTGTAGCTCGGCAGCTTCCCCCTCGAACGCCTCGAGCGCGGCCACGGTCGTGAAGTCGCCGGTGTGCGCGACCGCGTCCGCCGCCCGGACCGCCTCCAGCGTCCGACCGCGGAGGCCGTGGCCGTCGGATCGGTGGGTGTCGCCGAGGGCCACGAGCATGGGCGAGCCGCGGGCGCCGATCGCCTTCCGTCCGTCGGAACCGGCCAGCGGGCCCCAGGGCCGCTCCGTCGGCCTTAACCCAGCCGGCGACGAACCCGGCGCGTAGATGGCAGCCAGGACGGCAGTGGTGCTGGCGGCCCTCGTCGCCAACGGGGCCATCGCGAGCCTGAAGTTCGTCGGCTACCTGCTCACCGGGAGCCCGGCGATGCTGTCGGAGACCTACCACTCCATCTCCGACACCGGAAACCAGGTGTTCCTCCTGATCGGCATCTGGTACGGCGGCCAGGACCGTGACCGCACCCATCCGTTCGGCTACGGGAAGGCCCAGTTCTTCTACTCGTTCCTGGTCGCGGTGCTGCTGTTCGGTATCGCCGGCTGGGAGAGCCTGCTGAACGGGTACGAGGCCCTCGTCGGCCACGGCGGCCACGCCCTGTCCGGCTCCGTCACCGTCGCGGGCTACACGTTCCCGGCGGTCTGGGTCAACTACGCCGTCCTGCTCGGGGGGCTGGCGTTCGAGGGGTGGGCCTGGACGAAGGCCTACGCGAACATGCGCCGGGAGATCGAGGACCGCGGGTGGAGCGGCCTCGTCGAGGCGTTCCGGAAAACGGCGGACGTGACGACGCTGACCGCCCTGACCGAGGATACCATCGCCCTCCTCGGCCTGACGCTCGCGCTGGTCGGGGTATGGCTGACGAACGTCACGGGGGACCCGGTCTACGACGCCGCCGCCGCGCTCCTCATCGGCGTGCTCCTGATGGGGTTCGCCCTCGCGCTCGCCTGGGAGAACAAGCGCCTGCTGCTCGGCGAGAGCCTCCCAGCGTCCGAGGAACGCGAGCTCCGCCGGCTCGTCGCCGACTGGGACGGCGTCCGGGGCGTCGTCGACTTCCGGACGGTGTTCTTCGGCCCGGACGACGTCCTCGTCGCCGCCGACGTGGCGTTCGACCCCGACCTCGACACCGCTGCGATCGACGACCGCATCACGGCCATCGAGGACGCGATCGCCGACGCGAACGACGCCGTCCGGAAGGTCTACGTCGAGCCGGAGGCGTGACGACCGGCCCGAATCGGCGGCCTGCCGGGCGACTAAATCTGCGATTGTTTTTACGCGATGACGGCCCACCACGGGGCGTGAACTCCCGCTCAATCGACGCCCGGCTCGAGGAATACTGGGACTGGTTCGCGGTGGCGCTCTTCGTGCTCATCACCGTGGACATGATCACGACCATGTACGCCGCGTGGTACGTCGGGCCGGCGGCGGAGGCCAACCCGCTCATGCGGTGGGCGCTCGGCCGGGGTATGCTGACCCTGACCGCCGTCAACCTGGCGGCGACCGTCGTCGCCGTCGGCGGCTTCTACGCGCTGATGCGGCTGCTCGAGCGCACCGCGCCGCCCTACGACCGATACGTCGGGCTGGGCGTCGAGGCCTGGCTCGGCCTCCTCATCGCCGGCGGATTGTTCGTCTTCGCGAACAACCTCTACGTCATCTTCCACGGCCGGTCGCTCGTGCTGCTGGGCTAACCACGGGCCCGAGCCCCGTACCGGACCGTCCAGTTCTATCCAGTGCATTTCAGTACATTCACGTCCATTTCACTTTCACTCCGCCCGGCGAACGGCTTTATCCGCCCGCCGGGACCGCCGGCCCGTGGCCGCCCCGGACCAGCTTCGCTTCTTCCCATACGACCAGGCTTACGACCACCAAGCCGAGGCGATGGACCGCATCCGGACGTCGCTCGACGCGGGGCGGAACACGCTGTTCGAGGGCGCCTGCGGCACCGGCAAGACCCTGGCCGCGCTCGCGCCGGCGCTGGCCCACGCCCGCGAGCACGACCGGACGGTCGTCATCACCACGAACGTCCACCAGCAGATGCGCCAGTTCATCGCGGAGGCCCGGGCCATCGACGCGACCGAGCCGCTGTCGGCCGTCGTCTTCCGCGGCAAGGCCTCGATGTGTCACCTCGACGTCGGCTACGAGGAGTGTCAGGTCCTCCGGGACACGGTGCGCGACCGAGTCGACCTCGAGGTCGAGCGCCGCGAGCTCGCCGAGCGCGAGCGGGAGCTGCTCGAGCGGGCCCAGGCCGGCGACGACGAGGCCGCCGCGGCCCGGGGCGCCGTCGCCGACGAGCTCGCCGCCGTCGAGACCGAGCTCGACGAGCTAGCTGACCGGTCCGAATGCGACCGGTTCTACCGGAACCTGACCGACGACACCGGCGCGTTCGAGCGCTGGCTGTTCGACGGGGTGCGGACGCCGGACGAGATCTACGAGCGGGCCCACGAGGCGGGCTACTGTGGCTACGAGCTGCTGAAGGCCGCCATGGACGAGGTCGACCTCGTCGTCTGTAACTACCACCACCTGCTCGACCCGGCCATCCGGCGGCAGTTCTTCCGGTGGCTCGGCCGGGAGCCCGACGACGTGGTCTGCGTCTTCGACGAGGCCCACAACGTCGAGGCCGCCGCCAGAGAGCACGCGACCCGGACCCTCACCGAGCACACCCTCGACGCCGCCCTCGAGGAGCTCGACGAGGTCGACGACCGCCGGGCCGACGCGGCCCACAACGTCGTCGGGGCGTTCCGCGACGCCCTCGTCGACTGCTATGAGACCCGGCTCGGCCCCGGCGACGGCGCCGGCATCGAGGCCGACTGGGTCGACGTCCCGGTCGACAATCACGACCGCCGGGACGACCTGTTGCTTGCGTTCCTCGAGCGCTACGCGGGCCGGGGCATCGAGGCCGACCTCGAGGCCGCGATGGCGCTGGGCCGGACCCTCGACGAGCGCTACGAGCGGGCCTACCGGGACGGCGAGGCGAGCACGCGCCGGGAATCCGGCACCCTGGCCGCCGCGACGTTCATCGACGCCTACGTCGCCGAGGGGGGCGAGCCCGGCCAGTACCCGGTGGTGGCCGTCCGGCGGGACGACCGCACCGGCGAAATCTACGGCCGCGCGGAGCTCTACGCATGTCTGCCCCGGGCGGTCACCCGGGAGCTCTTCGAGTCGGTCCACGCCAGCGTGCTGATGAGCGCCACGCTCCGGCCGTTCGACGTCACCGCCGACGTGCTCGGCCTCGATGACCCGGCGACGATGGCGTACGGGCTGTCCTTCCCCGAGGCGAACCGGCGGACGTTCGCGGTCGACACCCCGCCGCTGTTCGCGAGGAACCGCGACGACCCCGACGTCCAGTCGGCCGTGGCGGACGCCCTCGCCGACGCCATCGCGTACACCCCGGGAAACACCCTCGTCTTCTTCCCGGCGTACGAGGAGGCCGAGCGCTACCGGGGGCTGGTCGATCTCGACGGGCCGGTCTACCTCGACCGGCCGGGCGAGCGGGTCGAACCGCTCCGGGAGCGGTTCGTCGACCAGGACGACGCCGCGCTGTTCACCTCCCTCTGGGGCACGCTCGCCGAGGGCGTCTCCTTCGACGGCGACGACGCCCGGACGGTGGTCGTGGTCGGCGTGCCCTACCCCCACCTCGACGACCGGCTCGAGGCCGTCCAGGCGGCCTACGCCGAGGCGTTCGGCGGGGACCGACCCGACGGGACGGGGTTCAACCCGGCCGGCGACCAGCCGTCGGTCGAGCCTCCCAAGGATCCGGGCTGGGAGTACGCCGTCGAGATCCCGACGGTCCGCAAGACCCGCCAGGCGCTCGGCCGGGCCCTGCGCGGGCCGGACGAGGTCGGCGCCCGGGTGCTGCTCGACCGCCGGTACACCGCCGCCGACATGGGCCAGTACTCGGTGCGCGGGACGTTTCCCCCCGACGAGCGGGCCGAGCTCGTCGACGTCCGGCCCGACAAACTCCGGTACGCCCTGCTCAACTTCTTCGACGACCACGGCACCTACGGCGAGGACGTGCCGGTGCCGGAGCCGTAGGCGGGCGTCGGCCTCGCCGACCGGCCGTCAGTGGCCCCCGCCCGTGTAGCTCAGGAGGAAGGTCACCGTAACGTGGGCGAGGTACGGGACGAGGGCGGCCAGCACCAGCTCCTGCAGGTGAGAGACGTCGATGGGGAACTCCCGGGTGTTCTCGACCTTTCGGAGCTTGACGTACAGGTGGAGGTACTCGCTGCCGTCGGCGGGGGAATCCGGCAGCGAGGTGTCGGGAAACATGTTCGTGTCGTCCTCGGGGCCGCGGCGCTCGACTTCGGTTGCGAGGGCGTGGATCCGGTCGTGCTTGGCGGCCTTCATGTGGCCGTGGAGCACGACGACGGGAAAGGCGAACAGGGCGACCCCGAGGACGGTGGCGGCGCCGATGAAGGCGGTCGTGAGGAGGCCGGTCTGCGGTACGAACCCGGCCTGCCCGAGCAGGTGGCCGATGCCGATGCCGGCGACGTACCCGGCGAGGCCGAGGAGGTAGTGGGTCGTCGCCTGCCGGACGAGGTCACCGACCGGCCGGAGCCCGCCAAAGCCGAGCGGGTCCTGGAAGTCGATGAGGCCGACGGCTCGGATCTGCACCGGGAAGACGACGATGACGCCGAGGTAGGTGGCCACGAACTCGACGGCGAGCGGGAGGTAGACGAACGGCAGGAGCACCCCGTACTTGATGCCGCCGATGACGGGGCCCTCGCTCTCGAGGATGAGCTGCTGGACGGTGGGGCTGCGCAATATCCAGGCCACGTACAGCCCCCACGCGGCGACGAGGAGGAGCCATTTGAGCGACGGGGCGATGAGGGTCGCCAGCTGCTCGCGCTCGTCGACGCCGTCGGGCGTCCCGAGACGGCGGATGGCGCGGTCGAACCAGGGCCGTCGGGGCGGCTCGCGCGACGCCGTCGGCAGCGGGTCCTCGTCCGGGAGGAGGTCGTCGACGACGGCCTCGAACCGGTCGCGGAGCCGGCGGGACGACCAGATGGCGTAGGTCGCCAGGACCGGCACCATCACGGTCGCCGGGTTGACGAGGTACGGATGGTACCCGATTTGGAGGTACCGGACCGTCGAGAGGACCGGGACGTCGAGGGCGTAGACCGCCGCCAGGAGCAGGTACGGGGCCAACCCCGGCCGCCCGAGCGCGGCGCCGAGCCGGTCGAACCCGAGCCTGGCGGCCGCCCGTTCGCTCCAAAGCCGATTCGTCCCGTTCCCCGTGTCCTCCGGTTCGTCGGACGAACGGCGGGCCGTCATGCGCGTATCGGGCCGAACTCGACAGCCGGCGAAAAAGGTGTTCCTCCCTCGTCGGCCGTCGGGGACGACCTACCCCGATCAGCCCGACAGCGATACCCGCCCCGTCCGTTCGCCCTGCCGGGCGTCCCAGAACCAGAGTTCGGTGACGGTCCACTCGACGGGCTCGAGCACGACGTCCGCCAGCCGGTCGAGGGTGTCGGGGGTGCCACCGCGAGCGACGGTAACGTGGGGGACGTAGTCGTCGCCCTCGAGGCCCTCGACCGCGCCGAAGGCCTCGACGAGCCGGTCGTGGAGCCGCTTGAGTCCCGGACTCTCGACGGCCACGTAGACGACGGGGGCTGGACCGGCCGGCGGATCCTCGAAGACGGCCAGGCGATCGAGCCTGGCGGCGACGGCCGACGCGCCGGCCAGCGCCAGCCGTGCCTCGCTCTCGACACGGTCGAGCCCATCGGGCGTCAGGTCCCCGAACCGCTTGACGACGAGCGTCGGCTCCTCCCGGACCGTGGCGAAGTCGGTCAGGGCGGGCCGGAGGTCCTCGAGCTGTTGGCGGACCCGTCCCGGCACCGGGGCGTTCAGGCTGAACACCGGGTTCAGAGGCGGTCGAGCAGCCAGAGCACGATGAGGGCGAGGACGACCAACCCGATGAGCGGCCGGAGCGGGCCCAGCAGGCCGAGCGTGATGGACAGGACGGTGTCCAGGATCTCGAGGACCAGCCAGACGACGACCAGCACGAGGATGAGCTTGAGGAGGTCGTCGACGTCGATGGCGCCGCGGTCGGCGGGCATGGACCGGCGTTCGGCGGTCGTGGGCAAAAAGGGTGGGACCGGCGGAGCGGGGCTGGCTCCTGGAGCGGGCTCGGGAGTGAGGACCAATGGCCAAAATATTATGGGCTTTCCAGCCGGGCTCGATGGATGGATGTCGCGAGCACTGAAACTCTCCGGATTCGTCGGCCTGACCGTCCAGATGCTCTGGGGCATGGCGAACGTGGTGAACATCATGCAGGGCCATCCCATCCCCTCGGAAATCATGGGCGCCGCCCACGCCCACTTCGGCGTGCTCTCGCTGGCCGTCGTCGTGGCGGGCTTCGCCGTCGACCGGTACGACCTCCGCGGGGGCCGCCGGACGCTCACGGTCTGGGGGTTAATCCTCGGCCAGTGGCTCATGCCGGCCACCATCCTCGGCGAGCTCGTCTCCCAGGCATTGCTCCTGCTCATGTTCCTCTGGGGCATCCTGCTGTTCCTGGGGATGGGGAGCATCGCGCTCGCCATCTACCAGCAGGGCTGAACCCCACCCTCGTTCCCGGCCGTCGGAAGCCGGGGAGTCGCAAGCGTTTTATACCGACTGACCGGTACGGACGAGCGATGCGGGCCCGCACGCGCCGCCTCGCGTCCGCCTTGACGGCCAGCGGCGCGACCGGCTCCTTCTCCCGACCGCCGCGACCGGGGCTTCGATAGCCCCGTCCACCCCCCATCTCCCGCCGTGCCGCCGGTTCGACCCCGCCCGTCGAGCGTGCCGTCCGCTACTAATTTTCTTCGTCCGAATCCGTGAAATATAAAGGCTAGAGCGTCCAGGCCCCACGTATGGACCAACGCGTGGCGCTCGCCTTCTCGGGCGGGCTCGACACCACCGTCTGCGTGCCGCT
>JBDGPL010000130.1:0-35672 GCA_042219705.1 Halobacteriales archaeon | reverse complement strand
TTCCAGGGCGTCAAGGCCGTCGTCGACATGCCGGAGGGCGCCATCGAGGAGCGGTTCGACATCGGCCCCGAGGAGGGCGAGGCCCACCTGTTCTCCGGCGACCTCTACGACGGCGTCCGCGGCGGGGGCTTCCTCTACACCAACGAGGACACCCTCTCCATCGGGAACGTCTTCCACCTCGACAGCATCGTCGCCGAGCGGGCGGACGTCGGCGAGCTGCTCGACGCGCTGCTGACCCACCCGCTGCTGGCGCAGTGGCTCGGGGACGACTACGAGGAGCTCGAGTACTCCGCGAAGCTCGTGCCCGACTCGAAGAAGATGGCCCACCCCGAGCCCGCCCAGGGCCGGCTGGCGCTCGTCGGCGACGCCGGCGGCCAGATGCAGGCCCAGGGCCCCATCATCAAGGGCATGAACCACGCCGTCACCGCGGGGGCGCTCGCCGCGGAGGCGTACGTCGAGGCCGCCTCGCGCGGCCGGGCGCAGCAGGCCGGCGACCTCTACGTCCGGAAGCTCCGCGAGGAGGGCGTCATGGAGAAGCTCCGGCCCCGGGCCTACCGGACCTCCCGAACGGTCACCGAGCAGCGGACCGTGGCGAACCTCCTCGACGCCGTGGCGAACTCGCCGCTCGGGACCTGGGGCGTGCGGGCGATGGCCGGCCAGCTCGAGCGGCTGTTCAACTCGCCGCGGCTGATGAAGCTGCTGCCCGACACCCGGACGGGCTACGTGACGGTGCCGACGCGCATCGCCGAGGCGCTCGGCGAGCCCGTGCGCGAGGAGAGCACGGTCGAGCCGCCGAGCCTCGCCGACCGCATCGGGGACCTCACCTACGACGTGGGGGATCCCCACATCGACTTGCTCGACAACAGCTGGGCCGCCAGCGGGGCGGCCGTCACCGCCTGTCCGGTCTCCTCGCTCGACTACGGCGGGGGCTGCTACCGGCGCGAGGAGGTCGAGGGCGAGGCGCGGGTCAGCCTCGACACCCAGCCGTGCGTGGAGTGTGGGACCTGTGCCGTCGTCGCCGACACTCACTGGACCCACCCGGCCGGCGGGAAGGGCGTCGAGTACGAGTTCGGCTGATGGGCGAGCCCGCGACGGCGGAGCGCATCGACGCCCTCGCCGAGCGGGCTCGCGAGGACCGGACCGCCTTCGAACCGCCCGAGGAGCCGCCGGCGCCCGAGCGGGCCCGCCGGTACCTCACCGAGGGGGTCGGCCCGGCGGTGGCCGTCTACGTCGAGGCGCGCACCGGCGACTGGGTCCGCTTCGAACCCGATGAGTTCGCCCGGCTCGAGCGGGCGATGAACGACTGGCTGGAGTGCTACGCGGGCTGCTACGGCGTCGACCTCGACGCGGACTTCACCCTGCGGACGGCCGCCGAGGCGCTCATCGACACCCACGATATCCGGGACGTGGCGAGGGTCCTGACGAAGGTGCCGGCGGGTGACCGAACCGGCGACGTGCCGGCCCACCGGGCCGCCGAGTAGCCCCGACCAAACCCCGGGTCCGCGCCCGACGCCGGCGTTTTCCGCCCACGGCCGCTACGTCCATCGATGCCGACGTGTACCGAGCCGGGTTGCCAGAAGCCGGCGGCCGTCCGGCTCTACGTCCCCTGGGCCGACGACCGGGCGGTCTGTGCCGGCCACGCCCGAGCCCTGGCCCAGCAGGACGGGGTCGTCGCCGAGCCGCTTCCCGACGCGGACGGCTGGCCATGAGCAGGCCGCTGGCGGGGCGGGGGACGGTTCGACACGTGGCGGAACGCCGGTACCGGCGGTCGCGGCCGACGGGCCCCGGGGCCGTCGGCCGGCGACCTCGACCTCCTGGCCGGGCAGGGCGACGCTCCGGTTGACTGGGGGGCCACCTCGAGGACGCCGTTCGTGAAGGCCGCCTCGATCTCCTCCGGTTCGATGGCCGCCGAGAACCGGACCGTCCGGCGGCGACCACGCTGCTCGTCCTCGGGTCGGCCGAGATGGCGAGCCGATCCCCGTCCCAGTGGACCTCGATGTCGTCCCGGTCGAAGCCGGGGAGCTCGACCGACAGGACGAGCTCGACGTCCTGTTCGTACCCTTCGTAATCGGTGGCACCGAAAAGTCGGGCGGGACGGCCGGGCGCGACGCGACGTCCGTCGTGGGACCCGTCGGCAGTGCCATTGACACCACCCGGACGAAGGAGCCGGTGGCTTGGAACCAACAATTACCGCGACATAGGGACACGAGCCAACCGAACAGTCGGGACGAGCCAGTACATCGTCGTTCGTGCGACAAACGGTCAGAACGGTGGTGTCAGGCCGCGGGCGGCGCGGGAGGCCCGGTCGGGGGGTTGAGGAACAGGGCGTCGACCAGCGCGATCCCGCCCACGACCGAGGCGGCCGCGACCGCGCCGTGGAGCGACACGGGCGACGCCATGCCCGCCATGAGGGCGGCGACGAACGCGGCCGGGATGACGACGAGCACCAGGTCGTGGCGCGACGTCCGACGGGCGACGCGACCGAACAGGCCGTGGGTGGTTGCACCGGTCCGGGACATCCCTGTCACCTCTCGGGTGGTCCTAGCGGGCTGGAACGCCATAAAAATTACTCCAATCTCGTCTGTCCAACACATCCAATGGTGTTATACTGTTTTCTAAACTCATCTTCATAACTTATAGAAAGGTTTCGAACCGGAGGTGACAGCTTGAAGGCTGGCGGTTCCGTAGGATGTAACGATGTTCCGAGCCATCCTGCCCGACGGCGACTTGACCGCCGCTGACTACGCGGAACGGGAGAACGGCGTCGAGCTCTACACCGAGGATGACGAGCTGCTGGCCTTCGTCCCGTATCCCAACCTGGTCGCCCTCGTCAACATCTCCGTCGAGCGCGAGGCCGAGCGTTCCATCATGTAACGGCGGAAGTGCCGCTTCCCACGGACGGCCGCCGGCGGTGACCGGCCGGACCCGACACCGAAGGTGATAGGACCCCTGGAAGTCTGAACCGCGGGTATGGGTGTCGTCCGGTCCGCCGCAATCGTCCTGCTGGTCGCCCTGCTGGCGGTCGACCTCGCCGCCGCGAACGCCCTCGTCGCCGCCGACCGGACCGTCCTGAATCCCGGGTTCGTCACCACGACGCTCGAGGAGGAGAACGCCTACAGCCAGGCGGAACCGCTCGTCGTCGAGTCGTTCCCCCTGGGCGAGCTCGGGTCGACCGACGGCGGGTCCCCGCCGCTTCCGGTCGACCCCGATGCGGTCGCCGGCGCCGCCCTCGACCCCGCTTACCTCGAGTCCCAGGTCGAACCCAACATCGAGCGGGCGCTCGCCTACCTCCACGGGAACGCCGACGAGCTGCAGCTCGCCGTCGACCTCGAGCCCGTGAAGGGCGCCGTCGCCGACGCGGTCGAGGCCGAGCTAGCGAACGCGTCGCCCACCGAACTCGTCGGGGTCGTCGGGGGCGACGGGCGGGAGCTGACGCTCGAGCGGAACGGCGTCACCATCGACCTCGTCACGGCCGCCCGGATGGCCGAGAACGCCTCCGTCTTCCGGTCCGAACGCGCCGCGTTCCGGGCCGACATCCGCGAGCGGGTCCTGGACCGACTCGTCGACCGGGCGTTCCGGAACGCGACGGATGACGAGCGGCTCGCCCTGGTCATCGACGACTACGACCCGTCGGACTACACCGAGGCCGAGAAGGCGAGGATGGTCGAGGAGCGGGAGCCCGAGATCCGGGCGGCCATCCGCGAGCGAATCGAGAGCGCTGACGACGGCCGCCTCGCCGACGCCGTCGACGACCGGTTGGCGGCCATGCGCGAATCGGTCCGGACCGACGTCGCGAACCGGCTCAACGAGTCGCTTGGGGACGCCGACCCGGCAATCGCCCGGCCGATGGCCGACCTCGT
The DNA here is from genome assembly GCA_042219705.1 of Halobacteriales archaeon. GTDB lineage: Archaea > Halobacteriota > Halobacteria > Halobacteriales > Hikarchaeaceae > JBDGPL01. Next base: position 31,812 of record JBDGPL010000130.1, on the reverse strand, counting down.
GCTCGTGGCGGTCGACGGCTACCTCGCCGACACCACGTACGAGGCGTACCGGGCGGACTTCCAGGCCGCGGCGGACGACCTCGCCGCGGGCCTCGCCACCGTGATCGAAACCCGGTTGGACGAGCAGGCGCCCGACCGGGTCGACCTCGACGAGCAGCTCGACCAGACGGCGATGGAGAACCTCGAGCAGGCCCGGCGGACGGTCGTCCTCATCGACTGGCTCGCCATCGGGCTCCCGCTGCTCGCGCTCCTCCTCATCGGGCTGGTCTACCTCGCCTCCCGGTCGGTCGCCGTCACCGCCGTCGGCGCCGGCGTCGGACTGGTGCTCGGCGGCCTCCCCGGCCTCGTCGGCGCCGCCCTGCTCCCCGCCCGGCTCCGGACGGTGCTGCTCAGCGGTGACGCCCCGCCGGCCGTGGCGGACCTCGGGCTGGCGCTGGCTGGCCAGGTGACCGACGCCGTGTTCGTCCAGTCCGGCGTTGTGGTCGCCCTCGGCGTCGTGGCCGTCGCCGCCGGACTCGCCCTGCGATTCGGGGTCATCGGCGGGACGGGTGGCCCCGCAAGTTAACCACCCAGGTGTCGAACGGGCCGCCGATGACTGCTGACCTGGCCGGCCGGGTGGCCGACGCGACCGACGTCGACCGGGATGAGTTCGACACTCGCGTCCAACGGGAGGCCGAGGAGCTGAAGGAGCGGCTGCGGGCCGGGGCGTTCGACAACCCCCAGGCGAACGTCGGCTTCGAGTACGAGTTCTACGGCGTCGCGGAGCCGGCGGACGTCGACCCCGCCGCCGAGCCGAACGTTCCGCTGGTCCGGGTCCCCCGGCTGCTGCTCGAGCTCATCGGGTTCGAGCAGGAGCTCGGCCTCCACAACGCCGAGATGAACACGAACCCGCAGCCCCTCTCGGCGTACGGCCTCACCGCCCAGGAGGCCGAGGTCCAGGCCAGGCTGTCCGCCGCGCTCGACAAGACCCGGCCCGAGGGCATCCGGCTCGTCTCCGACGGGCTGTGGACCGTCCCGCCGACCGGCGAACGGGCCCGGGACTACCTCACCGAGAGCGTCGAGGTCGACGGAGTCCACCTCGCGCCGAACATGTCCGAGTCGGTGCGGTACCACGCGATGGCCAACTCGGATCTCGGCGTCGGCCTCGAGATCGATGCCCCCCACGTCTCCCTGTCGGCCGACACCGTGATGCCCGAGAGCCTCATCACGTCCATCCAGCCCCACTATCAGGTCCCCCACGCGCCGGACCTTCCCGAGTACTTCCGGTACGCCCTCCGGGTCGCCGGCCCGGTGCTGGCCCTCGGTGTCAACTCGCCCTTCTTCCCTCCGGACCTCTACGACGACGGCGTGGACGCCGCGACCGTGCTCGCCGACGCCAGGCTCGAGAACCGGCTGGCCGTCTTCGAGCAGACGATGAACCCCGACGCACGGGCCGAGAAAGTCTGCCTGCCGCCCGACGTCGACTCGGTCGAGGCCGCCGTCGACCTCATCGCCGCCGACGAGACCATCGTTCCCCAGTGGCTCGAGGAGCAAGGCCGATTCGACGACGCGTTCCGCCACTTCGCCCACAAACACGGCTCCTTCTGGCGGTGGGTCCGGCCGGTGTTCGAGGGCGAGTCCCGGTCGACGGCCCACGCCCGGATCGAGTTCCGACCGCTCCCGGCCCAGCCGACGGTGCGCGACAGCCTCGCCTTCCTCGCCGTCTACGCCGGCCTGCTCGAGGAGTGCTACGCGTCGGACCACCCGCTCCGGGAGCTCGCCTGGGAGACGGCCGAGGCCAACCTCTACGCCGCCGCCGAGGACGGCCTCGGGGCCGACCTCGAGTGGGTGACCGCGGACGGGGACCGGACGACGGACACCGACGAGCTCTACAAGGACCTCCTCGAGACCGCGCGGCGCGGCCTCGCCCGGCGGGGGCTCGACGCCGCCGAGTCGGAGCGCTACCTCGGGCCGCTCCGCCAGCGGGTCACGGACCGGCTGACCCCGGCCGACTGGAAGCGCGACCGGGTCCGCGAGCGGATCGACGACGGGGCGGACCTCGAAGCCGCCATCACCGGCATGCAGCGGACCTACGTCGCCCGCCAGGCCGGGACGCTCATCGAGGGCACGTTCGCGGACTGGCGGTAGGCCGACGGCGGTGGACTGCCGATCGCGGATGGGGCCGCGCTCGGGCCCGGTCGACACCACGGGCTTATTAGCCGGCCCGGTGAGGCCACCGGATAGGTGACACCGCGAGACATGGCCAACGACCGGTCCGCCGGGGGAGTCCCCTGGCTCTCCCAGGACGACCTCCCCGTCGACACCTACCAGGTGGTGGCGCCCGACGGGTCGTACGACCCGGCGGCGGTGCCCGACCTCGACGACGACGCGCTGCTCGAGCTCTACCGGTGGATGCGCACCGAGCGGCGGCTGGCCGAGCGGTTCGTCAGCCTCCAGCGCCGGGGGCAGCTGGGCACGGTCGCCTCCGGCCGGGGCCAGGAGGCGAGCATCGCCGGCAGCGGCTACGCCCTCGGGGACGACGACTGGCTGCTCGGGATGGGTCGGGAGACCGTCGCCCACCTCATCCAGGGGGCGTCCATCGAGGACTTCGTCCTGTATTGGCGGGGCATCGAGGACGCCGCCAGGCGGCTGGCCGAAAACCGGTGCATGATGGCCATCGCCATCGGCAGCCACCTCCCGATGACCACCGGCGTCGCCTGGGGGATGGACCTCACCGACGACGACGCCGTGGTGGCGGCCTACTTCGGCGACGGCGCCACCTCCACGGGGGCCGTCCACGAGGCCGTCAACATGGCCGGCGTGCTGGACGTGCCGGCGGTGTTCTTCTGTCAGAACAACCAGTGGGCCATCTCGACGCCCTTCGAGAAGCAGACCAACGCCGAGACGCTGGCCCAGCGCGCCGTCGGCTACGGCATCGAGGGCGTCCGCGTCGACGGCAACGACGTCCTCGCGGTCTACGCGGCCATGCGGGCCGCCCGGGAGCGCGCCCGGCAGGGCAAGCCGGTCTTCGTCGAGTCGCTGACCTACCGGCGGGACGCCCACACGACCAGCGACGACCCCTCCCGCTACCGCGACGAGGACGACGTCGAGCCCTGGCGCGACCGCGACCCCATCGACCGGTACGAGGCCTTCCTCGAGGCCGAGGGGCTCGGCGACCGCGTCGACCCCGACGCCGTCGACGAGGAGATCGACGCCCGGATCGACGAGGCGGTGGCGGCCGCCGACGACGTCCCCGAGCGGGACGTCGACGAGCTCTTTACGCACCTCTACGCCGAGCTCCCGCCCGCCCTCGAACGCCAGCGCGACGAGCTCGAGGCGCTGCTGGACGAGCGGCCGGCCATCGCCGAGCACGTCGAGCAGCGCCCCAAGGGGTGACTCCATGCAGGCCACCATCATCGACGCCATCAACGACGCCCTCCACGGCGAGATGGACCGCGACGACCGCGTCGTCGTCTTCGGCGAGGACGTCGCCGAGAGCGGCGGCGTCTTCCGCGCCACCGAGGGCCTCAAGGAGGCGTTCGGCGCCGACCGCGTCGTCGACACCCCCCTCTCGGAGATCGCCATCGTCGGCTCCGCCGTCGGCCTCGCCGTCTACGGGCTGCGCCCCGTCGCCGAGATCCAGTTCTCCGGGTTCCTGCCGCCGGCCTTCGACCAGCTCGTCACCCACGCCAGCCGCATCCGGTGGCGCACCCGCGGCGCCTGGTCCGCCCCGCTGGTCGTCCGCACCCCCTACGGCGCCGGCGTGCGCGCCCTCGAGCACCACGAGGAGAGCCTCGAGGGCGCCTACGCCCACATCCCCGGCCTGAAGGTCGTGGTGCCCAGCGACCCCTACGACACCAAAGGGCTCCTGCTCGCCGCCATCCGGGACCCCGATCCCGTGCTGTTCATGGAGCCCAAGCACATCTACCGGTCGTTCCGCGAGGAGGTCCCGGAGGACGACTATACCGTGCCGATCGGCGAGGCGGCGGTCCGCCGGGAGGGCACCGACGTCACCGTCGTCGCCTGGGGCGCCATGGTCGAGCCGGCCGCCGACGCCATCGACGGGCTCGGCGTCGACGCCGAGCTCGTCGACCTGCGGACCATCTCCCCGATGGACGCCGAGACCGTCGTCGAGTCCGTCAAGAAGACCGGCCGCGCCGTCGTCGTCCACGAGGCCCACCGCACCGGCGGCTGGGGGGCGGAACTCGTGGCCGCCATCAACGACGAGGCCCTCTACTACCTCGAGGCGCCCGTCGAACGCGTCACCGGCTTCGACGTCCCCGTGCCCCTGCTCGCGATGGAGGACTACTACCTGCCCAACCCGCCACGCATCGCCGCCGCCATCGAGGACGTCCTCGCGGCCTGAAACCGGACCCTTCGACCCGGCGGGCGACCCGCCAGGCTTTATTCGCCGGCGCGCGGCCTCCCGGGCATGGCCGAGGCGTCGGGCATCGTGGGCGAATACCTCGATCTGCGGGCCGACGCCGACGCGGACGTCCTCGCGATGCAGCTGGGCGACTTCTACGAGTTCTTCTGTGAAGACGCCGAGCTCGTCGCCGAGGAGCTCGACCTGAAGCTCACCGAGAAGCGCTCCGGGGGCGAGCGCTATCCGATGGCCGGCGTGCCCGTCGCGGAGCTGACCCCCTACCTCAAGGCGCTGGTCGAGCGGGGCTACCGGGTCGCCGTCGCCGACCAGCACGAGACGGACGACGGCCACGTCCGCGAGCTCGCCCGGGTCGTCACGCCCGGCACGCTGCTCGAGCCCGACGGCGCCGAGGCGCGCTATCTGGCGGCCGTCGTGAAGCACGCGGGGCGCTACGGCATCGCGTTCGCCGACGTCACGACGGGCCGGTTCCACGTCACGACCGTCGACACCCCCGAGGACGTCCATTCGGAGGTCTACCGGTTCGACCCCGTCGAGGTCCTGCCGGGGCCGACGGTGCGGGACGACGCCACCCTGCTCGACCGGCTGGGCGGGGACGGCGAGCGGCGGGTGACCGAGCACGACGCCGATGCCTTCGCCCCCGGCCGGACCAGCCACGCGGTCGCCGAGCAGTTCGGCGAGGGCGCGGCCGACAGCCTCGGCCTCGACGACGCCGCGGTCCGCGCCGCGGGGGCCGTCCTGGACTACGTGGCCGAGACCGGCCTCGGCGTGCAGCGGTCCATGACCCGGCTCACGCCTCACCGCGCTGACGACCACGTGGTCCTCGACGCGACCACCCAGCGCAACCTCGAGCTCGCGGAGCCGATGGGCCGCGGGGAGGGCGCCACCCTGCTCGACGTCATCGACCACACGGTCACGAGCGCCGGCTCGCGGCGGCTCGCCGCCTGGGTCAAGCGGCCCCGACGGGACGCCGACCGCCTCGAGCGCCGCCAGAACGGGATCGCCGCCCTCGTCGAGGCGCCGCTGTCCCGGGAGGCCGTCCGCGAGACCCTCGAGGGCGCGGCCGACCTGGAGCGGCTGGCCAGCCGGGCCGTCCACGGGAGCGCCGACGCGCGGGCGCTGCTCGCGGTGCGGGACACGCTCGGGCTGGTGCCGGAGCTGGCGGACCGACTCGCCGACGACCCTACGCTCGCCGACTCGCCGCTGGCGGCGACGTTCGACGACGTCGACCGGGACCGGGCCGCCGACCTCCGGGAGCGCCTCGAGGACGCGCTGGCCGACGACCCCGAGTCGGACCACCGGTTCCGGCGGGGCTACGACGACGAGCTCGACGACGTCGTCGACCGGCTCGAGGACGCCCGCGAGTGGGTGGACTCGCTGGCGGCGCGCGAGCGCGAGCGCCACGGCCTGGGCCACCTCTCCGTCGACCGCAACCGCACCGACGGCTACTACCTCCAGGTCGGCAAGTCCGAGGCCGACGCGGTGCCCGAGGCCTACCGCGAGATCAAGACGCTCAAGAACGCCAAGCGGTTCACCACCGACGCGCTCGAGTCGCGCGAGCGGGAGATCCTCCGGCTCGAGGCCCGCCGCGAGGCGCTCGAGCGCGAGCTGTTCGAGGCCCTGCGCGAGCGGGTCGCCGACGCCGCCGGCCTGCTGCAGGCCGTCGGCCGGTCGCTGTCGGGGCTGGACGTCCGGGCCGCGTTGGCCGAGCACGCCGCCGCCAACGGCTGGACCCGGCCGGAGCTCGGGGGCGATGGCGTCGCCATCGAGGCGGGCCGCCATCCCGTCGTCGAGCAGACGACGGAGTTCGTGCCCAACGACCTCGACCTCGGCGGGGAGCGGCGGTTCCTCGTCGTCACGGGCCCGAACATGAGCGGCAAGTCGACCTACCTCCGGCAGGCGGCGCTGGTCGTGCTGCTGGCCCAGATCGGCTCGTTCGTGCCGGCCGACGCCGCCCGCATCGGCCTGGTCGACGGCATCTTCACCCGCGTCGGCGCGCTCGACGAGCTCGCCGAGGGTCGCTCGACGTTCATGGTCGAGATGCAGGAGCTCTCGAACATCCTCCACGCGGCCACGGAGGACTCGCTGGTCGTCCTCGACGAGGTCGGCCGGGGCACGGCGACCTACGACGGCATCTCCATCGCCTGGGCCGCGACCGAGTACCTCCACAACGAGGTGCGTGCGCTCACGATGTTCGCGACCCACTACCACGAGCTCACCGGCCTCGCCGACCACCTCGACCGCGTGGCGAACGTCCACGTGGCGGCCACCGAACGCGACGGCGACGTGACGTTCCTCCGGACGGTCCGGGAGGGCGCCACCGACCGCTCCTACGGCATCCACGTCGCCGAGCTGGCCGGCGTGCCGGCCCCGGTCGTCGAGCGGGCCCGCGAGGTACTCGACCGGCTGCGCCGCGAGCAGGCCGTCGAGGCCAGAGGCGGGGCCGCGGACACCCGGCAGGTGGTCTTCGACCTGTCGTCGGGGGAGCTGCAGGCGGCCGACGGGAACGGGGATGACGAGCGGCTGGACGCTGACACCGAGGCCGTGCTGGACGCCCTCCGGGAGGTCGACCTGGCGACCGTGACGCCCGCTGAGCTCATGACGCAGGTCGAGGCGTGGCAGCGGCGCCTGGACGGCGAGTCGTAGCCCACTGCGACCGCGCCGGCGCCGGGTCCCGGCGGCCGCGAGCCCGCGCTGGCTGTCGGCTGACACCGGCCCGAGTCGTGTCGAAACGACCGCCGCTCGCCGCCGGCTCGACGGTCGCGAAGTCGTCGGCATGGAACGGATGGGATCGCACGGACACCACCACTCCGAACGGGTCCACCCGGAGGCCACCCGGGGCCGACGCGACGGTCCTGCCTCGCCTGCCGTCCGAGGGCCGAGGACGGCTACTGATTGATGACGACGATAGCGGCCAGCGCCAGCCCGATGCCGACGACCTTGGTGGTCGACAGCGGCTCGCCGAGGGCGACGATGCTGATGACCGCTGCGGTGACGAAGTACATCCCGCCGAGGGTGGCGACGATCGCCGTCGACCCGACGGTGGTCCCGATGTACGTCGACACCACGCCGGTGGCGGCCGCGACGCCGGCGACCCCGGCGAACAGCACGCCACGATTCGTAACGGCGAGCGACGCGTCTGAGACGACGACGTAGGCGCCCACGACGACGGTGGCCGTCACGTAGGAGACGAACGCGGCCATCGCGGGGTCGATCGTGTTCGAGGCGACGTCGCCGAGCACGATCCAGAACCCCCACGCGAGCATCGTCAACAGCCCGTACAGCACGACCGAGTTCATCGGTCCTCGCCCGCCCCCGTGATCGCCACCACGGGCCGAACGAGTCCCGACCCGACCGTTTGGTTCGACATCGTATCGGTTCAAGTCGCCCGAGAACGGTCAATCTACGGGTGCGGACCCCGACCGTCGACCGTCGGCGTCCGTGCCGGTCCAAAGCGGTTCCCGCCGTCGAACGCACGCGGCCGGCAGATCGCGGCGTAGAACCGGCGGCCGCGCGGGCGTCCGGTTCCTCCCGGTTCCCCGGCGACGTCGCGGACAGCGTAGACGACCGGCCGACGGTCCGTCTCCAGAAGGGCCACCAGCGTGTCGTGGAATGCCCGTGGTCGGCGACCGGGCGGAATCGAGAAGGTCGTCCGTCGGCGAGGAGGATGCCGGGCGTGGACGGCTGGCGCCGGCGTGGTCGACCGCCCTACCGGATCGTCACGTATTCGGAGTCCTCGTCGAGCGCCAGGTTCGTGGCGATCTCGACGTTTCGCATGGCGTAGCCCGCGGTCTGCTGGAGGTCGACCAGCACCTCCCGGACCCGCAGGAGGTCGGCGTTGCCCATCTCGGGGAGGTCATCGAGGATGTCCCGCTCGCGGTCCTCGAGCGCCTTGAACAGCCCGCGGGCCTCGAGGGTCAGCTCGTAGTCCCGCTCGACGGCCGCCCGCACCGCCATCCCCGTCAGCTCGTCGACCTGCTCGGTGAACTCCCGGATGCGCCGGACCACCGACTGGTCGACCGAGAGCTGATGGCCGTCGATCTCGAGCACCGTCTCCGCGATGTCCTGGGCGTTGTCGGCCGTCAGCTCGAGGTTCTTCGCGATGGACCGGTAGCCGATGAGGGGGAAGGTCGAGGTGACGCCCACGGCGCTCGCGAGGGTCGGGTTCTGGTAGGCGGTGAAGATGAGCCGGAGCATCAACACGAAGATCTTGTTCGCCTGGCGCTCGCGGTTCAGCGCGCGCTGGGCGAGGTCGGGGTCGCCGCGGGCCAGCGCCTTGACCGCCTCCCCCCGCATCGTCGAGCCGGTGTTCTCGAGCCGCTCGAGCAGGTTGTCGAGGGTGAAGTCGGCGGGGTCGACCGAACACCGGATGGCGATGCGCTCGGGCGTCTCCTCGACCACGCCGAGGCCCATGAGCTGGGCCTCCGCGCTGTAGACGGCGTTGATGGTCTCGTTGTCGAGCGTCTCCTCGCTCTCGACGTAGATGACCCGGCGCCCGAGGACGTACTGCGCCACGATGGCCCGCTCGACGGCCTCGGCGTCGAGGTGGGCCGCGTGGACGGTCGCCTCGGTGTCCCCGGTCCGCGCGGTCTGGGGCATCACGGTCAGCGTGCCCTTGCCACCCATCCGGATGGACACCTCGTCGCCCTTCTCGACGCCGTGCTCGCTGGCCCACTCCGCCGGCAGGGTCATCGCCAGCGTCGAGGGGCCGAGCCGCTGGACCTTCCGCGTTTCCATGGCCATAATAACCCGGCTCGAAGCCTTAACGTTGACTATATGCCACTAATTGCCACACAACACGACGGCGACGGGGACGGATATCAGGGACTGGGCCGTACCGCCCCGTTGCCGCCAGTCGACCGGGCGCCCAGCCCTCAGACGACCTCCATCAGCCGGTGCTCGAACCGGCCGGTCCGGACCCGCCGCCAGCCTCGGAGCCACTCGTCCGTGGCCTCGTCGCCGGTGTCCACCCGGAGCACGCCGATGGTGTCGAGCTTGCGCCGCGAGGCCACGATCCACACGTCACACCGGTCGATCACGGCCGGGGAGAGCTGCTGGTTCCCCCGGCCGAAGACGAAGCCCTGGCCCCCGATGGGCGAGACCACGATGACGTTCTCCTCGCCCAGCGCGTCGAGGATGTCCGCCTCGGCCGCGTCCTCGACGAGCACCTCGCCGTCGCGCCAGACGTCGACGCCCAGCGGCGAGCCGTCGAAGCCGAGCTCGCGCTTGACCGCCCGGAGGGTGCTCCCCGGCCCGAGGACGTAGGTGACGCCGGGCTCGACCGCGTCGGCGACGCCCTCGGCGATCCCCTCGACGGTGCCGCCGCCGAGCTGTTTGGAGGACTGCAGCGCCTCGGCGACGGGCACCCGGACGACGGCGTGCAGCCGGGTCCGGACCTCGCCCTCGCGGTAGGCCTCCTCGTCGAGGTCGACGACCTCGCGCTCCTCGGTGTCGGTGAACGTCGCCGCGACGCGTCCGGCGGCCGCGGGCGTGACGGCGAACACCGAGGAGTAGACCTTCACGCCGGCGGGGACGCCGAGCATCGGGACGTCGGCGTCGAGGCCATCGAGCGTCTCGGCGACGTCCACCGCGGTGCCATCCCCGCCGACGAACAGGACGAGGTCGACCGCTCGCTCGACGAAGGCCTCGACGGCCGCCGTCGTGTCCGCGGCGGTGGTCGTCGCCGTCGCCGCGTCCTCGGCCCGGGCGTCGGGCTCGCCGACGACCGTGGGGTCGAACCCCGCCTCGCGGGCCTCGGTCTCGCCCATGACGCCGCCGTAGGTCAGCAGCTCGACGTCGGGCGCCCGCTCGCGGAGCGACGCCAGCGCCTCGACCGCCCGGCCGGGCGCCCGTGGTTCGGCGCCGCGCTCCCGGGCCTCGTCCACCTTGCCGTCGGTGCCCTTGAGGCCGACCCGGCCCCCCATGCCGGCGATGGGGTTGACGACGAAGCCGACGCGCATGGCCGCCGGTAGTCGGGGCCCGGCCGAAAGCCGTTCGGAAGCGGGGCGACCCGGCGAGGTTCACTCCTCGACCCGCTCGCGGAGCCAGTCGGCCGCCGCCCGGACCGCCTCGGCGTCCTCGACCTTCACCCGGACCCGGCCCGGGCTCGGGTACGAACCCACGGTGACGCCGTCGTAGCGCGCCTGGAGCGTCTCCAACCGGTCGATGAGGGCGCTCTCGGGTTCGGTGGTCTCGACGAACGCCCGCTCGCGCGGGCGGCCCTCGAACTCGTCGGCGACCCGCTCGAACATCGCCTCCATCTCCTCGGGGACCCCCGGGAGGACGTAGATGGGGACGCCGTCCTCGCCGGTACACACCGCGCCGGGCGCCACGCCCTCGGTGTTGGGCAGGAGCCGGGCGCCCCGGGGCAGGTCGGTGGTTCCCGCGACCAGGTCGTCCCGGTCGTACTCGCCGTGCTCGTCGTACCAGGCGGCCGCCTCGTCGCTGGGCTCGACGGGGACGCCCAGCGCGGCCGCCACGCCGTCCATGGTCACGTCGTCGTGGGTCGGCCCGAGCCCGCCGGTGACCACCACGGCATCGTAGGCCGCCCGGAGCCGGTTGACCTCGGCCGCGATATCGCCGACGCGGTCCGGGACGACGACGACGCGTTCGACCCGCGCTCCCCGGCGGTCGAGCTGCTCGCCGAGCCAGGCCGCGTTGGTGTTGACGGTGTCGCCGGCGAGGAGCTCATCGCCGACCGTCACGAGGCCGACGCGCATGGCCAACGCTCCGGGCCGCGGGGGCAAAAGTCCGCGGGGCACGGCCGTCGGCAGCGGGGTGGCCGGTCACGGCGCGCCCGGGTCGTCCTCCCAGGCGACCTGCTGGCGGCGCTCCCGGAGCTCGCGCAGCTGCAGCCAGAAATAGACCAGCCCGCCGACGGCCAGCAAGCCGGCCAGCGCGGCCACGACCGCGAAGATGGCCAGGTCGCGCTCGAGGTAGTACTCGACGACCAGCCGGTTCCGGCCGACCTCGTCCCACACGAGGTGGACCCGGCCGTCGGTCCCCACGAAGCGGTCGTCGGCCGGCGGCACTACCCGGCCGAGCAGGAAGTACCGGACCTCGGCGTTCCGGGGCAGCACGAGCTCGTGGGAGCCCTCGACGAGGACCGGCAGCCGGACCCGCTTGCCGGACTTCGGCAGCGTCATCGCGAGCTGGCCCTCGTTCGCCGGGAGCTCGACGACGGTCCGGGAGTTGGCCCGTGAGAACGACATCGCCTCGGGCCCGACGACGGTGCCGTTGGGGTACCGAAAGCGCACCGCGCCCGGGGTGATGGCCCGCTCGTTGTTGAACCGCTGGAAGGCGTAGACCTCGACGGTGGACCGGTTCTCGACGGCGTAGACGGCGAGGACGCTGTCCCGCTGCACCGTGAGCGTCGCGTCGGCCGACGTGTCCCAGTCGTAGGACTGGTTCCCGGCAAGCGCCGTCCGGTCGATCTCCCCGCCGCCGAACGCCCCGGTACAGCCGGCCGTCGCGGCCAGCACGACGAGCAGCCCGAGCGGGAGCAGCCGGGTCACGACGGCACCACGGCCAGCAGCTCCGACCGGAGGTAGGGACCGATGGCCGCGAGCAGCCCCGGGGGGTCGGTGCCCGCCGCGCAGACGACGCTCTGCTCGAGCAGGCCCAGCCGGTCGACGGTCACCACGTCGTCGGCGTGGCCCGCGCGGTTGACCGTCGCGCGGACCTCGCTGCGGGTCGCGCTGTTGACGTTGACCCGGCCGGCTCCCCGCCGCCAGCCGAACAGCCGGTCGCGCTCGGCGTCGGCCAGCCGTGGCGGGTCGCCGGCCACGAACCGCAGGGGCACGTGCTGGACCAGGCCGAACCGCCGCCGCACCTGGCCCGGCGTCCCGGGGCCCAGGCCGAGTTCGTCGGCCGGGACGCGAACGGGCTCGCCGGCGTCGAGTTCGAACCCGTCGTCGTCCCAGGCCTCCAGGGTGCCGACGTGGACCGCGTCGGTCCGACGGGTCGGGGTGACCTCACCCCAGGCGTCGCGCAACACGTTCCGGGCGGCCTCGGCGTCGGGCCCCTCGACGGTCACCGCGGGGAACCCGTCGCGCCGCACCCCGACCTCGGCCGAGACGTCGAGCTCGCCGAGGGCGTCCTCGACGAGCGAGCGGAGGCCGTCCAGGGCCCGCTCGCGGGCCTCGCCGCTGACGTACACCTTCGTCGCCAGGACCACCATCCTCAGGCGTCGGCGGGGATGCCGAGCGCCTCGACGTTGAGCTCGTCGCGCAGCGCCGCGAGGCGGTCCTCCATGGCGTCGATGAGGTGGGTGTTGGCCAGGCTCTCGAGCGGCGAGCCGCACTCGGGGCACTCGAAGCCGTGATCCATCGCCTCCCCGAACTCGAAGCGCAGCGAGCAGACCTCACAGAGGTAGAACTCGTGGTCCTCCTCGTACTCCAGGCGCTCCTCGAGGGCGTCGAGCAGCCGGTACATCTCCGCCTCGAGGTTCTCGGGGATGTTGTCGTACTCGAAGGTCCAGAGGTAGGTCAACCAGCCCGAGTCCTCGTCGCGGACCCGCCGGTAGCTCGCCAGGTCGTTCTCGTAGAGGATGAACAGCGACCGGCGGACGTCGTTGAGCTCGAGGTCGAGCTCCTCGGCGAGCTCCTCGTCGGTGACCTCGCCGTCGGGGGGCGCCGCGGCCACCGGCATCCCCCGCGGGCCGACCAGCTCGTGGAGGTACTTCTGGATGACCGGGTCCTCGAGCAGCCCTTCAAAAGCCATTGCCGATTCCTGGGGGCGCGCGAACCTTCAATCTGTTCACTCGCCGGACTCCGCGTCGCCCGCGCCGGGTTCGGCCGCGTCGCCGGCCACCGGCTCGACGCGTTTTCCCGCCTCCCGGGGGACGACCCGTCGCCGGGCGTCCCGCCAGTCCCGGTCGAGCTCCCGGCCGCCGAACAGCCGGTCGAGGAACACCGCGAGCGCCGCCACCTCCGAGTGGGGCTGGTTGGTCACGGCCAGGTTCCAGTCCGCGCGCTCGTAGACGTCGAAGGGCACCTTCCCGGCCCCCACGACCACGAGGAGCGCCGCGTCGGCCCGGGCGTCCCGTACCGCGTCGACGCGGTCCTGGACCGGCTCGCCGTACATCGTGAGGTGGACGACGGGGCCGTCCCAGGCCTCGAGGAGGTCCGCCGGATCCGAGCGAGCCTCGACCGCGAACGGCCCACCGAATCGGGCGGTGACGTCGGCCACGGTCTCCCGGGCGTGGCCGGCGGCCTCGGGGAGCACCACCCGGTCGGCGCCGAAGGCTCTGGCCGTCAACCCGACGTGGGTGGTCATCCGCTCGTCCCGGCCGGGGCGGTGGCCGAGCCGGACGACGCAGACCTCGGGCTCGCCCTCCATGGTGCCGGTCAGGTGGGGCGGGCGGTAACGCGTTTCGGCTCGCCGTCGACCGCCGCGGGGCGTCGATTTAGATGGTTCCGTTCCGATGGGGCCCCCAATGGGCTACCGACCCGAGGTCGGCGCCAGCGTCGACGGGATCGACCTGTCGGGGCGAACCGCGCTGGTGACCGGCGCCACGAACGGCATCGGCCGCGAAACCGCGCTGGCCCTGGGCCGGCTCGGCGCCCGGATCCTCGTCCACGGGCGGGACCGGGAGCGGGGCAAGGCCGTCGTCGCCGCGCTCGACCGGGCGGGGGCACCGGATGCCGGCTTCTACCCCGCGGACTTCACGGCACTGACAGCGGTCGAGGCGCTGGCCGAGCGACTGGCCGATGCGGCCCGTACGATCGACGTCTTCGTCCACAATGCCGGGGCGCACTTCCACCGCGGGGCGCTGACCGAGGACGGCGTCGAACGGACCGTCGCCGTCAACCACCTCGCGCCGTTCGTGCTCACCGCCCGGCTGGTCGACCGCCTCCCCGACGACGGGCGGATCGTGGTCGTGTCGTCGGACACCCATCGTCGGGTCGGCCTCGACCTCGACGCGTTCACCGACGTCGCCGACTACGACGGCCTCGACGCCTACTCCCGGTCGAAGCTCGCCAACGTCCTGTTCGTCCGGGCGCTCGCCGACCGGCTCGACGGGCCGACCGCGAACGCGCTCCCCCCGGGGTTCGTGCCCGGTAGCGGTATCTGGCGCCACGGGCCGCTGTACGTGCGAGCCGTCGTCAAGCTGCTGGCGGGGCTCCCGCGGGCCGTCCGCCCGGGCGTCGTCCGGACCCCCGCCGAGGGCGCCGAGACCCCGGTCTACCTCGCCGCCTCCCCGGCCGTCGCCGACGTCACCGGGGCGTACTTCAGCGACGGCGAACGCGTCGAACCATCGGCCACCGCGCGGGACGACGCCCTCGCCGAGCGACTCTGGACGGCCAGCGAGCGGCTGACCGGGGTCGAGTGGCCGGCTGACGGCTGATCCCGCCGTCGGCAATCACTCGAAGCGACCGGAATGGACTTACCCCCGCCGTCGCTGGCGGGCCTATGGACCTCTCGGGCGCCCGGGTGCTGGTGACCGGCGGCGCGGGCTTCGTGGGCTCCCACCTCGCCGAGCGGCTCGTCGCCGACAACGAGGTGACCGTGGTCGACAACCTCGCGAACGGCGACGCGGACTGGGTGCCCGACGGGGCCGGGTTCGTCGAGGGGGACCTGACGGACCCGGCCGTGGCCGCCGAGGTCATCACCGACGGCCTCGACCTCGTCGTGCACTGCGCCGCCGACAAGGCCGCCGACCGCGACGACGTCGACCAGTTCCGCCTCAACAACCGGCTCACCGAGACCGTCGTCGAGCGGATGGACGCGGCGGGCGTCCGCAAGCTCGCGTTCACCTCCTCGTCGACGGTCTACGGCGAGGCGCCACGGCCGACGCCCGAGGACCACCCGCCCGAGCCGATCAGCGTCTACGGGGCGAGCAAGGTCGCCGAGGAGGCGCTGCTCTCCGTCTACGGCCACAGCCACGGCTTCACCACCTGGTCGTTCCGGTTCGCCAACGTGGTGGGGCCCCGCCTGCAGCCCGGCGCCGTCATCGTCGACTTCATCGAGAAGCTCAAACGCGACCCCGACCGCCTCGAGGTGCTCGGCGACGGCCGCCAGCGGAAGTCCTACCTCCACGTCGACGACTGCGTCGACGCGATGGTGACCGTCATCGAGGCGGCGGACGACCCGGTCAACGTCTACAACCTCGGGACCCGGGACGCGACCCGGGTCGACGACATCGCGGCCATCGTCGCCGACGAGATGGGCCTCGATCCGACCCTCGAGCACACCGGCGGCGACCGGGGCTGGGTCGGTGACGTCCCCCGGATGCAGCTCGACGTCTCGAAGCTCGAGGCGCTGGGCTGGGAGGCCGCGCTCGCCTCCGACGAAGCGGTCCGGCGGGCGACCCGGGAGCTCCTCGAGGAACGGGGCTGACGACGCGGCGTCGGTAGATTAGTGTCGTTCCGGCGAATAGGCCCGACACCGATGGCGCTCGCCGACCGGCTCGACGCGGTCCGGCGTCCGGCGTACACCGGCGACAACCGGTGCTGGCCCTGCACGGCGGTGAACGCGGCCATCGCCGTCGTGGGCGCCGTCCTCATCGGGCTCGCCGTTCCGTTCGGGCCCGGCGCGTCGCTCGCGGCCGCCGGCCTGGCCCTGGGTGGCTTCGGGACCGTCATCGCCCTCCGGGGCTACCTCGTCCCCGGCACGCCGCGGCTCACCCGGGCCTTCCTCCCCGAGCGGGTTCTGCAGTACTTCGAGCACGGCACGGCGGGGGCGCCGGCCGACGGCGACGTCGACCCGACGGCAGCCCTGCAGCGTGCCGGCGCGGTGACCGAGTGCGCGGACGTCGACGACCTCTGCCTGACTGACGACGTCCGGGCCGCCTGGACCGACCAGATCGAGACGCTCCGGGAGTCGGACGCGACGCGGGACGACCTGGCCGCGCTCCTCGACGTGCCGCCGACGGCGCTCGAGTTCATCGAGCACGGCGACGCGTTCGTCGCCATGGCTGACGGGCCGGCCGTCGACCGCCGCCGCAAGGTCGGCCAGTGGGAGTCGGAAGGCGCCTTCCTCGCGGACATGGCGGGCGCCCGGGTCCTCGGCGACCGCCTCCAGGGGTGGTCCCGGCTGGCCCCGGGCGAGCGCGGTCAGGTCCTGCGCGGCCTCCGGTTGTTCCTCGAGCGGTGCCCGACCTGCGACGGGCCGGTCGAGCTCGGCGAGGAGACCGTCGAGTCGTGCTGCCGGTCGGTCCAGGTCGCGGCGGTGACCTGTGCGGCCTGCGGCGATCGGCTGTTCGAGGCCGAGCGTCCGGCGGGGGCCTGAGCGAACCCACGCGCGGCCACGAGCCGGCGAACGAGCGCCAGCGCTTTATCCGGGTGCCGACAACCCGCGGCCGTGCAGGTCGTCGGCTACGACACCGGGCTGGACGGGCTCGGGTTCGACCCCACCGCTGGCATTGTCGGCGAGCCCGACGAGCCCGCGCTGCTGCTCGCCGACGACGGGTGGGTGCGCCGCGAGCCGCTGGCGCCGGACCGGGAGCTTTCGTATACGCTGGGCCGGCGACACTGCGCGGGCGAGCTGGCCGGGGAGTCCCACGAGGCCTGCGACGCCGCCGAGGCCCCCTACTGTCCGGACCACGCCGACGACTGGCCCTGCGCGCGGTGTACCGGGAACTGCGACAAACCCATCCCGGCCTGCGACGCCGAGCACGCCGTCTACCTGGCGGCGTTCGCCCCCGACGTGCTGAAGGTCGGGGTGACCCGGCTGGCGCGGCTGCCCATCCGGCTGCGCGAGCAGGGGGCCGACCGGGCCGCCCACCTCCACACGGTCTCCGACGGCCGCATCGCCCGGCGCGTCGAGCGCGAGCTGGCCGCGGACGTGCCCGACCGGGTGACCGTCCGGACCAAGATCGAGGGGCTCGCCGAACCCCTCGACGAGGCCGCGTGGGCGGCGGCCCTCGACCGCTACGACGTCATCGACACCTTCCGCTTCGACTACGGGCTCGCCCTGGCCGAGCGCCCGGTCGCGGAGACGCTCGCGACGGGCACCGTCGTCGGGACCAAGGGGCGGCTGCTCGTGCTCCGGCGGGCCGCCGGCACCTACGCCGTCGACCTCCGGGAGCTGGTCGGTCACGACCTCGACCCCGGCCCGACCGACCGGGAGCTGCAGGCCAGCCTGGGAACGTTCGGGTGAATCCCGGGCCGGAAACCGGCCGACCGACGGGCCGAGACGCCCCGAATGCCAACCCTTTTCCGGAGCCGGGAACGACGCCCGGCCATGGCAGACGACGAGGAGGCATCCGGCGGCGAGGACGCCGAGGACGAGCAGTCGTTCCGGGACCGCGTCGAGGAACTCCGCGAGCAGCGCGCCGAGGAGGGCGAGGACCCCCGGGAGGCCATGGGCGGCGGGCCGCCCGGCATGGGCGGCGGCGGCCCCGGCGGCGGGCCGGGCGGCGGCAACCCCTTCGCCCAGATGATGGGCGGCATGATGGGCGGCGGCCCCGGCGCCATGGGCGGCGGCGGTCCCGGCGGCGGGGGCGGCCTCGACGACGAGACGTTCACCCGGGAGATGGAACGGGTCCGCGACGAGATCCGCGACGTCCGCGAGGAGCTCGAGCGCATCGCCGACGCGCTCGAGGACGACTGACCAGCCGAGCCGGCTTACCCCGTTCGTAGCGACGAGTAGAGGTCGGCGAGCCGGTCGACCGCGGCGGCCACGTCGAGCTGGTCCCGGCGCGCCCGGCAGCCCTCGACCAGCCGTTCGCGGTCCGCGAGCGCCCGCTCGACGCTCGCCGCGAGGTCGTCGGGGTCGCCGGCGGCGAAGTGATAGCCGGTGACCCCCGCCTCGACCGTTTCGGCCAGGGCGCCGCGGTCGGCGCCGACGACCGGGGTGCCGCAGGCCATCGCCTCGAGCGCGACGATGCCCTGGGTCTCTACGGGGCTGGGGAACGCGAACACATCGAGGGCCGTGTAGAACGCGGGGAGCGCCTCGCGATCGAGGAAGCCGAGGAAGCGCACGTCGGCGTCCAGGGCGGCCGCCCGGCGTTCGAGCTCCGGCCGGGCCGGCCCGTCGCCGGCCAGCACGACTGTCGCGTCGAGCGCCGCCGCGGCGTCGACCAGCACGTCGAGGCGCTTCTCGTGGCCGTGGCGGCCGGTGTAGCCGACCAGCGGCCGGTCGCCGTCGAGGTCGTGGCGCGCGCGGAACCCGTCGGTGTCCACCGGCCGGAACCGGTCGGTGTCGACCCCGTTGGGCACCACCTCGACCGGCGTTGCGACGCCGATGGCGTCGACGAGGTGGTCCCGGGTGGCCTCGCTCGGGGCCGTCACCACCGACGCCCGGTCGAAGAACCGCCGCTCCCACGCCCGGCTGACCGCCGAGAGCCGCCGCTCGATGGCGGGCCGCCGGGTCAGGTAGCCGACGTACTCGCTGGTGGGCGTGTGGTAGGAGGCGACGAGGGGGACGTCCCGGCGGCGGGCTAGCCGCCACCCGGCGACCCCCATCGAGAACGGCGTGTGGACGTGGACCACGTCCACGCCGTCGAGATTCCGGGGGACCCGCGGCAGCCCGAGCCGGAAGCCCTCGTAGAAGGGAAACGGCAAGCTGCGCACGGGGTGTTCGCCGTCGGCGGGCGCGTGGCCGTCGGCCCGGGGGTAGACGACCGCCATCTCGCCCCCCCGGGCCCGCCACCGGTCCCGCCAGGTCGTGACGGTGTAGGTGACGCCGTTGACCGTCGGCAGATAGGTGTCGGTGAACGCCGCGACGGCCTGCATCGACCGCCGGTTCGCCGGTCGCGGCTTAAGGGCTTGCGGGTCGACCGTGGCGGGCCTACGCCGGCCGCTCGTCGGGCAGCCACAGCGGGCCCTCGACGTCGAGGCCGAACGCCGCCTCGAGCACCGCGGCCCGTTCGTCGGGAGCCACCTCGCGGGTGGCCCTCTCGCCGTCCTCGGTGATCGTCAGGCCGCGGGTCGAGAGGGTGACCCGACCCGATTCGGTCGCCTGCGTACAGAGCACCCGACCGGTGAACGCGGAGTCCGGCGAGGTCACGTTCCACGCGAGGCCGTCCTCGAAATCCCCGAGGACCCGGGCGTCGGGCGTGAACTGGTAGGCCGCCGTCCAGCCGTCGTCCGACCGGCGCTGCGCCTCGAACCCGGCGTCGTCGAGGGGCCGGACCCGGTAGGTCCCCTCGACGTCGCGCCGGGGCTCGCCGGTCAGCGGCAGGGGCCGGCGAGCGAACCGGCCGAACCCGACGTCGGCGAGGTGCCACCCCGACCGTGACGACGGCGGCCCGTCGGCTCCCAGGTCGACGAGGACCGCCGCGTGGGCGAACCGCGGGGTGAAGCCGTGGTCCTCGAGCACCCGGCCCTCGACGAGCCGGACGTCGAACCCCAGCGCGTCGAGCAGCCACGCGAAGAGCCCGTTGAGCTCATAGCAGAACCCGCCGCGGCCCCGCTCGATGACCTTCCCGTAATAGGCCGCTCGATCGAGCGGGATGGGCCGGCCGGCGACGATGTCCAGGTTCTCGAAGGGCACCGACAGCACGTGGCGACGCTGCAGGGTCGCGAGGCGGTCGAGCGTCGGCGACGCCGCGGCCGGCCACTCGGCCCCGATGCGGTCGAGATACCGCCCGACGTCCATCGCCGCCGGCAACGGCCACGGCCGGAATAGTGGTTCCGAACCGCGGGCGAGGCCCGGCCGACTCACCGGCGGCGGTCGAGCCCCTCGTAGACGTCGACCAGCCGTTCGCCCACGCGGTCGAGGCCGTGGGCCTCGGCGGTCTCCCGGGCGTTGGCCCCCAGCTCCTCGCGCAGGCCCGGGTCGTCGGCGAGCCGGTCGAGGGCGTCCCGGAACGCCTCGACGCCGTCGCAGAGCAGGCAATCGACGCCGTCCTCGTAGTACTCCCGGAAGACCGGGATGTCGCTGAGGACGGCCGGCTTGCCGCAGGCCATCGCCTCGAGCACCGCGATGCCCTGGTTCTCGACCTTCGCCGGAAAGCAGAAGACGTCGCCGGCGGCGAACATGCCCCGCTTGTCCGGGACGTGGCCGGTGAAGGTGACGTTCGGCGGCGGGTTCCGGACCCAGCGGCGGACGGTGGGCGAGGCGAGCGGCCCGGTGTCGTAGGGGCCGAACCACGCGAACTCGAGGTCGGTCCGTCGGGCCAGCTCACAGAACGTCGAGAGGCCCTTCCGCTCGAACACCTCGCCGACCGCGAAGGCCACGAGGCCGTCGAGGTCGTACCGCGCCCGGTAGGGCTCACGGAGGGCCGAAAAGCCCTCAAGCGACGCGAGGTCGACGCCGTTCGAGACGACCTCGACGGGGGCGTCGACGGGGTAGGCCTCCACGGTCCGCTTGGTGTACTCGCTGGGACAGAGGACGCGGTCCGCCCGGGAGTAGAACCACCGCAGGTACGGCCTGAGCGCCGGGGCGAGCCGGGTCGAAAAACGGAACGACTCGGCGAAGTCCTCGGCCGTGACGTGGGCGTGGAGAACGAGCGGGACGTCGTGTCGCCGGGCGTGGCGGGCGACGGCGACGCTCCCCGGGCCGACGAGGTTCACGTGGGCGACGTCGTAGTCGGCGAAGACCCGGCCGCCGAGGGCGCGGCCGAGCGACCGGACCGGGTCGCCGGCCCGCCAGGGCGAGGTGACCACCTCGACGCCGGTGTCCGCGAGGGCCCGCCGCTGCTGGCGGGTCGCCGTGACGATTCCGCCGCGGACGAGGCCCTCCAGCTCGAGGTAGTTCAGGACCCGCACGCCGGCACCGAGGCGGGACCGGCAGGTAAGCGTACCGGGAGCGGCCAGGTGACGCTGACGCGACGGTGCGACCCGCCGGTGTGGAGACGCCCGTTCAGGTGCGCTGCCGTCGTTCGGCCCGGTGCTCCTCGAGCAGGCGCGTCGCCTCGGTGACCGCGGAGCTGGCGTTGTCGCCGTAGCCGTCCGCGCCGATCTCGTCGCGCCACTCCGGCGACGTCGGCGCGCCGCCGACCATGACCTTGACCTGCTCGCGGAGGCCGTGCTCCTCGAGGAGCTCGATGACCTCCTCCTGGTGGTCCATCGTCATCGTCATCAGCGCCGACATGCCGAGGATGTCGGGCTCGTGCTCCTCGACCGCCTCGACGAACGCCTCGTTGGGGACCTCGACCCCGAGGTCGACGACGTCGAAGCCATTGGCCTTCAACATCGTGACGAGGATGTTCTTCCCGATGTTGTGGATGTCCTCGTCGACGGTGCCGATGACCATCACGCCGGACTTCTCGTCGCCGAGGTCCATCTCCGCCAGCAACGGGTCGACGTGCTGGACGCCGGCCTGCATGCAGTCGGCGGCCATGGCCAGCTCGGGGAGGAAGACCTCTCCCCGGCCGAACCGGTCGCCAACGGTCTTCACGCCTTTGGTCAGCCCGTCCTCGAGAATGTCGACCGGATTGTACCCCTCGTCGATGGCCCGCAGTGTCAGCTCCTCGGTGCGGTCCTCGTCCAGGTCAACGATGGCCTGCTGGATGTCGAGCAGGAGCGGGTCGTCCACGTCGGCGGCCCGGTCCTCGGCCTGGTCGAGATAATCGTCCTGCTCGTCGTCAGCCATTTGGAGCGTTCACCACCGTATTGGTTGCCGTGTCAACCGGATAAGTATTGCTGCCCGCCGTGAGGGACGATGTCGGCGGCCGGGTCGGCCGGTTTCGACGGATGCCGAGCTGGTCACCGCCGTCGTGACGCCGACCCGAGGACGGGACCGGCGAACGGAAACTTATACCTCGAACTCGGGCGTATTGGCGGCCGTGTTCACGTTCGAGGCGGAGCAGGAGGTCCACGAGGTGGCGGGCGTCAAATTCGGCGGCCAGCCCGGCGAGCACCCGACCGTCATGGTCGGGAGCCTCTTCTACAAGGGCGACCGGGTGCTCGAGGACCCGCAGACCGGCGAGTTCGACGAGGCAGCCGCGGAGGAGGCCATCCGCCAGGTCGAGGCCGTCTCCGAACGGACGGGCAACCCGGCGGTCCTGGACGTCATCGGCGACAGCCCGGAGGCGCTCATCAAGCACGTCGACTTCGTGGCCGAGGTCTGCGACCTCCCGCTGTTCATGGACGGCCCGACGCCCACCATCCGGGCCGAGGCCGCCCGACACGTCGGCGAAATCGGCCTGCAGGACCGGGTCATCTACAACTCCATCGAGTCGAGTACGAAGCAAGCCCAGATGGAGATCGACGCGATGGCCGACGCGGGAATCGAGGCGGCGGTCCTGCTCAGCATCGACACCGGCAACCTCACCCTTCAGGGCCGGTTCGACGCCCTCGAGAAGAACCTCGAGATGGCCGAGGCGGCCGGCGTCGAGAAGGTCATCGTCGATCCGGCCGTCATCGACATCCCCGACTCCGGGTTCGTCGCGAAGGCCATCTACGAGATCAAGGACCGCTACGGCTTGCCCGCGGGCTGTTCGCCGCACAACGAGGTCATTCGGTGGGAGCTGACCGACCCGCTGAGCGAGGACTCGCGGCTCCTCCGCCAGGCCGTCGCGAACGCCGTCGTCACCTTCGCCGGCGCCGACTTCAACCTCTACGGTCCGCTCCACGACGCGGACCGGATGTACGAAGTCACGTCGCTGGCCGACGCCTACGTCGGGTACGCGGCCCAGATGGGGGAGAACCGGCGGCCGCCATCGGACCACCCGCTGTACCGCATCTTCCGGAAGGGGTGAGGACGGGACCCGTTCCCCGACTCGACGCGTTGGGTCGGCCGGAGGCCGCGGACCGTTTCGGCGCTTCGGGAGGTCCCCGAGCCACAGGCGCCGGGGGTCACGGCGCCCACGGTCGTCGCGCTCGCCGACGCGGTCTGGTTCGGCGCCGGGCCCGCGGGCGGCGTTCGACTCACGTGGGCACGTCGTCGAAGCGCCGGAGCGCCTCGAGGCGGGCCTTCACCCGCGGATAGCGCTCGAAATTCCGGTGGGGCAGGTACATCGCGTCCATGAAGTGGTCCCGGAACACGTCGGTGCCGGCGATCTCGTAGTAGTCGACCTGGTCGACGATGGCGTCGGCCTCCGCCCGTTTCGCCCGGTCCAACAGCGCGAGCTGGGCGCCGCTCCCGGCCGCGTTCCCGAGGAACTCCACCGACGTCGGGTCGACGTCCGGATAGAGGCCGATGGTCAACGCGGACTCGAGGTCGATGTAGTTCCCGAACGCGCCGGCCAGGACGACCCGGTCGACCTCGTCGACGCCGAGCTCGTCGAGCAGCACGAGCGTCCCCGCCTGGATGGCGGCCTTCGCCATCTGGATTTCCCGGAGATCGTGCTGGGTGAGGACGATGTCCTGATCGTCCTCGGCCGCGTCGGCGGTCACGAGAACGTACTCCCAGACGTCGTCCTCGCCCCGGCGGAGCCGCTCGTGGGGTCGGACGGCCTCCCGGAACAGCCCCCGCCGGTCCACGAGGCCGACTTCGAACAGTTCGGCGAGCGCGTCGATGACGCCGGAGCCACAGAGCCCCTTGGGCGGGCCACCCCCGATGGTCTCGACGGTCGGCTGGAACGTCTGTGGATCGATGTCGACGGCGTCGATGGCGCCGTCCTGCGCGCGCATGCCGTGGGTGATCTCGGCGCCCTCGAGGGCCGGCCCCGCCGGCGCGGAGGTCACCCACACCCCGTCGCGGTTGCCGACGGAGATCTCGCCGTTCGTGCCGATGTCGATGCAGACCGTGAGCTCATCGCGCCGGTAATGGCCCGAGGCGAGCAGCACCGCCACGTGGTCCGGACCGACCCAGCCGCCGCTGACGGGGAGCCAGGAGACGTATCCCGCGGGGTTCACCTCGAGGCCCAGCTCGCGGGCCTTGACCTGCAGCGCGGCGTGGTTGGCCGGTACGTACGGCGAGCCGGCGACGGAGGAGGGCTCGATGCCGAGGAACAGGTGGTGCATCGCGGTGTTGCCGACGCAGACGGCCTCGTAGACGTCGTCGGGGTCGACGCCGGCCTCGCGGGTGACCTCCTCGATGGCCCCGTTCACCCCGTCGAGGATGGCCGCCTGGAGCTCCTCGCGGCCGCCCGCGTTGCGGCGGGTGTACCGCATCCGGGTCATGATGTCGCCGCCGAAGCGGTGCTGCGGGTTCAGCCGCGAGCTGACCGCGAGCCGCTCGCCGCTCCGGAGGTCGAGCAGGTAGACGGCGACCGTCGTCGTGCCGACGTCGATGGCCAGGCCGTAGACCGCCTCGTCGAGCCCCGGCGAGACGTCGATGACCTCCTCGCCGTCGTAGACCGTGGCCGTCACGGCCAGCCCGTCGGGAGACGCGTGCTCCCTGAGCCGGTTCGGCAGCTCCTGCTGGACCAGCCGGTCCACCCGCGTGACGTCGAGGCCGTAGGCGTCGGTGAGGCCCGCCAGGAGCCGCTCGCGGTCCGCGAGGTGGTCGTCGAGGGACGGCGGCGGGAGCTCGAGCCGGTAGTGCCTGATGGCGGGGTCGAGCTCGACGTCGCGCTCGACCCCCTCGGTGAGCACCACGCCGCCCGTCTCCATCGACGAGCTCGGGATCGTGATCGCGATCTCGCCGTCGGGCCGGTCGACGGCCGCCCGGCACGACAGCCGGTAGCCCTCGGCGAGCTGGTCCTCGGCGAACAGCTCCTCGTCGGCCGGGCTCGGCGGCGTCAGGTAGTCGGCCCCTGCCTCGACCACGACCTTGCAGGTTCCACAGAGCCCCTCGCCACCACAGAGGCTCTCGATGCGGAGGCCGGCGTCCCGGGCGGCCTCGAGCAGGGTCGTCCCGGGGGCGGCCGAGACCGCCCGCTCGGAAGGCTGGAACCGCACCGACGTCTCGTCCGTCATTCCGGCCCCCGGCGGCACATACCGGACCGGGTTTGCCAGGGGGCGCCAAAAGGATACCGAGGGTCGGCCGGGCCCCGCCGGCAGCGGCCTCCAGTGTCCCGCCCCCGAGATGGCCGGCGTCCGACCCCCGGGGCGGCGGGCGGAAGCTATTCCCTCCCCGGCGGACGACGAGCAGCCAACGATGCCCCACGACCGGTTCCGGCCGCCGGACCACCCCCACGCGTCGTTCCTGCTCGCGACGGTCGTGGGGAGCTTCCCCCAGCCGGCCTGGCTCGACCGCGTTCGCGAGCTGGCCGCCGATGACGACGAGGTCGACCTCGAGGAGGCCGAGGACGACGCCTGCAAGGCCTCCATCGGCGACCAGCAGCGGGCCGGCCTCGACGTCGTCACCGACGGCGAGCAGCGCCGGACGGACATGGTCGGGCACTTCGCGCCGTTCATCCACGGTTACGACCGGGACGGCGGCACGGGGTGGAACGCCCGGATGCCCACCGTGACCGACACGGTTTCATCGGACGCGCCGTGGCTGGTCGACGACCAGCGCTTCGCCCAGGCGGTCGCCGACCGCCCGGTCAAGACGACCGTCACGGGCCCGTTCACCCTGGCGTCGTTCGGGAGCCTCGAGGCCTACGACGACGTCGAGGCGCTGGCCTACGACTTCGCGGACCTGGTGGCCGCCGAGGCCGGCCGGTTGGCCGACGCCGGCGCCGACTGGATCCAGATCGACGAGCCCGCCCTCGGCATGTCGCCCCACGGGACCATCGCCCAGGAGTGCCTCGCCCGCATCGACGCGGCCGTCCCCGAGACCGTCCGGCTGGGCGTCCACATCTGCTCGGGGAACTACCAGCACCTGGTGCCCGACCTGTTCGAGTTCCCCGTGGACGAGGTCGACCTCGAGTTCGCCAGCGACGACGCCGACGAACCGGCCGACGTCTTCGGCGGCCGCGACCTCGACCTCGACGTCGGGTTCGGCGTGGTGGACACCCAGGCGAAGCGGGTCGACCCCGTCGGGGAGATACGCGCCAGGGTCGAGACCGCGCTCGAACACGTCCCGGCCGAGCGGCTGACCCTGACGCCCGACTGCGGCATGAAGCCGCTCCCACGGAAGGCCGCCTACGAGAAGGTGGGGAACCTCGCGACGGCCGTCCGCGAGGTCGAGGCCGCCCTCGACGCCGAGGACTGAGGCCCGGAGCCGTCACGCTCCGGCCGTCACTCAGTCGCCGTCGAGAATCTCGGCCCGCTGCGCCTCGGCCAACGCGTCGAGGTCGGCCTGGACGTCGGCGTCGAGCGCCGGCCGCTCGTAGGCGTCGAGCTGCTCTTGGACGCGGTGGTGACCGATCTCGAAGGCCGTCATCTCGCCGTCGTCCCGCCAGTCGCCGTGGGAGCGCTTGTCCACGACCTCGGGGATCATGAAGGCCTCGCCGGCCCACTGCAGCGTGTGCGATTCGGAGAGGAAGTGGTCGTCGGGGTCGATCTCGCCGATGAGGTCGAGCGCGAGCGTCTCCTCGTTGATGTCGTAGCCGGCCTGGAACCGGTCGAGGTACCGCAGCAGCTCGCAGTCGAGCACGAACTTCTCCGGGGAGATGGTCGAGTAGGACTCGAGGATGCCGGCGGCGTGGAGCATCACGTCGACGCCGCTCCAGGTCGTCGCGGCGCTGACGAGCGTCGACTCGAAGCCAGCCTGGTAGTCAACCGTCTTGGCGTCGGTCAGCCCGCCGCCGCCCCGCGAGGGCACGCCGTAGTGGCGGCCCATCGTGCCCGCGAAGCTAGCGAACAGCGCCGACTCCGGGCTGCCGATCGACAGCGACCCGTAGCGCATGTCGATGTTCGACGACGGCACGCCGTAGACCGCCGGGTTGCCCGGGTTGACCAGCTGGACCAGGGTGATGCCCAGGAGGTTCTCGGCGTTCGCCAGCGCGAGCGCGCCGGCCATCGTTCCGGGCCCGGAGGCGCCGGCCTGGATGAACGAGGAGACCACCGGGACTTGACCCCGCTCGGCCAGGCCCACCAGGCCGCCGGTCATCTTGGTGTCCAGCGTCCGGGGCGGCACCGTGTTGATCAGCCCCATCGCGTACGGTTTCGAGAGCTCGGGGTCACCGACCGCCAGCCCGACCATCTCGAGGTTCGCGTCGGTCCGGTCACGGCCGTACGGCGAGACCATCACCGGGAGGTCGGTCAGCTCGAGCGACCGCTTGACCATCTCGACGTGTTTGACCTCCTGGGGGACGTCGTTGGGCTCGGCGGCCGTGTAGCCAGTGGCGTTGATCGGGGCCTCCGTCTGGGCCAGCTTCATGAACAGCTCGTAGTCCTCGATGGTCGAGCTCCGCCGGCCGTCCTCGAAGGTCCGGACGTTCGGGGCGCCGTACCCGGGCGCCCGGAAGGTGTCACCGTCACCGACGCGCAGGTCGTTGTCCGGATTGCGGGCGTGCAGCAGGAACGACGACGGCGCCTCCGCGACCTTGTCCTCGACGAGCGAGCGGTCGGCCCGCACGAGGTTGTCCTCGCCGACGGTCGCCCCGGCCGCCTCGAAGTACTCGAGGGCATCCTCGTGGTTGACCTGGATGCCGTACTCCTCGATGATGACCATCGACGCCTCGTGGATGGCCTCGACGCCGTCCGCGTCGAGTCGGTCGATGAACGGCGTGGCCTGGCTGGAGAGGTCGACGTCGAGACTCATGAACGATAGCCGCCCGTACGGCGGTTCAGCAGTTAAACATACCTCCGGCCCGCGGCGTCGGAGAACGGGCCCCGGACCGGCCGACGGCTCAGCCCGATTTCAGCCCATGGGACTCCTGGCCTACGACCACCGCCGCGGTCGACCTCGCTTCGAGGCATCGGGACGGCGAACGACGCTGGACCGTAACGCGACGGTGACGTGTCCGTCACCCCGCTCGAGGGGCAACCCTTTACCCCGCCCACCGCGGTACTCCGGTCAGATTCCAGCCGCCAGGGCCATGGCCGCCACCGCCGCCGAACGCGTCGAGCGACTGACCGAGCTCGCCCGCGAGGCGACCCTCGCGGGCGAGGAGGAGCGCGCCCGCCGGTACGTCCGCCGCGCCCGGCGGATCGCGGAACGCCACCGGCTGTCCCGGCCCCGGGCGCTGACGCGGCACACCTGCGACGCCTGCGACCGCTACCTCGTCGTCGGCCGGAACGCCCGCCACCGGCTGCAGGACGGCCACGTCGTGGTCACGTGTGACTGCGGCCACCAGCAGCGCTACCCCTACGACTGACTGGACGCCGGCCATCGAAGCCCCTTTGGTCGGGCCCCGGGAGGGGGTCACATGGCCGGGATACCCGCCAGCCACCACGACCTGCTCGGGGCGCCCAACGTCGCCACGGTCGCCACCATCCGGCCGGACGGCACGCCCCACCAGACGGTGACGTGGGTCGACTACGACGGCGAGCACGTCCTCGTCAACACCGTCGCGGAGCGCCGGAAGGCGAAGAACGTTCGGGCGAACCCCCACGCCGGCATCAACGTCATCGACCCCGACGACGTCGGCCGCTATCTCTCCGTCTCCGGGCCGGCCGAGGTGACCACCGAGGGGGCCGTCGAGCACGCCAACGAGCTCGGGCGGGCCTACCGGGGCGTCGAGAACTTCGCGGACCAGTTCGACGACGTCACCCGCGTCGTCATCCGGGTCGAGCCGGCCCACGTGGTGGCCCAGTAGCGGTCCGGCGCCGCGGCTGGCGCCCGACCCGACCACAGCCCCTTTATCCGCCGGGCGGTATACCCGGGCCAGCCATGGACGTCCAGGAGCTCCGCAAGCGCGCCCACGACCTCGACGTCACCGTCTGGGTCGGCAAGGGCGGCATCGAGGCGGTCGCCGACGAGCTGGCGGCCCAGCTCGACGACCGCGAGCTCGTGAAGGTGAAGTTCCTCTCGGCGCGCGCCCCGGACGCCTCGACGGAGGCCCAGGCCGAGGCGCTCGCCGACCGGGTCGGGGCGACCCTCGTCGAGACCCGCGGACACACGGCGGTGTTCCACTGATGGTCGAGCCGCTGCCGGTCCTCGTCGACGCGCTGCCGGCGGCCTACGCGCTGGCCGTCACCCAGGCGCTGTACTTCGTGGTCGCCTTCGTGGCGGTCTGGCTCGTCGGCCGGGTCGTCGTCAGGCCGCTGGCCGACCGGGCCATGGAGCGACGCGGGCTCGACGACCACGCTCGGAAGCCGCTGTCGCGGCTGCTCGCCATCGTCATCGCGTTCGTCGGCATCGCGGTCGCCTTCGGCTTCGCCGACTACGGGAACTTCCTCACCTCGCTGGCGACCATCGCCGCGGCGGCGACGCTGGCGATCGGCTTCGCCATGCAGGACGTCATCAAGAACTTCGTCGCCGGCGTCTTCATTTACACCGACCGGCCGTTCCGCATCGGCGACTGGATCGAGTGGGACGGCCATTCCGGCGTCGTCGAGGACATCAGCCTCCGGGTGACCCGGGTCCGGACCTTCGACAACGAGCTCCTGACCGTACCGAACTCCCAGCTCACCGACGGCGTCATCAAGAACCCCGTCGCGAAGGACACGCTCCGGCTGAAGTTCCTCTTCGGCATCGACTACGACGACGACGTCGCGGCGGCCAGCGAGATCGTCGTCGAGGCCGCCGAGGACCACGACGAGATCCTCGACGACCCGGCGCCCTCGGTCCGGCTGACCGAACTCGCCGACTCCTACGTCGGCCTGCAGGCCCGCATCTGGATCGCCGACCCAGGCCGGTCCGACTTCGTGCGCATCCGCTCGGAGTACGTCCAGGAGGTCAAGCGCCGGTTCGACGAGGCCGACATCAGCATTCCGTTCCCCCAGCGGGACCTCTCGGGAAGCGTGGCACTCGCCGAGGGTTCGGGACTCGCGGGCGCCGATTGAGCGCCGCGGCTGCGCGGGTGAAGAGCGCGGACGGGCCGGGGTGGCCCGGGCGTTCGAGCCCGGGTAGTCCCGGTTGCCTCCTCCACCCCGCGACCCGTCGAGCGACGGGTGTCCGGCGGTGGGCTGCTCACTTCCGTGCCTGACCCGGTGCCGCCGGCTAACCGCGACGACGCGGCCCTTCGGTCGCGCGCCGCGGACCGCCATCCCCGACGGACGAGGCTTCGACGTCGGCGCCCGGGGCCCGGGCCCGTCGGCCCGGACGCCCCCGGCGTTCGGCCCCCGCTGAAGACCGTATTGCGGGCGCGGGGCGGGGCCTAACCGCCCGGCCTAGTCCGCACGAGGGCTACCCTGCGACCGGTAAAGGGGCTTTCGACTACCGGAGCCACGCGGAGGCCGTCGACCCCGGTCCCTCACACGACCGCGCGGGCGAACCAGGCCGAGCCGGCGAAGAGGCCCAGCCCGGCGGCCGCGAGCGCCCACCGGTGGTACTCGAACGCCGCGACGGTCGTCATCCCCCCGACCAGCGACGAGGAGACGGCCGCGGCCCAGGGGATCACGAGTCCGGCGACGAGGACGCCGAGGACGACGGCGACACCGGCGGCCAGCGGCGGGTCGGTCCGGCCACGGACGCCGGCGGCGAGCGCGATGGCGGCGACGGCCGCGAAGAGGCCGGCCAACGGCGGGCCGGCCAGGTCGCCGCCGTAGTAGACGCCGACCGCGCCCGGGTCGGCCACCCCGAACGGGAGGATGACCAGGAGGACGACGGCCGCGGCGGCGACGACCCCGACCCGCGCCGCGTACGCGCCGCGTACCATTGGCGGGGCGTCGCGGGGCGGCCCGATAAGCGGCGTGGAACGGCCCGGCGTCGGAGCTCCGGGCAAACCCTGCCGGCAGCCGTTGCGGAACGCCCAAACGACGGCCGCGCGAACGGCCGGGTATGCTGGGCAACGCGGGGAAGAAGCTCGCCACCATCGTCGACCTCGCGGAGGAGCTCTACGACCGGACGGTCGAGCTCCGCGAGGAGGTGGCCGAGCTTCGCGAGACCACCCGGGAGACCCGCGACCGGGTGGCCGCCGTCGAGGACGAGCTGGCGGGCCAGCGGGCCATAGTCGAGGCCATCGCCGAGGCAGAGGGGATCGACGTCGACGCGATCGAGGCGGAGCGGGCAGCGGTCGCCGGGAGCGATGCCGACGAGGCGAACCCGGAGGCGACCGGCGGGACGGCCGAGGGGCGATGACGACCCATCGCCGGCCGCTGGACTCCGTGCTCGAGACGGTCGGCGAGACCCCGCTCGTTCGGGTCCACGCCGCGCCGGACGACGTCCCCGTCTACGCGAAGCTCGAGACGTTCAACCCCGGCGCGAGCGTCAAGGATCGCATCGGGTCGTACATGCTCGAGCGGCTCCTCGAGCGCGGCGAGCTGTCCCCCGGTGGGACCGTGGTCGAGCCGACGGCGGGCAACACCGGCATCGGCTTCGCCGTCGCCGCCAACCAGCTCGGCCTCGACGCGGTGTTCGTCGTGCCAGAGCGGTTCAGCGTCGAGAAGCAGCAGCTGATGCGGGCCCTGGGTGCCGAGGTCGTCAACACGCCCACGGCCGAGGGCATGGGGGCGGCCATCGAGCGCGCCCACGAGCTCGCCGACGAGCTCGACGACGCCGTCGTCCCCCAGCAGTTCGAGAACCCGCTGAACGCCGAGGCCCACTACGCCACCACGGCCCCGGAGATCTACGAGGCGCTCGACGGCGCGGTCGGCGCCCTCGTCGGCGGCGTCGGCACCGCCGGGACGCTGATGGGCCTCGCGGAGTACGCCCTCGAGCGCGAGCCCGACACCCACGTCGTGGCCGTCGAGCCCGAAGGGTCGCTCTACGCCGAGTTCTTCGGCGAGCAGCCGGCG